>NZ_VSRN01000001.1:4182512-4486515 GCF_008369915.1 Dyadobacter sp. UC 10 | reverse complement strand
AAATACCACTTTTACACCAACGTTCAACATTGACGAATGTGCAAATTCGTCTTCCATTACCATCCGCTACACGGTCCGGTCGGCAGGCGGTTGCGAGAGTACTGTCACAAGGAATTACACTTTTTCCAGGAACTACAGTCTTTATGCAACCGCTAACCCTACCCAGGTTTGCGGCACTACGACCATCTTAAAAGGAAGCTGCCCCGGCACCGGAACTGCCGCCTGGACGCAGGTCTCAGGCCCTAATACAGCCACTATCAATAACGCCAACGCAAGAACAACTGCGGCGACAGGGCTTATCGCGGGAAGTTATGTATTCAGATATACCGTTTCCGGCGGCTGCAGTCCCGGTTCGGTTGACGTCAACGTAACAGTGTCGGGTTCCTCTGCTGTAACACAGGCCAACGCAGGCAGCGACCAATATGAATGCCAGATACCTGGCGTGGTTTCCCTGGCGGGCAACAAACCAGCTGTGGGCGAAACCGGAACGTGGAGCCAGTTATCGGGCGGTACTGCTGCTACGATTGCAGATCCAAACCGATTCAATACGACTGCCAGCGGCTTGACCACAGGCGGTGCTCCCTATACGTTTCTCTATACCATTAGTAACGGCACCTGTTTCACTTCCGATTCGGTTACCATATACAAACGCCCTGAACTCACTTTGATAGGTTCGGACACCGAAGCTTGTTCAAGTAGTGGCACCGGCCAGATTACCCCTGTCGCCACCAGCACTTACACATACAACCAGCTCGATACTGCCGTTGTGAATCTTACCTTTCTTTCCGGCCCGGCAGGCGCCTTTGTCAATAGTGCCGTACGCAAGGCATCCGGTGGCGCCTCGGTTATCTCATTTCAGAGTATGACCGTCGGGCAGACCAATACGTGGAACCTTTCCAGGAGCGACCTGTATGTTCAGACCTTGAACCCCAGTTCGCAACTCTATAACCTGGACTTCCTCTTTCGTCTAAATGACAACGTAGGTGTATTCAAATTCCGGGTGAGCGTTACGACCGAATGCGGGACGGTGGAAAAAGATGTGACGATCACCAGGGGGCTAACAGGCGCAGGGGTGAATGCAGGAACGGATGTAGCGCTGCCCTGCACTGCTACCAGTGCAACATTGGCGGGTAACCTTGCCAATGGAAAAGGATTGTGGAGCGCGGTCCAGTTACCGGCTGGCGCCACCAATCCGATCACGCCCGCAAATCAGGCTTTAAGAAACCCACCTATCAACGGTCTTATTGCCGGTACCTATGTATTTCGCTACACGAACAATACGGGGCCATCCTGCAACGCTAACCAATTTGACGAAGTGAAGGTTGTCGTGTCGAACACACCACCGCCTGCCCCCAACGCCGGCGTGGATATCACCGGCTGCGCGGGAAGCGTGCAGCTCAGCGGATCGGCTGTGCCTGCTGACGCCTTTGCCAGCTGGACAGTTGTGAGCCCGGCATCTTCCGGGGTTACCTTCTCTAATCCATCGATCCCGAACCCGACAGTCAATAACCTGCAACCCAATACCTCATATACGCTGCGGTATACGCTGACCAACGGCTGTGGATCCAGCTTTGATGAAGTCACTATCACAACGAACAGCTCCGTCGGTCCGGCGAAGCCCACTATTACAAGCAGCGCACTGGCCAATTGCGGTACCATTAACAGCACACTTCCATCCAATGTGAGTATCGTATTCAACCATCCCGCTCTTGATCCTGGTACTATAGGAACCTGGACTGTGATCTCACAGCCGTCAGGTATCGCCCACACTGCCACCTCCAACAGTCCGACAAGTACGACTATCAGATTGCAGAACGTTACGCAATCCACTGTATTTTCCGTTATTTATTCGCTCAGCAGCTCGACTTGCCCGTCGGCGTCGGTTTCCGATACGGTTACAGGCTATATCAGAAAATCTACTGACGCACCGTTCAGTGCAGGGGCAAGCCAGCAAATTTGCTCTGTTAGCTCCTACCCTGTTACAGTGAGTCTGAACGGTTCGGCCAGCACGGGCCCGGTCCTTTGGAGCCAGTTGTATAGTTCCAACGGCCAGCAGGCTACCATTGCAACTCCGTCCAGTGCTAATACCAATGTGACAATCCCCTCAGACGGTATGTACCGGTTTCAATACCAAATTCAAAGTACCACTGATCCCGGTTGCCAGGGACTGTTAGGGGAAGACGTCATGCAGGTCACCACGTCGTCGCCGGGCCAGATCGCCCTTGCCGGAGATGATATTAAATTCTGCAATACTACCGGCGTCACCACATTGAACGGATCACCGGTAACCAATGGCCGCTGGGAGGTTTATCAGGTACTTAACGGAAATGCACCCGTCATCGGAACCGTGACTTCCGCTACCTCCAACCTCACATTCAACGGCTCCGGGTCAGCTATTCTGAAATGGAATTCCTACGGAAGTATCACGGAATGCGGCCCTTCGAGCTCGGACCTGCTGACTGTGACCTATACAGCCCCGGCCAATGCAGGCAGTGACCTTACGCTTTGCGATGCCTCGTCAGTCAATCTGTCGGCGGCTAATCCTTCCCCTGCGACCGGGACGTGGTCACAGACATCCGGTCCGTCCGCAAGCATACAGAACACATCCAGTCCGCAAACCCTTGTCTCCGGGCTTACAGATGGCAGTTACATCTTTCGGTATTCAGTGGACAACGGATCTGGCTGTACAACGACAGATGATGTGTCTGTGACCATTTCCGGGAATAGCGATACCGCCGTTGCGGGGGCCGATTCAGCCGCATGCAGTGGCGGGACCAACAAGATGCACCTTAACGCCAGCCCGTCATTAGCCGGATCAACCGGAAGTTGGTCGGTAATCAGGAGGCCAGCCGGCACCACTGAGGGTAATTTTTCAGACGTTCACGATCCGAAGGCGATTTATGACGGGTTGACCCACCCTGGCAAATACGTTTTTGCCTGGACTGTCAGCAACGGCATTTGTTCCAGCACGGACTACGTAGAATTTACCTCGGACAGCACGCTCTGCAGATTGCCTGTTACGCTTACCAGTTTTACAGGAAAAGGGGAGAATTCGTTGGCAACATTAAATTGGGCCACCTCTGCGGAATCCAACTTCAGCCATTTTGAAGTACAATATTCTTCCAATGCAAAAACCTTTCGGACAATTGGCCGGGTGGCCCCGGAGAGCAACTCCGGACAAGGCTATGTTTTTTCTCATGAACAGCAGGATCCGACCGGTTATTATCGTTTAAAAATGATCGATTTGGATGCGACTTATGCATACAGCAAAACTATAGCTGTCGCGGTTTCAGGGGTTGATATGGTTATTTTCTCCAACCCAACCGCGGATAGGATACAGATCAAAGGAATTAGAGGAGGAGAAGATGTATCTGTGTATGACCAGCATGGAAAACTTGTGATATCCCAAAAGAATATCCAGGCCCGGCAGAAGATCAATCTTGAAGGCTGCGCCCCGGGAGTCTATATTTTGGAAGTGGTTCGTGAGGGCGTACAAACATTTCGGGGAAAAGTGGTCAAAAGCAACTAGAACGCTGGCCTGAGTAACAAAAGCAGAGCCCTTGCATAGTCAGGGCTCTGCTTTTTTGTTTTTTAGCCTGAAAGATAAATAATGCACCAATAGTATATTTTCGACACCTGTCAATTAAATGTTTAGCCAGGTTTGGGATTCGACTACTGATGAAAGTCTTCATTAACAATAATTTCGCGGCATTCCGGTATGGGATTATCCCGTATCTGAATAGCCTGCCATCCTAAGCAAACAAATATCGCGACCTGCTGAAACGATCACAGTTTGACAGATGTGGAGGCTGGAATTCTTAGTTAAACAATTAATTACAAAATGAAAAAACAAATCGTAACCTTCACAGCTGGTTTCTGTATGCTGTACCTATCGCTTGATGCTCAATCACAGAGTTTGCCAGTGGACGGGTTGTTTGAAAAAGCACTTTCCTTAACCCAAAAAGGCGAGCATGAAGCTTCGGGAAATGCATTGGGCCTGGCTGCCATCGCTCTTGAAAAGGAAGCGGGCCCGGCTGGTAGCCCTTTGGGTTCTAAACTCCTCGGCCAGGTAAATGATCTTAAAGCTATCATTCCATTGGCTTCACAGGGTAAAATAAAGGGGGATGCATTGAGCAAGCTTGTAAACAAGGTGAAATTGCTGATTGGCATCAATCGCCTTAACAATTCGCTTTCAGGGGGCAAAAAGGGGCTGCTCGGAAACAGCTCATCCTTGCTAAATAATCTGGCGCTGGTAAAGGCGGGCAGTTCTGCATTGGGAGGAAACGTACAATCCGGAAAAGTTGAGAATTTGATCGGAAAGGCGATGAAGAGCGTTGGAAAGCTGGATAAAAAAGGATTGCTGGTTAATCTCGCTGCCGGAGCATCTAAACGAAAACTGGGCAGGCTGGTGTCGCTTGTGCAAAGCGGGCTCTAACTCCGGACTTTGACTTATTTATACGAGATTATTTATTTTCTTCGAAATTAATAACCGGCATCTTCTGTACAATGTCAGCTATTCGCTGTCTTTTTTTAAAGTCCAGTAATTGATTCTGTTAGCCATGTCAACCTCCCGGCTCTGTTGGGAGGTTGATATACAATTGCGTACCGAGAACGGCGATAGTAGGCCTTCATAATGCCTGCATATAAGCGCAGTAGTGCACATGATATCATATTCATTTTTGTTTAATGAGATTACCACTCGCTCTATTTATTGTTTTAGTCGGATTAGTTTGTTTATCGAGAAAAACTGATAGTAATAAGTCTAAACCACTCGGTTTGACAGGGACGTATACCGGCACGCGCTCATCTTCTGACGGCCAGGATACGACCTCGGTACGCATCATTTATCGGGTGAAAATTAGCGAGACAGATCATCACAGACTTATCATGTCGGTCTCGGAAGAAACCCAATTGAGAAAAAGAAAGGAGGAACCATTTGAAACAGTCGCCGCCCAACGCAGAGTCTTGAATGGAGGGGCCATTACAGGGGTCGATAGGTTTTCATTTCTCGAGGTAAGGCCATCAAATTGGGATGAGGGGCAGGAAAAGACAAAAATCGAGATTGATGGAAGGCTTTCAGGCGAAACTCTTAAACTAAATGTTAAATATGATTTTGTCGAACAAAGTCACTTTGATCACTTCTCCCTTCTACTTACCAAGGTCAGGTGAAAAACGTATCCGGCCTATTGCTTTTTTGCCATGCCGGTAGCCATTTCACTGCATAATTTTCACCTCTGCCAGAACACGTCAGGTTCCGTTATTTTCGCGCGCCGATTTTGCCTTCTTGCAAAAAGTACTGCTTTTGATTACCATCGTCTCTTGATTTTTCACTTTAATAAATCGGTAGAGAGTAAGTGGCGTGCACATGATTCTTATAGTAGTTTTGCTACAAACTTTACTTTGGCTGGCGAGATGAAAAATATTCTTATTGCTGAGGATCATCCTATTATGCGATCGGGGACAAGGCAAATTGTTCACACATACATGCCTGGCGCAGTAATTACCGAAGTAGACACCTTTAAAAAGGCACTGCTCTCAGCAAGCGAAAAGACATATGATCTTGCCATTCTGGATATCGGCATCCCTGGCGGGAATAGCGTTAAAATGATTGAAAACTTCAAAGAAAAATACCCAGCCGTGAAGGTGCTGATATTTTCTTCTTATGATGAAGATTTATACGCGCTCCCATGTATTAAAGCTGGCGCAGACGGTTATATCTCTAAGGATGCTCCCGAACAGGAATTTAAGACTGCCCTGGAAACTATTATGCTCCGAAAAAAGATTTATTTAAGTGAAAGATTAAAGGACGACAGTCTCAACAAATTTATAAATTCCAGGAAGAGCCAGGATGATGCAGCCCCCCAGCTTTCTATCCGCGAGCGTGAAATTGCGCAGTTATTATTGTCCGGAAAAGGTGTCTCAGAAATTGCCGGAATGCTGGATGTACACATTTCAACAGTGAGCACACATCGTGCAAGTATATTCAAAAAGATGCAGGTTCAAAATATAATAGACCTGGCAAAGAAGTTTGAGATTCTTAAATAGGCTTGTCAACCAACAGTTGAATTTGTGTGCCGGTCGGTCCGCTTTCTGCTTTTATGCGAATTTTGAGCATATAGGTCATTTCCTTTACAATAATTAAGCCCAAACCCATATTTTTCGGAAGGTCGTCAACTATGCCTTCATCTCGATTTTCCGCATCGGAAAGCCAACCTGCAATGTCTGCGGGCATACCCAGCGCAGTGTCGTTGATTGAGATCACGGTTGTTCCATTGTCTTGGTGGCAGCCGAGGACTATCGAATCATGCCAACTGGATTTCACGGCATTGTCCAGCAGGTTATGAATAATTATCTCCAGCATATTCCGGTTTGTGAAAACCGGCAGGTTTTCCTCTATGTCCAAAACAATCCGGGTTTCGCCAGCCGCTGCGATATCTGCAAAAAGGTCGCGCTTTTCTTTCAGGATACTTGCAATGTCGACAGGCTCATATTTAATTTCTCCCCGACTTTTCATGGTCATTTTTATGAAATTCAGTAGCTCATCGGACAATGCAAATATCTTGTCGGATGATTCATAAATACTTTTGCTTAAAAACAGCTGCGGAAAGGAAGGATAATTTGCTTCCAAATGGTCGTGTAATTTTTTGCTGTTTAGCGTGATATGTTTAAGTGGTGTCCTAAGATCATGGCTGATCACACCAATGATCTGCGTCTGACGTTTCAATTGGTCTTGTAATTTGTCGTCGGAAACTTTCAGGTCTTCGAGTGCATTAGTCAATTCCTTTGTACGCCGGGTTACTTTCTGGCTGAGTAACTGATTCTGCTTGATCAGATAATAGGTGCGCCATCTTACAAAAAAAAGAATTGTGCATACAAAGCCTAATGTTGCTAAAATAATGAACCAGGGACGAAGGTACCAGGCAACTGCTACATTGATAATTAAGTTTTTCTCTACATATTTCTTCCCAAAATTTGAAATTTTTCGGATTGTAAGCACATAGCTGCCTGATGGCATATTATAAAGGGAAATTTCACGGTCGGCGCTGACATTTTGCCACTCAGCTTTCTGCTGACCATCGCTTTTTTTAACCTGATAAAGGAATCTCAGATTATTTTTATGGCCAAAGTATGGCGTTGCTATCGAAAATGTAAGGTGTTTGAAATCAAATGGAAGGTTCAGTGTATCCCCGAAAGTCAGCTTATTACCATCCAGATTTACGTTTTGTATGATAAAGGGGGCGTCAAGAGTGGGACTATGCACTTTGGCCGGACTAAAATTAACCAGGCCTCTCAATGAAGGAAAAGATAATCTTCCATTCGCAAGCTTAACGCCACATGGTTGACATGCACCATTAAATTCATTGGTCTGAAATCCATTTCTTTTGTCGTAATACAGATACAAAAAGTTTCCAGCCTCTCCCCGCCGATAGTCAATCAGATCCTGCTTTCTTGCCTGAAATAACCCCTGATTTGTAGTGAACCAGAAATTTCCCAGGCTGTCTTCCAAAATGCAATGGGCATAATCCAGGAACCGGTTTTGATCTGATGGCATCTTGTGAATTTTGCCCTTTTCTATCAGGTAAAAACCACTTCCGTAAGTGGTAACCCATAGCCTGTTTGTGTCAGAAGCATAAATTGTTCTGATATTCAACCTTCTAAACTCCCGAACCTGAGAGATTTTATCCGATTTAAGTGAATAACGGTATAACCCGCTCACTGTTCCTATTAAAACATGCTCAGGGTCATTTTGCAGAAGCCAGGTTATTTCTTTGTCCGGAATTTTTGCTTTTACAACGATAGAATCGGATTTGCCGGGCGATTGCTCCAAATAGAATAAGGTGCCCGAACGGGATCCGATCCATATTCCTTCACGCGTATTTCCCTGATAAAATTTGACAGGTTCGTCACTGATAAACCAGGATTTAATCAGCCTTTTACCGTCGGGACTAAACTTTTCAACAAAATTCCTGGGCCCTATTTTTGCAAGCCAGAGGAACTGTTTCCTGTCCCGGAGAATCAAAAATTTACTTCTCAGGCTTTCATCCTTTGCAATTTTTTCTGCGCCGGCACCAGGTTTAGTCAGGTCGGCCGTGTAGCCTTGAGGTGTGATAATCGAGTTAAGGGAATATGGGAGATGCGCATAAAAAACATTATCCTCCGTGTCGTCACCTATCAAAAATGTTTTAAAGTACTTAGGCGTATATACAAATAACCCTTTGGTAATGCTGCCGAGGAAGATTATCTCATCTTTTTCCTGATAGTAAACGGCGGAAACATGATCCTCATTCAGGTCAATCCCCTTCATAAGGAGCCTGGTATCAAGGAGATTGTTCCGGAAACTTATTTGATAAAGATGATCATTCAGGAAAGCGAAAGTTTGATTATTGAACTGGTTATGTATTATGCTAACATTTGCGGACCTGTTAATAAAAGCCGGGTTGGATTCAATTTCACCGGTGAGCCTAATTTTCGATATGCCTTGTTCGGAGGATGGATTAAGGTAGAGTAAGTAAGAACCGTGGCCGCCAATATGATAAAATAACGAGCCATCTATATCCATGAAATTGTACACATTCAGCGCTTTCCCGAAGAATGCCGAGCTTCTTTCCTCATTCCAACGAAGCGGAGGAACGTCAAATGACATTTTGCCCGGAAACCGGAGTGTTTGTCTGACAGAATCTGCCCGACAGAACAGAATCTTCTCGTTGCGGTACATATAATAATTTGTCCCCTTTCCCTGTATGATCTGGTAATTTACTTTTTTTGCCGGAATCATATCGGGAATAACAAATTGATCTCCGGTTTGCTTCTGAATAGGAAGGAGCGTGGTCCTGTCCAGGCTTCGCACCGTGCTGTATGATGTTTCCTCAGATGCATTACCACCGTCAATCTTGATGAGCTTGCCTCCTTCGGCAATCGCATAAAAATCATCTTTTGCCGGGTTTCGTTTAAAAGTAGGAATCCGGTCACTATCCAGGTCCAGCGCCGCCCGGTTGTAGACTTTGAAATTACTGCCGTCGTACCGGACAAGCCCTCCTTCCGTTGCCAGCCAAACGAAACCCAGATAATCCACTGCGATCTTCCGAATGCTGTTTTGAGGAAGCCCATTGTCTGCCGTAAAATTTGTTGCAAAATACTCGCGCATTTCCCGGCCCTGGAACCCGGACGACAGAAGTGGGAATAAAACTAAAATGATAATGGTAAAAATTACTTGCTTCATAAATCCGTCGAAGGAGAATGATGAAATTTCTCCACCAAATGCAATTATTGTGTCCCAATTTATAAAGTACTTATTGAAATTTCAGGTTTTTTTAAAATGTATTTTCACTTCATGATCAGTAACTCTTCGACTTTTTAACAGGAGTGGCGATTGGGGAAAAATTCATAGATAATCGAGGCCAGTTCCGCTGTAAAATTCAACGTATATTAATAACCGGTATAAAATGTTCTTAGTGCAGGAATGCCTTGTCTGCACCCCGGATTTTGTAGTTAATCAACTAGTTGTGCCATACAAATACTTATGCGTCTCCGTGCGCCTCTGACAGTTGAGGGTTATGGCAAATAATAAGTTTGCGAAGGCAAAACAATTCTTTTTTTTAACCTTCATTGTATTCTATGTTCCATTTTACGCGATTTCTCACCAGGTCGCGCCGGAGTTCGATCATGATCGGACGAGGTGCGCACCCCAGATTCCCCGACACTGGTTTTGAGTTACACCAGAGATTAAATTTAGCAGTGGCGTTCCTGCTTTTTAGCATTGCTTCTTACGCACAATGCCCTTCATCGATTACTACTACCCCCGCGGTGGCAACGGCAGCGACTTGCCCTTCTTCCGGGCAAATCCTGGTGCATTCGAGCGCGGAGTCCGAGCCTTCTGCCACATACCAGATTATCTCAGGTCCAGCTTCCGGAGGTTATCAGACTACCTCCCAGAGTTCCAGCCATTTCACGGGGTTACCTGCGGGCAGTTATACGATCAGGATAACGTGCGGAACGGTGTTTGCAGACGTTACCGCTACTGTCGCTGATGAATATACGCCACTAAGTTTGACGGCGGCTGTCTCAAACGAATGCGCTATTGGCGGTGGTGGCGGAAATAACCGAAACAACGCTACCACTAATGCTGGTGCCTACATTACTGCCACTGCAAATGGCGGCATGGCACCATTGATGTATGCTTTCCTGCTGTCAGACAACGCGGCCGAACCGGATGCCAATTTCACCTACGGCACCGAAAACATTTATACTGCAACTTCATTTGGCGTCTATCAGGTAAGGGTTAAGGATGCCTGCAACAATTTTATTACACAATCTGTTGACGTCAAGCCTATTTATCCGCAGGCGAAAGTAACCCTGGCATATAACGGAGCTCAATGCAACGGAAGCCTGGCAAAGGCCAGCCTTCGGAGAGAAGATGACAATACCATTATAGATCCCACAAACTCCGCCTACGCAGTTGATATATGGTACCTCGCCGCCGGAGCCCCCTGTACGATTCCGACATCCGTTGGGCCAGATCACAGTGTAATCGTGATGAGCGAATCGGACCTGGACCTGGCATTCCCGAGCACCGCAGAAAGCGTACTGATCAGGACCGTATCTCGCTGTGGAGAGACAACCGTAGCATGTTACCCATTACAGAAACCGGAGCTGAAATCGTGGGCGCAGGTGCATGTGGGATGCTCTCCCACGGATAGTGTCAATATAGCCTTTGATATTTATGACGGCGTTTATCCGTACAATGTGACCATTCAGGGTTTTGATGCCAGTGACAACCCTGTGCCCGGAACTGACCAGTCGTTTCAATTCCATTATAGTAATACCTATACTTTCCCCAATGCACACCACTATACATATGTAGTTTCAGATGCCTGCGAAGACAGCTTGACAAGAACAATATATACACCTACACCAGCGAATGGGCCGGTAGTGACCTGGTTCGACACAAAACTGGATTGTGTGGGCGCTACAGGGACGTTTAATGTGGTGTTAGAGATTAACGGATATGTACCGAACCACGACTTCTCAAGTTTTAAGTTAGTTGATGCAGCGACCAACACATTTGTTGCCAATGCCACCGTATATACATTATACAACGGAGCGATATATTTCGAACAGATCTTCCCCGGAAGTTACAAGGTTGTGATTACACCGACCGATCCGACCTGTCCCCCCACGGAAGTTCCTGTTACCATCCCCCCGACTGAGCCCACGCTAACTTTCTCACTTGACGGCTCGGTAACACAGCTTTGCGGTGGAGCCGGTACAATAACAGCCGACCTGGACTACAATGGGACACAGGTGATTACTTATGAACTTCTCCAGGGTACGACAATAATCGCAAGTAACGCCACCGGCAGTTTCACAAACCTTGAGCCAGGAACCTACACACTGAAAGCAATCGCCGATATGTCGGACTGCGGACAGGCAAATATGGAGATTACCAAGGAGCTGATCGTTCAACCGCAGGGTTCTGCGCCGGTTGTTTTGAAAAAATTAGGCGTCAACTGCACAGGCAGCACGACAACTGGCATGGCCGTGTTCGAGTTCTCTGGTTTTGGACCTTTTCTGCTGGAAATGAAGAAGGTTACAGAGACTAATTACACAACCATAGGCACTGCTGTTCCAAACAACTACACAGCAGAAGGACTGTCGGCCGATACTGATTACGATGTCAGGATCACAGATCAGTGCGGCAAAACATCTGTTACGCAGGTGTCTATCAAACCACTCGTTGCCGTATACGTAACTAATACAGCACAGCCCTGTCTGGGTCAGCCTTATACATTGAGTGCAGAAGAGATAACCAACGCAAGTTATTCCTGGACTTTCAATGGTGGCCCGGAAATAGCAACTTCGAAGGATATCGTATTTGCATCTTATGCGGCCGCGAATAATGGCACTTACGTTTGTACAATCACCCTTGAAGATTGCATTACCAAGGTAGTTACCGTAAATCTGAACAGCATCAATTGTAATCAACCACTTGCCAAATCTGGCCTGGGGAATTATGTATGGATAGACACCAAGGATTTAGGAACTCAGAATGCGACAGAAGTAGGTGCGGCCGGAATTACTGTAACGCTATATGATTCGGACGGGGTGACAGTGCTTCTCACCACAACTACCGATGCAACGGGCTATTACAGCTTCGCGGATCTGCCAGCAGGCTCCTACATTGTAGGGTTTAGTGGTCTGCCATCAGGATATATTTTTAGTCCAATTATCGGTAGTTTAAATGATGGCTCAAATAATGATGCCGACTTCAACGGAAAAACCGTTGTAATAACACTGGCCGATAACGAATTCAATATGAATGTCGACGCCGGTATTTGGTACTCACTTCCCGTGACCCTGATTAGCTTCGAGGCGAAGGCAATGGACGAAGGCATACTTCTAAACTGGGCGACGACGACTGAAACCAACAGTGACCGTTTCGAGATCGAGCGCAGCCCGGATGGTAAAAAATGGCAGAAGATTGGAATAGTGCATTCACACGGCGAAAGCGCTAGCGTGAAACGGTACGAATTTAAAGATCGCGAGCCGTTGCAAAACCAGAACCTTTATCGCCTTCGTATGGTAGATTTCGATATGTCCTTCTCATTTAGTGGCATCAGAAGTGTAAATTACAGCTTTAAAGAAGAGGTGGGAGCATATCCGAATCCTGCAACCGAATTTCTGTACCTGAAAGGTTTTACAACCGGGAAAGTGAAAGAAATTTCAATAATCAACTCAAACGGGCAAAAAATCTTTACGTCCAGAAAGTTCAGTAATGAGGGAATCAACGTCGCTCATCTGCTTCCCGGGCTTTATATTGTAAATGTTAAAGGAACCGATAATCAATACCGGTCATTTAAGGTAATGATATCAAAATAAGGCAAATCTAACGAGGTTGCCATACGTTTGCGGGTGACAGTCCGGATTCATTCGGACTGTCACCCACAACTATTTAAAAGTCAGCATTAATGGCGTTAATACTTACGCAAATTAGATACGAGAATACAGATGATTAACAAAACAAGCAGCGCACTTACAGCGAGTGACGCAATCATCGATGATTCGGCAGAGTTGAACATTGAAAGTTGGGTTTACGTGGGTCTGACCCTCCTGTTTTGGTATGGAGAGTGCTATTTGAAAAAGTGATCCGGTTTTCCTGACGGGCAGTGCCAGTCGATGCCTCAGGTCTCATTGTTATCAATTGAACTACCTGAGGTACAGACATTAAAATTCGCTCTCCCGAAATACAGAAGAGCGAACGATTAATCTCCAGTTGTTGATTTTATTCAGCCAGGATTATATCCCGGTTCATACTCAAATTTCCAGGCCTTTATTGCTTAAGTGCTACGCTTATTTCAGCTGGTTTTGGGGCCTGAATGCCATCTGTTGCGAATTGACGGCTTATTCCTTCGTGGACATCGTAATAAGTTGCCCAATAGTTTTCGCTCAGCGTCCATACACGGACATCGAAAAAAATTGAGTTTTCGGTCAGTTTCGTTACCAGCACATCGTGTTCCGAACCCCTGAACGTGGTAGGACAGGCATCAACCACCTTCTGAACCGAATATCTTATGTTATCCGCCCCATTTTGTGACCCTGCGGCAAAGACCATATCCACCCGAATTTTGCCTTTCCCTGAAATGTTGACGATAGGAGATGTTGAAAGCGGACCGTTGGGTATAAAATATCTAGGGTGCGATCTGAATTTTCTTTTGATCATATTTACCACTCTCAGTCAGCAATTTTAGCACATAATACCCAGAAGTCAGATGATTCACCGGCAATGTCTGTTCCAAGTTGGTAACAATAAGACTCTTAGTTACAACCTTTTGCCCCAACGTGTTATAAAGTTCGATCTTGACCTGCTGTCCAATTTGACTTTGTAGGAACTTGATGTTGACAAATGATTTTACGGGGTTTGGATAAACGCTTACCTCCGTAACTGTACCCGATTTGACAAAATTGATTTTGCTATAACTAAAAGTCCCATCGTCGTCATTCATTTTTAAACGGTAGTAATTTTCACCTGGAATCGGAGTAGTATGCACAAAACTATATGCATCTTGGTTTTCACCGTCGACGACACCCACAGTGCTAAACAATCTTCCATTTAAGCTATGCATTACCTCGTAATTTTTGAATGCCACTTCATCTGCAACAGTCCAAGAGAGATTCACAACAGCCCCCTCTGACTTTGCATTGAAGGAAATTAATTTGACAGGCATTGGTGGACAGGAATCTGTGCCGGCGGTAACAGTTAAAAAGTCTGTGCTCGAACAAATACCGTTATCGATCGTCCAGGCAAAGACGTAGGTTCCGGGAGTAGTTACGCCATTGTAAATAGCCTTCGGATTATTTTGGTTAGAGAACGATCCGGCACTTGCAGCGGCAGGAAAACTCTGTACAGTCCAAGTACCTGTTGATCCGGTAGGGGCAGCGGTTGCATTCAGCCGGATTTCCTTGGATCCGGAGCTACATGATTCGAAATCAACACCCGCGTCGGCCTGTGGGTTACCCGAACTTACCGTTACCACAACATCATCCGAAGTCACGCACGAACCCGAGGGGCCCGTTACCGACCAGCGAAACGTATAGGAGCCGGATATCAATCCAGAAACAATTGTTTGATTACTTGATGCATCTCCGAAACCTGCAGTATTGGGTCCCGACACCTGAATCCACGAGCCGGTCCCTGGCGACGCGTTCTGGGCATTTAGATTCGAAGAGGTGCTCTCGCAAAGACTTTGATCGTTACCTGCCTTAGCTGGGGCAATATAAGTCACCATAACTAAGTCACTACTTGAAGGACCGCAATCAGCGTTGCTGCCAAAAGAACTCCATCGTAGCATAACTGAACCCGACTGGGTAAAGGTAATTGAAGATGTAGGCGAGTTAATATTGCTAATGGCTGGAGTGCCCCCTGAAAAGACCTGTTCTATCTGCCATTGACCTGTTCCGCTTGTCAGGGCTGTTGCATTCAGGGCACTTGTACCCGTCGGGTCGCAGAAACTGATATCATCTCCTGCCAATGCAATCGAACCTCCGGTTGATGTATTTACTTCAACGTAATCGGTCAATGGAGCACAGGACGGATCTGTACTTAAATAGGTATACTGAAATCTGTAAGTTCCATCCGCAGGAAGTGAAACAGTGGTACTGTTTGCACCCGGAGTATTAATGGTTACCGGCTGCCCGTTAGAACTATATGTCAATGACCACTCTGTGCTTAGGGCTGTGCTGGTCCCTGTTAAACTTATAGAGGCCGGATAGCTTGCTATTGAGCACAACTGTTGATCGGGACCTGCGTTCACAATATTGGTCGACTTTTTATAGAGTCGGGTAACTGTATCACACACCGATTGTGCCGCACAGGTACTCTCCGTAAGGCAATAGATAAAGCTGACAGAAGCTTCTCCAGAAAGACTTAACGTTATATTGTCTCTTCCCGAATTAACAGGCGACACGGAATAACTCGTTAACGCACTTGCAGGAGAAGCAACCACAGTCCAGCTCCCTGTCTGGGTTGCGGAAGGTGCCGTATGGTTGACCCCCACAGCAAAGGTTGAAGGGAAACTTTGATTCGAAACGCCACAGTTACTTCCTGAAACAAATGAGACCATAGGTTTAACTGGCGAAGAACTTGGCAAGGTAGTTATTGCTATATCATCTGATGAAGATCCACACCCATTGGTTAATGTATACCTAAATATATAATTCGTCCCAGGCAGCAATCCAGACACTTGTGGATTCGCAATAGTTGAGTCAGAAAACGTAACAGCAGCGCCCGTCGGCGAAACAACCGACCACGATCCAAGGGCAGTAGATGGAATTGCCGAACCATCCAAACTGATAGTTCCAGCACACAGCGTTTCATCCGTTCCCGCATTGGGGCTCGGGGGGGGCGTGGAGGAGATGACCACTTTGATATCGTCGGTCACAAGCCCGCAATTCGGCCCGGGATTATTAGCGTACCTGAATATGTAAGTGCCATTGACCAGTCCTGCCAAGGAAGGGTTGCGCAACATTTGGTTATTGCCGTTGATGGGATCCGTGGCACCGGAAGGCATCTGTACTGTTCTCCATAAACCATAATTGTTACCAGCCCCGTCAGGTATGCTTCCCGCCAAAGTGGCCGTGGTTGCAGCACATGGCAAAGCAACATCCGTACCAGCATTTACTCCAGCTGCCGGCATGTAACCCCTAGTTGCCGTTACAATAGTTTCGAAAGTACCGCATTTAGTGGTATAGGATACACGAAACTTGTAGGTACCGACATTATACAGAAAGAAGTAGTTTTCAATTGAATATAGGCCTGACTCAGGATTAGCTAGCCCCGGTACATAAAGTGGCGTACTGCCAGAGTCACCAGCAAGCATGACAGTCACCGTTCCTCCAAGAGTAACATTTACAGGTATTGGAGCATCTTCTGTACCGCTTACGACCGACCAGCCACCATCAACGCTACTTAATGGGCCGGACAGGTAAGTTATACTGGCCTGAACAGAATCAAGCTGCTTGTATCCATAAGAGCCAAAGGTTACATCCCCCACAGCATTGACTACGCCGGTTCTATGACAAATTGAATATCCGGTATTGGTGAGTTCCAGCTTAGGATAGACGTATATCGCAACGGTATCAATGCTGCTACATCCACCCGGGTTATTAATCTTATAAAGAAAATGATACGGAGCACCGCTATCAGAAAGCCCTGAAACAGTTGTATTGGCACTGTTCGGACTGCCAAAACTCACTGTTGTGCCTCCTGAAAGCATCGACCACGTTACTGTCTCTCCCACTGCGGGACTGCTGCCCGCGAGCGAAGCCATACCCGGTGAATTACAGAAATACTGATCTTGTCCAGCATTGGCGTTTGATACGCCGGACCCACCAGTTACATCCACGTTTACATCAACTGATCCAGAATTACAGCCGCCTGATAGCGTATACCTGAAGATGTAACTTCCTGGGACCAGACTGCCCACGTATGAATTTCTGGAAGACGCTGATGAGAATACTGGATCAGGCGCACCTATCGGTTTGCTTACGGTGCTCCATAATGCCGTACCAGCGCCTGGACAACTTCCTTTTAACATAGTACCTGAACCACAAACCGGAGTGGGAACCGCCGCTGCTGCCAATGGATAACTTCTAGAAAAACTATATGTGCGTGTCTCAGATCTTTCGCACCCACTCGCGTTTGATATAGTATATTTTATCGTGATTGAATAAGGAACATTTGAACATTCATCCAAGGGGAATTTCGGAGTAAATGTAGTACTCGCCGACGTAGACGATCCGAAACTACCCAGATTCCCCCCAATCGTTTCCCACGATACTGTTTCACCACCCGTTGGAGCACTGCCGGTCAGAATTATTGGTGTACCGTCATAGCACGGAAAATCAAAGGGACCGGATTGAGTTGGTATACTTGGTACAGGGTTGACAGTAATGGTTATTTCATCCTGGGTTTCGACATTATCACCGCAAGTAGCGCTGAGCCTGAAAGTATAGGCTCCGATAATGGTAGGCGTTCCCGCCGTTGTATACAGGCTGTTAGTGTTTGAAATAACAGTGCTTGCTCCGGCGGGCTGGCTAATCAGCGACCATTGGACGGTGGAAGCATTGGAAGGGCCGCCAAGACTACCATCCAGTGTGATTGGCGCTCCAAGGCAAATGCTGGCATTTACCCCTGCATTGATCGAGCAGTTTTGCGCCTCTAAATAGTTGAAGCAGGCGACTTGGAGAACAAGAAGTACCGGTAAAAAGTACTGTAAAATCTTTCGCATAAAAAGAATTTTAGTTAACAAAATGACAAACTCATACTATGAATAGTGTGTGACAAAAGTGAGGAACAGGCTGTATTAGCGGATTTGGGAAGGGTTATTAAATATTCTTAACAGCTCGACGACATTTACAATGTTCAGTTTTCGCAGGATGTCCCTTTTAATTGCGGTAACTGTACGTCTGGATTTATGAAGTAGTATGGCAATAGTTGAAGTTTTTTCCCCCTGAATAAGGTAAGAGGCCACCTCCTGCTCCCGGCGATTGAGTCCGCTATTTGCGAAGACTTCCAGTCTTAGGGGCTTTAGACCTTCATGTCCTTGTAAACTCAGCTGATGTAGAGCAGCCGATAGAAAAAGCTTGCCCTGCAGAACAGCCCTGATGCATTCCAAAATCTCCTCTTCTCCACATTGCTTCAAGAGATGTCCCCTTACCCCCTCTTGAAAGTAAGTTGATGACATACCGAGAATGTATTTTTCGCAACAGACGATCAACGGCACAAACGGAAACGCTTTTCTACATTCCTTAATACAGGAAACGTATTCAAACAGCCGATTATCATTAACCCCCAGGATGATGAGATCGGCATGAAACGTGTGAGATAGTTGCCCAAATTCTGAGACTCGAATTGCAGTCGTCAGTCTTACCCCCGGGAAATGGACACCTAGTAAAACACTCATCCCTCTCAAGGCAATTGGGAAATTGTCGATAAGTCCAATTGTCATCTTGTTAGATTCATAAATGTGTATATTCTTTTTTGACAAGGGTCCAGGTTTTGTGTGCAGCATAATAAATTGTGCAACTACAAGCCTCTATTATCATTAAAAGTATCCGAATCGTTTGGCCAGACATCCACAGTTGCTGTTACAACTTCCAAAGCATTAAATTCACTATTCATTAATTCTCAAATACCTTTAAAGAATATTTTCTGAGCGAGTCATTTAATTCTTCAATTTTTACAATATTGAGTTTTTTAAATATTCTTGATCTTGCTCTACGTACAGTCGCGACAGAAATATCCATTTTTCTAGAAATGGATGACAGCGTGTAACCACTAGCAAGTAAGTTTGCAATGTCATAGTCTCTCGATGATAACCAATTACCCCCTCCTCTTGAAATAAATGAAGTTGGATTATAGCTCGGTAAGATCATGTGCAATGCGTCCGGACATATATAAAATCGCCCCTCACTAACATTCGAGACAGATTTAACAAGCTCGTCAATGTCTGAGTGCTTCGAAAGGTAACCCTTTGCTCCAGCTTTGAAAGCCCGAATTATCCTCAAATGATTTGGGCTATCATCAAAGAGTATTACGTTAGCTGTTTTGCTTTTTTTTAATATTTTCTTAATTGTATTGCACGCTGAATTAAACAACTCTTTTGTGTTTCCGATGATAAACAAGTCAGGAGTTCTATCGATATTGATCCCTGCGAATTGTGATATATTATCCGATTCAATCATAAGGAAATCATTAAAATTATCTGCCACGAATTGTCGCAGCCCAACCCTTACAATTGGATATATATCAACAATGGCAATTAATTTCATTGATAATTATAAACTGTATATGATATTTCGATTTCACCTTGCCCAAAGGATGGATTTTGTTGATGCAAAAATCTACCTTAAACTTCATACGGGAAATAATCAGCAGTGAGCATTTTTCCCTATACAAACCGATGGGCTGTCTACTATATTTATAGTAGACAGCCAGCCGTTAATTTCCTGTACCTTTGCTAAAATTTGTTTCATTTTATGTATACCAAAGGCAACAAATCAGCAGGCCGTATAATGCTGGTTGATGATCATACTCTGTTTTTAGAGGGCTTTAGCGGGATATTGATTCAGATGCTTCCGCCCGGTACGACGGTTGATATTTTCTCAACCATCGATACCGCAAAAGCGGCTTTCAAAAAAGCCAGCTACGGTATCTTAATCACAGACTTGAATATGCCAGGACAAAATGTGATGAACTTTATCGCATTTTGCCGCCGAAACTATAAGGACCTGATCATCATGATTGTCAGTAGTTCTACGGATACAAATGCAATCAGGAACTGTTTGGCAGCAGGTGCCAATGCATATCTGAGCAAGTCTGTCAATTCGGCTGAAATCAAGCAGGCCCTTGCATATACCATGAGCGGAAAGAAATTTGTAAGCGCAGATCTTTCAGGTAAACTGGCAGATCATATTTTCTCAGGTCAAAATAAAGGACTGACAAATAAGGAGCAGGAGGTACTTATCCTCATCGGAACTGGTAAAAGGACAAAGGAAATCGCCGACATGCTTTTTATTAGCCCCGTCACAGTTATGACGCACAAAAGAAGTATCATGCAGAAGCTAGACCTTCACTCAACGGTAGAGCTTGTGAGATACGTGATTAACAACAATTTGATTTAGATGCGAAGTCCTTTAATGCGGAAACGGAGTCCTATTCCTCAAGGTTTTCTTGCAACCTACATAGACGGGACAATGCAGCTCGTCGATACTCCTTATCTTATCCATTATGCGGGGATGTTGACAAGATTTTCTTCTCTTGTTATACTCTTGGTCATTACTGGAAGATGTTTTGGACAGAACTCATGGCCCAAAGATGAGCAATGGGAAGTGATAAAAAACTTGCACGATTCAAGGAGGATTGAAGACACCGTGTATTTAGAACGCGCACAAGCCCTTACCGAGCTATCCTTTAAGAATCCTGGTCTAAAAGACAAGCTTTCCAAATATAAGAATATAGCTTGGAGCAATCAGAAATTCCAAAAATTCAGGGTCCGATACTACGCATTTCTCGCCAACCACACTGCAAGCCTACATCAGGACGGGTATACGATATACTACCTTCAAAAAATGGAGGAAGAGTTAAAAATGATAAAGCCATATATTAATTCACTAAACCAACCTAGACAGCTGCTTGCGATTTACGGCGATGGAGATTACAACAACTATGACAAACGTATAGAAATCCTCAATAACGTTATCCCTTTTTTGAAAACATTGCCGGATTCGGTTGCGAAAGGGTCATTTAATATTAATACCTGCATCAATGCCTTCATCATTTTAAAACACGCAATTGGCCTGTATGCGTTTGACAAAAATATCGGCAAAGTGCTCGAGTCCCGGGATATCGCGCGAAATCTTTTATTCAGGTTGAAAAGTCAAACGATTTCAGACAAAGGGAAATTTACCCAATGTCAACTATCATTTTACCTGATAGAATCTGACGCTGCAAAATTTCTAGGTAAAGACCAATTACGGGCAGATTATCTGAATTCAGCCTACGTCACCATCGTTTCCAACGAAAAAGTAATTGTGCCGTTTTTCAAACATGCCTTCGAGGGAATAGTATTGGGTAGGTTAATTGACTACTACATCAAGCAAAATCAAATAGACAGTGCTCAGTATTTCCTTGCACTCTATCGAGCCGCAGATGCTAAACCTAATCAACTTCAATATCTGGACGGAACAAGGGTTTTAAAATATGCAGCAAAGCTGGAAGAGGCAAAATCCAACTACAAGACTGCGTATGAAAACATTTCAAAAGCATATGCAATCAAAGACTCCGTAACCGACATCAGGATAGCCGACATCAACAATAACATGTATGCTCACCTTGTTGCCGAGCATGCCCGCGAGAAACTTATGGCCGGTCAAGTGAAAATAACACAGCGGAATTTTCTCATATTTGGCATTGCAACCGTGCTGATCGCAACAGTGATTGCATTTTCTCAGCTCTTGAAAATTAACAAAAGAAGAGCGGCGCGCCGGATTGAGAAGCTCAATGAATCAACCCAAATACAGATTGCTGAGCTTGAATCGCATGCGAATGAAATACAGAGAAAATTGGGCATGGAACTTCATGACGATATTGCTGGCAGGTTAGTTTATCTTATCAATTCCATAGATAGCCAAATGTTACATGAACGTGACAATCAGGCGAAGGTTAGACTCTCGAGGCTTTTAGAAATAGCCCAGGATACATATAACTCCACCCGTTCAAAAAGTCATGACTGGTATTTCCAGGGCTACAACAAAGACAAAACGTTGTTCTCAGACCGTGTCAGGCAAATTGTGAGCTTGGCACTTGCTGATTCCGACTATGAAAAAACGATAGAAATTGACGATGAATGCACGAAAGGTGTGCCTGTACAGACCCGCATCCAATTATTAAGGATCATTCAGGAGGCAGTCGCCAATATACTCAAACACGCTAAAGCGGATAGGGTGAAACTTTTTATCTACCAGGATGAAGGCGTAGTTGTATTACAGGTGGCTGACAATGGCCGCGGCTTTAACACCGCTAATATCGACATCGGAAAAGGATTAGGAATCGCTTCCCTACAAGCGCGTGTAACGGAAATCAATGGAACAATGGAAATTTCATCTTCCGACAAAGGCACTGAGCTTTTATTTAACGTCCCGCTGTTGTAGGTCTGCAGTTGATCAGACAGGGTGTATGATGTTTGCAATCGGTAGTATTTCCAGATTTTCATCAAATCGAATACCTTAACAACAAAACAGTTCCCGGGTAATACCTGGGAACTGGATAATTATGGTTCTATAATCATTCAAAATTAGAAACAGCCCTCCCGGATACCAGGAGGGCTGAAAAGTAAACCTTCCTCTATCAGCGAACTGATGATGAGCAACAGTATGCTCGGAAAATATTGCCGAGCGTAATACTTTAACGGATTGTATGTAATATTTGGTTGATGCTAGTAGGTTGAAAAATGGTTGAGAAGGAAATAAGGATCACACATGTGTTGCAGATTTGCATACAAAATAGTACATTTCTGTTGATAAATAGACCTAATTCAGACTACCACCGATGAACAAATGACTCACTCTGTACTCATTGCAGACGACCATCAGCTTGTGCGAAAAGGGCCTCAGCTCGTCGTAAAGGAGATACTTGGCTTTAACACCGCTATTGAGTTTGCCAAAAACGGAAGTGAGACCATAGAGAAGATCAAAACTTTGAATTTCAGTATGCTGCTAACCGATTTAAACATGCCTGAAACCGATGAGCTGGGAATTATAACCCAAGTACTCAAGCTCGACCCTAAATTAAGGATTATCGTTATTACAGTGAGGCCAGACCGTTTTTTCGCCAAAAGATTTTTCAGGGAAGGAGTAATGGCTTATATCAATAAGATGGAATCCGACAGGGTGCTGAACGTGGAGAATACGGTGCCATTGACCACCTCGTTCCGGGGTAGATTGACCACCAGTTACGATTTACGTCATCCCGCGTAACTTGCTGATGAAAAGAGAAATAGGGTGGTCAATCTAGGCCGAAATGGCCTGGTCAGTCCAAATTGAAATCAGGTGGTCAGTTTCGCCGTAATTTCCAGGTTATACAGAACTACAAGACTAAAAAAGCTTTTAATAAATAGCAAAGCCACCTAATCGGTGGCTTTGCTTTATGCAAATTCTTGTGGAATGTTTTTAAACTGTTCTTCTTTATCCCACCTTTCAGGCTTTTCCTTTGGCTCAAACCAATTTGCGCCTTCACTTATCCATTTTTCCCTGTATCGTTTTGTTGATTCTATTGTGTAATCTTCATTGCCAAACTCTACACCACAACAAGGGCAAATTTCATAAGTAGGACAATTACCGTCTTCACCCCAAGGTAAGTCGTCAATATATAGTCCGCAAACTCTGCAATTATGGTCACTCATTTCTATATTAATTTATTGCCCTAACCAATATTTCATACCGTCCGTAGGTCTAAACATAGTTCTTGGAACACCTGATGCATCGATAACACCAAATGTATTTGTTCCCGGATGATATTTTAAAATATCGCCATTGGCTCTTGTTTTCATTAAAGTTCCTGCTGGTGAATTGTGCATAAAATTCTTAGCGCCTTCTACATACTGTTTGGCATTTAAAAACTCCGGAAATTCTGCTCCGTGTTTCTTCCAATGTCCAAAAGCATTTTTTACAGAACTCAATTTACTTGTTGATGTCCAAAGACTTGTTCCCCCCTTAGCGGCTTTCCCACCTGGCAATGCATCCAAAATAATCGATGCCATTCCTAAGACAACCTGCGTATTGTCCTTTTTGACAGCCCCCTCACTTATATTGGATATCCCACCTAAAACTGGAACATATTCCACTTTGTCCATCAACTCCTCTACACCTTTTACATAGGAATCCGAAGCATTGGTGAACCTCTCTTGTCTGGAAGCATACTCTCTGGCTTCCTCTTCTGATTCCGGTTGGGCAAAAATCCCCAAATAATCAAGGATCTGTTGAACCCAGCTTTTCTCACTACTTTTTACCTCTCTGATCACTTCATGTTGCTCGGCAATCTCCTCATAGGAGGTAGAACCGCCATAGCAGCACTCTCCCTTCCATCCGGGTCGATAAACCTGATAGGATTGTTGCTGCCATACCGACAAAGAACTCGAACAGATTTTTAATTTTATTCCGTAAACAGCCAAAGCTCCGAAAAAATTTTCGGGGCTTTGGCTCTATTTGACTTACTTGTCTAATACTTCTTTTATTCTATAATCATTATACTAGACCAAGTTCTCTGAACATTGGCTCAATCGAAAAACCCTCCGTAATTTCTATTTTTTTAGAATAAATATAATTTTTTCAATATTTTTCTCATTAACAGCGAAGTCAAACTCTTCCAGTAGTCCGCTCATATACAACCGCTCATTTACAGTCATTCCCTTATATCGGTTATCCATTATCAATTGTTATTCAAGATTTTTGTACGTTAAACTCAATTAACTTAACATTCTTGGGGTTTATGATAAGCTCAGGCAATCCCCCAATGTTCCCATCTAATGGTAATTCTAAACGAGATTTTATTATGTTATTAATATTCACTTTCCCTTTTATCATAAAATCAGCAGTATTAATTGCACCGCTTGCTCCTCCAGAGGGTAATCCTGCAAGGTTTCTAAAGTTCTTTACAGATGTTGGATCAACAGTTGTCCAAGAAAAACCTTGTGCTCTTGCATCCCCACCAAAAACACGATAAACAGTTTGAGTTTCCCCCTTACTTGCTTCTCTAATAGCTTCCTAATAATGATTCGATATCCTCATCGTCATCAGTATAATAACTATTATCCAAATTATCCAAAGGCTCAAATAAATCATCTTTAGAAAATAGTTGTGGAATCTGTTTTTCTAATAACTTCTTTCTAAAAGTATCATCTTTATAATTTTTAGAATTTACAATTTTCAAAGCCTCTTGTAATAAATCAGCTTTTTTCAAAGCACCTATTGTTTCGAGTGCGTTAATAGTTTCTTTTGCAAACTGTCCATAACCATTCACAAAATATTGATGAAACCCTCCATTAAAAATCTGATTATGAAACACAACAATTAAATAACAAATTTGCAGTTGAATAGGAAGTCCAATTACATATTTATACCATTTTGTATTTGGTTCATTAACCCATTCTTCTTTAATGCCTTTAACTGCTTCGGCATATTTTTCTTCTATTAATTCTGTATAATTCATAATTATTATTTTATGAAAGCTCCCGGATACATTGTTTTATTCATTTGAATTAATTGTTGCAAGGAGCTATTAGGAACCTTTGGATAAACGCGTCTTAATTCAAAAATATCTCGTGCTAACACTTGACGTGCATTTGAAAAACTTGATGTGCCTCTTGATAAAACACCTGCACCTTGAGTGTGTCCTAGTTTGGGTACTAAAATTGATGGAGCTGCACTCGGATTATAACCTGGAATAAACTTACTCATCAATGCTTTTTGTCACACGTGATGAGCATCCAATCCTGCTTCAACCTCTCTAAGAGTATTATATGAACCTACTTCAAATACTCTACTTCCCGTCTTAGCGGCATTTACAGCCAGGCCAGCACCCCGCAAAACTTTGACTAATGCAATTTCGCTCCCAGCCAATCGTAACCCTAGCGATACACCTTCAACGCCCGCTTGCTCATGTGGAAGCAACTTAGAATCTGCATTCGACAATTTTGCTTCTTCAACGTCTGGGAGCTGCACACCATCATTGGCCATTTGTGGAGTTACAGGTCTGACCCTTCCAGTTGCATCGGCTTGCATTGGCTTTTGCGGACATTTGGGAGGACAGTCATTGCTTTTTTCTTCGGCTCTTTTTAAAAACGCCTCTCTTATAGCCTCATGTCGCTCTGCAATCTCCTCGTCGGAGGTAAACCCGCCATAAGCAGCACTCTCCCTTCCATCCGGGTCGATAAACCTGACAGCGTTGCTCGATAACCTTATTAAAGCTGCTAAGCTTTAAGCTATTCAATAATAAAGCCCGGACTTGCCGGGCTTCTACTTTTATAGTTTCAGATTTCCTTTTTCCCATTCACTCACTGTTGTCTTTGCAGTAAATGAGTGTATTCCTGTTCCTCCTGCTATTTGCTTTAATACCCGTAGGCCTTCACTAGCTTAGCTGCGCTTTTGCCGAGTTTGATTGTCAAATATTAGTCTGTATAATCAGAATTCTAAGAATATAGATTTTCTATTTTCTTCATATCCTCCCCTATTTTCTTGTCGACGATTTTAGCGTAAAGTTGAGTTGTCCTGATGTTTCGATGTCCTAGCATCTTGGAAACGCTCTCGATAGGAACACCATTTGTCAGTGTCACGGTGGTTGCAAATGTATGCCTAGCTAGGTGAAAAGTGATGTTTTTGTTTATCTCACACACGTCCGCGATCTCTTTTAAATAAGAGTTCATTTTTTGATTTGAAAGTACCGGTAAAAGCTGACCCTTCACAGAACATTGCGGATGATTTTCGTACTTCTGCAATATTTTGCGAGCTGCTGGTAATATTGGCACCCGCGATGCAGTGTCTGTTTTCTGTCTCTTTATAGTTACCCAAAGCTCGGTTCCATGCCCTTCAATAACCTCCGAACGTTGCAGCTTGAAGACGTCAACATATGATAAGCCAGTGAAGCAACAAAACACAAAAATGTCTCTTACCTGATCCAATCTCGCATTATCAAAAGCTTTCTTCATAATTTTATCGAGTTCGCTTTCTGACAATGCAGACCGATCCACCTCACGTTTGGCGAATTTGAATCCATAGAATGGATCTTTGCTTAGCCAGCCTTTTTTTACACAGCTTAACACAATCTTCTTAAAGTTCGCAAGGTATTTCATTGCAGCATTGTGCCCACATCTCCGTTGCGTTTTTAGCCAAAACTCGTACTGTGCAATGAAGTCGTAATCCAAGCTTTGAATACTTAAATCATTCAAATTGTATTTCCATTTTATAAAACTTCGAGTATGTTCCAGTGAGGTTTTATATCTAACCAAAGTCACCTTTGAATATTCCGAACCTACCAAACAAGCCATATCTCTATTATGCTTCTCGAAAATTTCCAGGATCATTTTCTTTTGTTCATTATCATTAACTAACTTATTTTTAAACAATTCTGCGGTTATAGTAATTTCCGACGCAATAAGTTTTCGATGAAGCTCATAAACCTTCGATTGGAGCACATCCAAATATGAATTTATGCTCCTTACTTCTTCCTTATTGCCCGACACCCTTCCCGCAGACGAATTCCACTTCGTAGGTTCGCATTCTCGCTTTGTAGCGATTTCCATACGTTTTCCATCTACTGTAACTCGCATATAGATTGGGAGTTTTCCTTTTAAGTAATTGCTGCGTTTTTTCAAATAGAAAAGCAGCGCGAAGCTTTTTGTTAGCATAACTTAACAATTTAAGATTGATAAAAATAAAGTTGCAGCTACTTAAAATCAAGATGTATATTCGGTGAATACCTTATTAATCAATATGCTAAACTAACTCTGGTGAGCACTTTTCAGTGTTATATTTTGCTCACCGAAACGCTCACCATATAATTGAGAATAATTGGCTCAAGACCAAAACTTGTGGAGCAACTTGGATTAAGCATATAATTGAGTAAGGCGATACAGGAAGAACTCAACGTTTCTTACCCCTCTGAACTGTGCTCTGAACGCTTTGATTTTCGCGTTGAAGGATTCGGCAGATGCGTTAGTGCTGCGGTTATCAAAGTAATTAACGATTGTCTTATAGTGGTTTTCAATCGAGCGGGCTACGGTATTGAATGACTTGAAGCCAGATTGCCGGACCTTTTCATGCCATTTGGCTAATCTGGTCAACCCATATATTTTTTCCGTTGTAGTCGTGAAGATGTTACTGAGCCCTATCGTTAGCTCGTACGCTTTTTTCAAATCGGGGAAGCGTTCAAAAAGAAGCAGGGCGCGTTCTTTTTGGCTGTCTGTCCAGGTATTGGGCTTTTTGTATAGCGCGTACCTGCTTCGAGCCAGTAGCTGTTTAATGGTGTCGCCATTAGATAATATCTCTGGATGATATTCATTCTGAGACATTTTAGCCTGCTCAATAGCATCGCTTTCCTGATCCAGGACTTCCCAGCGATGTTTGATCCGGATATCTTGGAGGGCATCAACTGCGAGTCTTTGAACATGGAAACGGTCAGTCACTCGCACCGCCCGTGGAAAGCATCGCTTGGCAATCAAGGACATACTGCCCGCCATGTCCAGGGTGATTTCTGACACTTTCTTCCGCAGTGGTTCCGGGATTTTGCGAAGTACTTCAATCACTGCTTCTGCCTTAGTTCCAGCCACTATTGCTACAATGCTGCCACGGCCACCTTTGGCAGATTTATTGGTAAGGATTGTATACAATTCGCCGTGCGAAAGACTGGTTTCGTCGATCGATAGATGAGATCCTAGGTTTTCGGGATACAAGAGCCATTTTTTTGCATGACCTCTTTGCTTCCAATCTTTAAATCCACTCTGAAAATCACGATACTGCCGTAGCAAAGCCCTACCATCAACGCCATAGAAACGACCAATGCTCCAAATATCATTAGCCCTCGTATCCACCAATTTCTTTTAAAAAATCCGCGAATTCAATAGTCATTCGCGTGCCTTCTGCTACTTCTGTCCAGTCTCTATGGACAACTTTGCCAGTCTTGGTATTGAGCCACCTACGACGTTTAATATGAAGGAATACCTTGTGGCCCCGAATTGGGAAATCCTGCAGGGTAATGGTGGGGAAATAACCTTTGGAGAGCAAGTCTGCCTTTATTGGATCAGCTTCTGGATAATTTTTCTCTTCCAAATAGACGTGATAACGTTCCTCTGACTTCTCTACATGGGTCAGTAAGTAATTCTCAATTATAAAATCCGGTAAGATTAACTCGATAAGCGGCAGGAAACTCTCCAAAACAAACTGGTTTGATTAAAAACACAAACCTAGATAAATCCTATCCGCTCCACAAGTTTTTGATTTGATCCGAATAATTGAACGTTTTGGATTAATATCAATAAACAAAAGGCCCGCAAATCGTTGATTTGCAGGCCTTTGATACTTTTTGTAACTGATACTGGTGGAGATGCGGGGAGTCGAACCCCGGTCCAGAACAGGGAAACCCTGCGCCTTCTACATGCTTATCCGTGATTAGGTTTTCGAGCTAGACAAGGTGCACGGCGGACCCGCATCAAAGCCTTAGATACTGGTGTCTCGTTGGATTTCCGTATCACTATTCCAACCAGCGCTGATTTGCGACACCCCGGAGCCCAACCATCAGCACGTAGGTTGGAGGGATGATGGCATTTGTTTAATCCTCCGGATTAAGCAGCCATGGCGTAAGTAGATTCGCCAGTTATTGTTTGAGAACATTATTTACGGGAGGTATTCTCAACTCCCGACATGCTTACACACAGACTTCCAACCCGCTGTCAATTCCAGTCACCCCCATTTTATTTAGCTGTTAGCTGTTAGCTGTTAGCTGTTAGCTGTTAGCTGTTAGCTGTTAGCGATGACAATTGGCTTTTGGTTAAAGTTCAATTGCAATGCTATTTACACATATTAACTGACGAAAGTTCGCGGCAATAGACAATTTTAACTCAAACCGCTGGCTATCAGCACAAATAAAAGGCGAAAAAATATCACTCCCCCAGCGCAGCGGCGCCCGGCTCATTCAGTCATTCACACATTCACTCATTGCTCAAAACTCCCACCGGTAACTCAGCACCGGAATCAATCCCAGCTGGTACTGCGTCACAACCTTGTCCTGACGGATGTCGAAGTACCGATAGGCTTCGTTTTTGGTGCCTGATACGTTTTGCAGGTCGAGCGCCAGTGTGCGGCTGTATTTTGTTTTACTTTTTTTCCAGTAAATTCTTAAATCCGGGCGGAAATAGTCCTTCATTTTAACCGAATAAAGTCCTGAATTGCTATAAATCGTAAATTTCAGGGTCCGGGAATATTCCTCATCGACCGGCCTGTCGCGGAAGCCGCCGATCCAGAGAATTTTAGCATTGATACCCCAGATATTCGCATCCCCTGATTTCAACTCCTTTCCCGCAGTAAGACTGAATGTGTGGCGGCCACCAAAGCGGCTGGCTCCGCGATTGCCGTTCAAATCCAGATAGGTAGCGTCATAAATCGAGCCTGATGCGAGCATATAGAAATCGTTTGTCAAAAACTTCTGAAAACTGGCTTCCAGGCCATAAGTTAACCCCTTACCCTTATTTTGAAAGTGAACCTCGGGCCTTTCCTCGATCAGATTGAGGGCCGAATATTGCGTGCCTAAATCTTCTCCCACAGGCACGTCGAACTGGTTTTGCAGATAAGCTTCCACTTTCAGACTATTGCTCTTATTGAATGTCTGCTGGTACCCCAACACAAGATGATGCGACCTCGTGGGCTTCAAATGCATATTTCGTCGGATCGTGGTCATTCCGTATGTGGCCGCATACACATTGGGAGATTGCAGCTGGCTGTGGAGACCGTAAGAAAGGCTCAGCTGTTGGTTATCAGCTACCTGCCATTTCAATGCCGCCCTCGGTTCAAGCAAAAAGCTTCCTTTTGCATCTTCTTCCCTTAACTTGCTGATCATCGCATGCAAGCCGATTTCAGTAGTCACTGCCGGGGCGATCTGGTAAGACCAGTTGACAAAAGGCTGCACTATCCAGGCATTGATCTTTTCATCAAAGAAATTGGGTGGTGTCCCAAACTGCTGGGAAGTCAGAAATATGCCCGCTTTGAGCCGTTGCTTTGCATTAAAACGGTAATTGAAGGTGGTATTGAATGAAATTTTTGAGGATGAAATCTGATCGTCGCCCAGCACTTCATCGTTCAATAATGTTTTGGGATCTACCAGAAAAGCCTTTCTGGTAGAATGCAGCCCCGACCCCGCGATAACCGTACGGATTGAAGCCCTGTTGCCGATCGGCTGATCGAACGTAAGGCCCGCCGCGCCCATTTTGCCTCTGTAAACAATATGCTGACCGTCTTTGTAAAACTCCCAGGTCGTCGTATCCTTGTCGGGCTTGAGCGTATTGTCGCTGAGTCCGCCCATCCCGAAAACCGTAAACTTCCCTCCTTTCGCCGTGGGAAAATTCAGGTTGAACGAAAGGTCCTGAAAATTAATATCTTCCCCGCCGAAACTAACGCCCATCGCACCGAGCAAACCCGTAAATGAATATCGATAATTAACGAGGTAAGAAGCTTTAGACTTCTTCGAAAACGGTCCTTCCGCTGCAACATCAAAGCCAAGCAAGCTGGCCTGAGCGGTGAATTCTGTCTGCTCGTCATTTCCTTTGCGCAGGTTCATATCCAGCACGCCGCCGTTGACATTCCCATATTGGGCCGGAAAAGGGCCCGCAAGAAAACTGGAAGTTGCCAGGAGCTGGGTACTCAGGATATTCACCCCGCCTCCTGTCGAAGTAGGCCGGTCGCTGAACGTACCGGCATTTGACAAATGATTTGGATTCACAATCTCCACACCTTCGAGCCTCCATTGCATACTATTGGGCGAATTACCCCGGATCACCAGTCCGTTCGCCTGATCATTGGCCGCAGCTACGCCTGGAAAAGACGTTGCTACGCGCGCCGGGTCCATATAAGTCGCAGCGTATCTGAACGTTTGCTCCATCGTGATCGGCTGTACGCTATTGAATGCCACCGGCCGCGCTGCTGATACGGTGGCCTCCTGCAATTGCCTGCCCGCCGGGCTTAGCTTGACCTGTATAATATTTTCTTTCCCGGATTCCAGTAAAATTTCAGGAATGTTGATGGTCTCATATCCTACATAAGTGACCGTAGCCTGGTAACGGCCCACTGCCAGTTTGTCAAAACGAAAAGTGCCGTCGGGGCCGGTAATGGTCCCTGTTTGTCCCTGAACCAGTTGCACGGTCGCCCCTACCAGCGGCGAGCCAGTATCAGCATCGCGGACCGTGCCGCGAATGGTAGAGGTGTATGTCTGAGCGAAACCTGTTGTGAAAACGAAGAAGAGTAATGGTAAAAATCTGAGCATTTCGGAACGAATCAAAAGATAGTATCTGCAAAAGTAGTCCCTGCGCGGTTACTAACTGTCCTGCTTTATACATTAAGCATCCGGCAAAATAAATTTGTAATTTTCTCAATATTTAGTTGTCTATATAAAATATTACTCTACATTTGTAGAGACTAAATACAAATGTAGACCAAATGAGCCTAAGCAAAGCCGAAGAACAAATTATGGAGCAGATCTGGCAGCATGAAAAGGTGTTCCTGAAAGACCTGATCGATGCATTACCGGAACCAAAGCCAGCTTCCACGACTGTAATCACATTGCTAAAAAGAATGCAGGACAAGGGTTTCGTCGGGTACCAGGTGTACGGGAACTCGCGGCAATATTTCGCGCTGGTTGCGAAAACCGACTACTTTTCCTCGCATGTAAATGGTTTGATCCGCAATTTTTTCAATAATTCGGCTGCGCAGTTCGGATCCTTTTTCGCCAGGGATACGAATCTCTCTACCAAAGAGCTCGAAGAATTAAGGAAAATTATTGACAGTGAAATTTCGAGAAAAAAAGACGAATAATAAGTCTGGTTCAACTTCACTAAACCTTCAATGTCATGAAAAATTTACTGTTAATTTTTCTCGTATTCGCATTTTCCTGCTCGCAAAATGACAATAAGGAAGAGAATAAGAAGACAGCCGAACAACCGGCAGCGGTTGCAAAAAAAGATAGTGTTATTACGCTTGAAATACATGCAAAGCCGGGCGATCAGTTCTTCTTCAATTATGTCGACAGGCTCTTTAATTTCAATATCCTGGAAACTCCAGAGAAATTGAAAAAGGATTCACTTTTTATTGAGACTATCATTTCGCACACGCCAGTACTACTGAAAGATATTCACTGGAAAGCTCAAAATTATATCTATCTGATTCCCGGCGAAAAATACCGGATTACCAAGGATTCTATGATTTCGCATTTCGAGCTGACCGGTGATTCGAAACGGACCTACGAACTGAACGCCTGGAAAGAACTGAAAAAACATGCGGCGAAACAGAAAAGGATAAGTGAATTTGATTTCACAGACCAGGCGAGATACCAGAAATTCAGTCGAATGGATTTCAATGCAAGGGATTCCGTTTTGAGAAGTGAATATGAAGACAATATTAGATTTCTTGACAATTACGCTTCCAAAAACAATTTCAGCAACGATCAAAAAAAGATATTAAGCAGAACCCTCTATTATCAATTCAAAGTTGCACATTTTTTCTTCAATAAAAGAAAGCCTGATCAGACAAAGAAATACCTGGACAGCAACAGGGCATTGTACAATGAATTACAGCCTGCCATGAATTGTGACAGCTGCTTTGACGATCCGGAATTCCCTTACCTGACCCAGGTTTTTGCGAAACATTACGTGGCAGATCCGGACAAGGTCGGCACAGAAAATGCCTATTCAGCGTACAGCAAAGCTTTTAGTGGCAAAACCCGCGATTACCTTTTGTACAATCTCATTAAGCTGGGCGGAATGTTTAACGATACAAAGCCCAATCCAAAACTGGCGAGGCAGTTTCAAAATGACGCGCAGGATCCGGCACTTAAAGGATATATTAAAGAAATGTATGATTTTCTTGAAAGTAAGAAATCATCGGCCGGCTATCTGGCCAACGCTGCCGGCGAAAACATTTCCTGGAAAAAATTACTGGAAAACCATCGTAACAAAGTGGTTTACGTCGACTTCTGGGCAAGCTGGTGCGGGCCTTGCCGGGCGGAAGCACCCGCATCCAAAACACTCAGAAAAAAATTCGAAGGAAAGGATGTGGTATTTTTAACCGTATCAATGGATGAAAACAGTGCCGCGTGGAAAAAGGCTTCAAAAAAAGATGGTATTGATAATCCTGAGAACTATATTCTTATCCAGCCTGCAAAATCGGATTTGAAAAAGCAATATCAGATCACCAGCATTCCCCGCTATTTTTTAATTGATAAGTCAGGAAAGGTTGTCAATTCGAATGCTTCCAGACCTTCCGACGAAGCCATTATTACAGAAATAACGAGGCTTTTATAAAAATAAAATGTCGGAAACGAGTATATGTTCCTTATCTAATCGGAAAGAAAAATGATCAGCTATCTTATTAAATCGATTCTTTGCTCGGGCATCCTGATTTTGGTTTACCAATTATTTCTGGAACGTGAAAAAATGCATGCTTTCAACCGGTATTACCTGTTATTATCAATCGCTTTTTCATTGCTAGTCCCGTTGATCTCTATTGAAATTCAGCCGGAGACAGTTATTGAACCGCTGATCACTACGGTGCCTGAAATGTTAGAGCAGACGGAACTAATGGTCGTATCCCGCGAAAAAATTGCAGACACCTCAGATCCAACCAACCCGATCAACTATTTAATGCTGCTTATTTCCCTGATCACCATGATTTTGCTGATCAGATTCGGAAAAAATATCCTGGCAATACTGAAATTAAAAAATAAATGCAGCAGGGTCAGGATACCGGACGCCAGACTGGTGCTGGTGCCTAAGGATGTCGTTACTTACACTTTTCTAAAATACATATTCGTGTCTGAAAAATCTTTTAAAAATCAGCAAGTAAGGGGCGAAATCCTTGCTCACGAGCTGGCTCACGCGCGGCAAATGCATTCGCTGGATATTATTTTTATCGAGCTGGTTCAGGCTTGCATGTGGATAAATCCTTTTCTGTTCTTCTACAAAAAAGCGATCCGACTAAATCATGAATTCCTGGCTGACGAAGCGGTTTTGAAAGAGTATTCTAATGTAAAAAATTATCAATTGCTGTTGCTGGATACTGTGCTTCACAAAGCGCAGGTCAGCCTGACGAGTAGTTTCAATTATTCCGTCACCAAAAAGCGCCTGAAGATGATGACGCGATTCAAAAATCTGAACAGGCAGTATGCCAAACAATTTGCGATTGCATTGCTCGGTTTTGTGCTCACCTTTATTTTTTCGGATAAAATATATGCGCAAATAGAGACTGGCGGTAAGCTTGTAGCCGAAGCCTTGCCGGAAATCCGAATAGCCAGGGCTACCCAGTCACCAGTTAAGCCGAAAGCTACTGAGCCCGTAAAAACGATTGTAAAGTTTTACAAAAGAAATCCGGGACCGGGGATCAGCGCGGCTGAAACTGAGGAGTTTTATGGGACTATCGAGGAATACACCACCTATGTGAAAAACAAAAAAGGCCGGACAGATCCGATAGTTAGGATGCCATCAAAATTGGAAGACAGGATGTATGTGCTTTTTAAAAAAATGAACCTTGAACAGCTCGAAATGGCAGACGATTCGGGTATCATGGTGTTTCAAATGCAGATACCTGTAAAAAAAGCGCCCGACGCTACCATGTTCGAAAACTGGAAAAAGCCTTCTGTTTTTGGCGTTTGGATCGATGGCAAAAAGGTGCCGAATATCGAGCTGGACAAATATAAACCAACGGACATTGCAGAATACTGGATGAGCAAATTGTACGGCGCGGCGCTGAAAGGAAGATCTTACAAATATCAGCTCGATCTTACCACGAATGACCGGTTTGACAAAACTTACGAAAGGCGGGTAAGCGACAGGGTAAATGTAGGCAGGGTTGGCTGGGTTGGTGAACGGCCAAAAAAATTCGGAAAATAGGCAAGACGCGTGGGGGTATCGGGATGGTGAATTGTCAGGAGTAAAAGCAATGTTTAAAATTAATTGACAAGAATGATGAAAGCGCTCTCAATTTACCTGATGATGATCCTTTTGGCTGTTTCGGGCTGTGATAACGAAAAGGTCGTTGATGAAACCAGCCTGCCTCCACTGGCAACAGAATTTATTGAAGCACATTATCCTGACGCAACCATTGCCCGCGTCGTCCGCGACCGGGACGATCTGCTGAAAAGCTATGACGTGATCCTGGATAACCAGGTTGAACTTGAGTTCGATCGTCTGGGCGAATGTTACAGTGTGGATGCACCTGGTAACGAACGGATTCCCGATAGTGTAGTGCCACTGAAAGTACTGGAATATGTTAAGACCAACTATCCTGACGAGGTGATCACAGAGTGGGAAAAGAGCAAAACCACCCAGGAAGTGAAGCTTTCAAATCGCAAAGAGCTGATTTTCAACCTGAGCGGCACTTTTTTAAGGATTGATGATTGATGTTACCGAATAGGATTATGAAAAAAAGCGGAGCTAGCTCCGCTTTTTTTGTTTGAAATCAAAATATCCGAGACCAATTGCTATGTACTACGCGCGGTATCGGACTTCGAGGCAGTCCAAAAATGAGTAATGCTGTAATTTTTTTCCTTCCTCTCTGCCTGCCTCAGATCATAATTTTGCTGCATATTCAGCCAAAGCTGAGGCGTGGTGTTGAATGCTTCTGCCAGGCGCAGGGCCATATCCGGTGTCACCGCGTGGTGGCCATTGATTAATTGCGAAAGCGTTTTGCGGGTAATTCCCAATCCTTTTGCAGCATCCGTTATAGTTAGCTCCAATGGTTCCAGATACAAATTTTTAAGCACTTCACCAGGATGTACCGGGTTTTTCATGGGTCCTTTTACATTATTTTCTGCCATAAAGAATTTGTTTTAATGATAGTCGAGATAATCGATATCTGTAACATCCTTTCCTTCAAACTTAAAAATGATTCGGTAGTTTGCACTGATCTTAACAGCCCAAAAATCTTTCAGCCCACCCGAGAGTTTGTGCAAGCCCGAACCGGGAAAATCCATATCCTCCGGAACATTTGCTGCATCTAACAACGTTAACACCAGCCCGATCCTGCCAACTTGCGAAGCGGGCAATTTAGATTTGTCTCCTTTTTGATAAAAAAGCCGGAGCGGTTTGCTGACAATGCTTTTGATCATGGGCAAATGTAACACGTTACGTAACGCGTGTCAACATTATCGTAAGCCAAAATTGTGTACCGGCATTTTACTTTTATCGTACTTTTGCCCCCTGACACAGGAACAAATCATGAAAGTAGAAGTAATCGAGTCGTTTTTTAAGGATTTGCAGGACCGCATTTGTAGTGCATTGGAGACAACAGATGGCCAGGCAAAATTTCAGGAGGATTTGTGGGAACACCATTCGGGTGGCGGCGGCAGGACGCGGCTGATCCAGAACGGAAATGTGATTGAAAAAGGCGGCGTGAACTTTTCGAGCGTGAAAGGCGAGGTACATCCCCGGCTTCGGCAGCAAATGAACCTGAACCCTGGTGACGATTTTCATTTTACAGCTACCGGCGTGTCGATTGTAATGCACCCGCACAATCCACACGTCCCGATTATCCACATGAATGTCCGCTATTTCGAGCTTAGCAATGGTACCTGCTGGTTTGGAGGTGGTATTGATCTCACGCCCCATTATGTGGTCGAAGAAGATGCGCGCCATTTTCACCAGACTTTAAAAAATGCCTGCGACAAGCACCATCCTGCGTTTTATCCTGAATTTAAAACCTGGGCAGACGATTATTTTTACATTCCGCACAGATCAGAAACGCGTGGCGTTGGCGGTATTTTCTTCGATTACCTCAAACCGGATGAAGAAGGAAAAGGGCAAAAGCTTTCGAAAGAAGCACTTTTTGCATTTGTAAAAGAGATAGGGGAAACCTTTGCGCCGGTGTACACTTCACTGATGCAAAAGCACTGTAACGATCCATTTTCCGAAGCGCAAAAACAGTGGCAATACCTGCGCCGCGGGCGTTACGTGGAGTTCAATCTGGTGTGGGACCGCGGTACCAAGTTTGGGCTGGAAACGAACGGCCGAACAGAATCGATACTTATGAGCCTACCGCCCCAGGCGAACTGGGAATATAACTTTATCCCTGAAAGTGGCTCGCAGGAAGCAGATACGCTGAAATATTTAAAGAAAGGCTTAGATTGGGCCTGATCAATGCACATTGGAAAAGTCCGGCAAATCCCAGCCTTTTTCAGCATTATAGTGCAGGTAACCCTGCCGTATTTCCAGCGGCGAAACGAAATTATTTACATACAATTGACCCGTACCCAAACCTTGCGGCAGCGGATTATCGAATGCAGCAGTGTATTGCGCAATCGCGTTCAGACCAATATTGGATTCCAATGCAGAAGTGATCCACCAGCCGATATTCAAACGATTTGCTATTTCAATCCACTCGCTGGTATGGCGAAAACCACCCAGTAAAGTAGGTTTCAAAATTATAAAAGGTGGATTGAGCTTTTTGAGGAGCGCGAATTTTTCGCGGTAATCAAATACGCCGATCAATTCCTCGTCGAGGGCGACGGGCACCGGGGAGGTCCGGCACAATTCGGCCATTAATTCGGGCTGCCCCGCTTTTACGGGTTGTTCAATGGAATGCAGATCGAAGGCAGAAAGCGCTTTCAATTTTTGAGCTGCATCTTCCGGCTTAAATGCACCATTTGCATCCACCCGCAATGTGATCTGGTCTTTGTTGTACCGGGTTCTAACGTTTGCAAGAATGCGGCATTCCTGATCGAAATCAATAGCGCCCACTTTCAGCTTGAGAGTAGTGAAGCCCTGCGCAAGCTTTTCCTCTACCTGCGCCAACATATCGTCAAAAGAGCCCATCCAAATCAGTCCGTTCATCAGCACGCCAGCCTTACCTTCCGAAAAATCGTTTTTGAATGGTTTTCGCTTCCCGCCCTTCATGATATCCAGTAACGCGCTTTCCACCCCAAAACGGACCGAAGGCAAATGCTGCGGCACCACCTGATCGAGTATAATGCCCAGGTTGAATGGAAAAACGTCGAGGTCGAGGCTGTTAAAAATGTGGCAAACGCCGCAAAGCTGCTTTTCAAAATCGGGAAGATCGTCGACACTCAGTCCCGGAAGCGGGCCGCATTCACCGTAACCGATCAAACCTGGCTGCTCCAAATCAGTTACTTGCAGGATCCAGGAAGTTTTTTGTGTAAGAATCCCCCGTGAGGTACCCGCTTCTTTACGAAAATGAAGCGTACAGGGTTTGTACACAATTTTTAACGGCATGGGAACGTGGTGTCAGGTAATATAAAGGGGCACAATATTAGGTAAAAAATATGTAATTATGCAGCTTATATGAAAGAACGTCCGTGGTTAAAAGCAGCTTTGAGCCCATTCTCGTGGGTATACGGTCTTGTCACCGATGTGCGAAATGCGCTTTACGATCAAGGCTTGCTGCATTCCAGAAAAGCTTCTCGGATCGTCATTTCTATCGGCAACCTGACCGTGGGCGGCACTGGCAAAACGCCGGTGACCGAATACCTGGCAAATAAGCTGAATGCAAACTCGGCCGTAGCGATTTTAAGCCGGGGTTATGGGCGAAAGACCAAAGGATTTCTGCTCGCAGACGACCTTTCAACCGCAGAAACGATCGGCGATGAACCGCTGCAATTCTACCAGAAATTTAAGAAAAACGCAGTACCTGTTGTGGTAAGTGAAGACCGTGCTGCCGGCGCGGCAAAGCTGGCCGAGCTTCATCCCGAAACGCAGATCATCCTGCTCGATGATGCATTTCAGCACCGCGGCATCAAACGTGATATGAATATCCTGCTCAACGATTTCAACCGCCCGTTTTACGAAGACCTCCCCTTCCCTGCCGGCCGGTTACGCGAAAACCGCAGCGGCGCAAAAAGGGCAGATGCCGTTATCGTTACCAAGTGTCCGAGCGATCCCGACCAGTCTGTCAGAACACTGATCACAGGGAAGGTCCAGCGGTACACTGGAAAAAATGTTCCGGTATTCTTTTCAAAAACTGAATATGCGGAGCCGGTTTCCTACGACGGAATGCCTGTGAAGTTAAAGAATGTTAAAATAGCCGCCGGAATTGCAGATCCGCGCCCATTCATCCGATATATTGATGCCCGCTTCAACGTTTTAGATAAAGTACTTTTCCCGGACCATTATAATTACAAGCCGGCAGACGCAGAAGAACTGATTAAGTACTTAAAAAGCGATACTTTTGTGCTGACAACTGAAAAGGATATGGTCAAATTGAAGCCGCTGGCAGAGGAGTTGGGACATGCGGGCCGGTTTGCCTACATTCCTGTAACCGTCAATTTCGGCAGCGACACCGACCGCTTCGCAGAATGGTTTGGTGCACGCATTGAGGCACTTCAAAATACGGCAGAACGATAGTTTCCTCTATGAGAATTGTTTTTTACTCCACCCTGTGGATCTTAATAGGTTTTTTAATCACACCCCGGGCTGCTGCCCAGATCAGGATGCCCGGAGGTATGCAAATGCCGGGCGGCGGAGGAGGAGGCGGCGGCACAGGTGCACGTGGCGGCGGAGGCGGCCAGGGTGGCACGCAGATTCTCGACGATAGTACTAAAAATGTCTATGGTCCGCACACTACCCTGCATTACTTTGAAAATGATATCCTCAACAACCGCGATTCGGTACGTTACCGCGTTGATACGGGCCTGACCAACTTTCACCGGTGGCTACCGATGGACAAAGCCTGGGGCAAACTGGCTGATCTGGGCAATGCAGTCACTGCAACCCGGAACCTGTTTTTTCAGCCCCGGGAAGACATCGGCGCGCAGCTTGGCTTGCGGGCCTACGATGCCTACGCGATCAAACAGGAGGAAGTAAAATATGTAGATACCCGCTCCCAGCATACCGAACTGGATTTTCTGTCGGGTGGAAAGAAAACTTCTATGGGTACGTTTGTTTACACACAAAATGTGCATTCCCGCTTCAATTTCGGCATCCGTGGCCAGCGGTTTACTTCCAACAAGCAATATGGTTTTGCGAATACGATTAACTCGGAAGCACTGCTTGGTCAGAACTGGACGCTCCTTTTGCACACCAGTTTTTTTTCCAAAAACAAAAAATACCTGATACTCGCCCACTACCGGCACATGAACCAGAAAGTGCGCGAGCAGGGCGGGATCATTCCTAATGTGGTCGATGAGGTTGAAGAAAAATATTCCTATGACGGCGCCGCCAAAATCAGCGATGATGCCAACTCCTGGGAGCGTCGCCACGTATTTCATTTGTACCAGCAATACCGCCTGGTAAGCGGGTTTCAGCTTTTCCAGCAGGCCGATTTTCAAAGTACGATCAACCGCTTCACAGACCTGGACCTCGAAAGGGGGCTGGAAAGAGGCGCTTATCCCGCTTTTCGTTTCGATTCGACCAAGACACGCCAGGACATCTATTACAAGCTGTTCGACAATAAGGTAGGTATCAAAGGGTATTACTCAGGATTCAATTATCGTGCATACATTCGGCAGCGGTTTTATGGAATGCGCAGCGCAAGTCAGCCGGGAAACGACATTGGCAATATTTACACAACGTATCGCACCGGCCTTCGCTTCGATAATATCATCGGCGCATGGGCTGGTTACTATCTCAAAGATTCGGCCAATTACCTGACCGCCGAAGCGGACCTGAACCTTGCCAAAAACGTCGAATACCGGCTTAAAGGTGAGCTGAATACAAGATGGGGCAAAGCCGGGTTTCAAAGCATTCAAACTGCGCCGGATTTGATGGTGGAACGGTATCTGAGCAATCATTTCGAGTGGCGCAATAATTTTGACCCGACGAAAGTCCAGACCATATATGCCTCGCTGCCACTCAAAACCAAGAAAATCGAGTTTGTACCCGAAATTCAGATCCACCAGATCAACGACTTTATTTATTACGATACAGCCGCAGTTCCGCAACAGCTCAACGCGGGTTTCAGGCTGCTGCGAGTCGGTTTCAATTCCGGCATTCACCTGAAAAGGTGGAATTTTGCGGCAATGAGCTATCTAACTTTGAACGACAATACAGACGTCCTGCGCGTCCCAACTGTATTTGCGAGCGGCGAGGTCACTTTTGACTTTGTATATGCCAAAGTGCTGTTCATTCAATTGGGTTTGTCGGCGCGATATCGTTCCTCCTATCTTGCTGACGCCTATATGCCTGTGACACAGCAATTTCATTTGCAAAACACCGACCGGCTTGACCAGAATGTGGTTGTCGATGCTTTTGCGAACGTCCGCATAAAAAGGGTTCGACTGTTTTTTAAAATGGCCTATCTGAACCAGGGAGGTAATTTTGATCTTTTCCCGAAAGGCTATTTTATTACTCCGGAATACCTTGGCCTGGCACGTGCCTTTTCATTTGGAATCAACTGGCCGTTGTTTGACTAAACCGTTACTGCTGTGGCAACTTCACTTACAACCCTTGGACTTGAACTGCCTACCGACCCGCGGTGGACCGACATTGCGCAAATGCAGATCGGTGACATACTGATCGATCACGCATATTGCGAACAAAAGGCCGCTTCGAGCTGTATTTCCCTGATCGTTCACTATCCGGAAAAGGCAAAAATGGTGGAGACTCTTACCCCGATCGTCGCTGAGGAGTGGGGCCATTTTCAAAGGGTTTTAAAAGAATTAAAGAAAAGAAACATCCCGCTCGGCAGGCAGCGAAAAGATGAATACGTAGGCCAGCTGATGCAGCTCGTCCGAAATAAAGGCGACCATGAAAAAGCATTCCTCGACCGTCTGCTGATTTGCGGGCTGATTGAGGCGAGAAGCTGTGAACGTTTCAAGCTACTCTCCGAATCGCTGGAAGATGAGTCGCTGCAAAAATTTTACCGCGAACTGATGATTTCGGAGGCGGGACATTACCGGACTTTCATTGAACTGGCCGAAAACTACCGGCCGCAGGCAGAGGTAAGGCAGCGCTGGAAGGAGTTACTGCGCGCTGAGGCCGAAATTATGAAGTCACTTACACCACGCGGCGACCGCATTCATTAAGCCGCAATCATTCAAATACTTATGCAATCCTTTCTGAATCTCGTTGCAAAGAGAATATTAAACAATCACGCTACGCTGGAAAGGGTTCAGATCGTCGTGCCGACGCGCAGGGCGGCATTCTTTTTAATGCAGGAGCTGGCAATCGAAACCCCGGAGCCGATGATGAGCCCTTCCATCATTGCGGTTGACGATTTCGTTGAGAGCATGTGTACGCTGGAAATTTCGGATCCGGTACATTTGCTTTTCGACCTCTATGAGACTTTCCGTGAAATCGATCCCGAAGTGCAGTTTGAGAGATTTATGGGCTGGGCGGCTGTCCTGCTTAACGATCTAGACAAAATTGATCAGTACCTGGTAAAAACGGATTTCCTGTTCGACTATTTATCTGAGGCGCATGCAATTGAAAGATGGCAGGCGAACATGCCGGAAGGAAAATCGCTCCAAAGTGAAGGCGGACATAAACAGTACTTTTCACTTTTTCAAAATATAAAAACCCTTTATCAACTCTTCCGCGCCAGGCTTGAAAACAAAGGGAAAGCCTATCGCGGCATGGCGTACCGGCAACTAGCGGAAGATGTGCCCGGACTGCTGCTGAAACGCTCCGATTATGAGAAGATATACTTTGCAGGATTTAATGCATTTACAGAGTCGGAGCGGGTAATCGTGACTGCGCTGGTAAAGGCTGAAAAAGCGGAGGTATTCTGGGACAGCGACCGGTATTATATGTCGGAAAACACACATGTAGAGGCAGGGAAAAGCCTGCGTGACTACCGGAAAAGCGGCTCTTTCGGTTCATGGAACTGGACAAGCGATGATTTGCTATCGACCCGGAAAAACATTACGGTTTACGGCGTACCCAATGCCACGCTTCAAACGAAGATTGCAGGGCGCATTTACGAGCTGATGAAAGCAGAAACCGACGCAGCGCAGGTTCCTACTGCAATTGTGCTGGCCGACGAAAATCTGCTGATGCCAATGCTCTATTCGCTCGATGAAGAAGTGCGCGATCTGAACGTTACCATGGGACTTTCCATGCGAAACTCGCTGCTGTACACGCTGATAGACAGCATTTTTGACTTACAGCAAAATGTGGTTGAATTTAAAAGCAAGGCTGGAAAAACGATCAGGATACCCAAGTTCGGCCATAAGTCAATCGATAAAGTCCTTAACCATCCCTTTATCCGGCATTACGAATATGTGGCTTTACAACCATTGTCCGACGGGCAGACGATCATTCAACGGACTTTATATGAAATAACCAGCGGCAACCAGGTTTTTCTTGATTCGGAGCAATTGCTGAAACTGGGAGAGGACCATCCGCTTTTCCGGGTTCTGTTCACGCATTGGCAGAAAAACAACCCGAACCAGGTAATTCAAACATTTTATCAGCTCATCGAGCTGCTGCGGGATGTTTATAAAGATTACAAAAACGCGCTGGAAACGGAGTATCTGTATCTTTTTTATACACTGCTGAAGCAATTCGAGCAGACCATTGATGAGAAAACGGAGCTGATCACGCTGCGGACTTTGCGCTCATTTATGTTCGAACTGATCCGCCAGACGCGTATTCCTTTCAGCGGGGAGCCTGTCAGCAATTTGCAGATCATGGGAATGCTCGAAACGCGGGCGCTGGACTTTGAGCGGATTATTATCCTGTCAATGAATGAAGGGACAATACCTCAGTCAAAGCGCCAGCATTCGCTGATTCCTTTCGATGCGGCCCAGGCAGTAGGCTTGCCTACACATTTACATCAGGAAGCGGTCATGTCCTACCATTTTTACCGTTTGCTCCAACGTGCCAGCGAAATCCATTTACTATATACCAGCACCAACGACGCGCCAGGCGGTGGTGAGAAAAGCCGGTTTATCCAGCAGCTGGAATTTGAGCTTGCCAGGTATAATCCGAAGATCAGCATTTCGCATAAACAGGTCGTCTTTGGCTCGCAGCAACAGCAGGAACTGGAAGAATCCGTCCGGAAAGATGAAGCTTTACTACTGGCAATCCGGGGTTACCTGGCCGACAAGGGCATTTATCCGACACATTTGAATGAGTTTATCCGCTGTCCGATGCAGTTTTACCTCAAACATATCGTAGGTGTAAAGGAAAAAGAGGAAGTGGAGGAAGAACTGGGCATGGATAAAATCGGCACCTGGCTGCACGCATCGCTGGAACGCACGGACCTAGAATTTTTCCTGCACGATACCGACCCTACTGAAGAACAAATCAGGGCGATACTCCGGGAAGAGTTCGACAGGCTGTTTAGAGGTTATGTTACCGATTTGGGATTAAACAGGATTTACTATCAGATCGGAGAACAGCAAATCCTTGTCTTTCTCCAACATCAAATGCAACTGAGGCCACGCAGAAGAATACTTGCGGCTGAGCAAAAAGTCAGCACCAAAATCCAGCTGGTTTTGCAGGGTTCATACACACCTGTTCGGCTTGGCGGGAAAATAGACCGGATTGAGCTTGATGAAGAAGGCCGCAAGTTGTACGTGATGGACTACAAAACAGGCAGCGTAGAAGTAGCCGGAAAACAAAAACTGGCCGATCCCGAGCGGCGCGAGGAGGTGCTGAAAACTGATCCCGACCGAAAAATGGGCTACGTGAGGCAGCTATGGATGTACGAATACCTGATGTACAAAAAGATGAGTGATGAAAATGGGCTGAGACTAAGGGATACTGTTTATAACTATGGGGACTTTGCTGTAAAATCAGGTTTCTATTCCTTCCGCGATCCGAAGAATCAGGTGTCAAATCCAATGGAACTGACCGACGAACTGGCTCCGGCAGATTTCATTCAAAAGTCGGAAAACATACTTACTGACATCCTGAATGTAATGCTTGACCCGGATATCCCCTTCCGTAAAACCGACGATCTGACTGTCTGTACTTACTGCGATTTCACAGGTATATGCGGCCGTTAAGATTTAAAGATTACCGGTAAATATTGCAACCAAAACACTGACAATGTGGTCTTTTCTTCAAAACAGACTGACATGATCGTAGTTGCAAAATTGACCCTCGCTTTATTATGGTTTGCCGCTTTTTTGATGACCTGCCTGGTAATGACTGTCGCATTTCCGGTAATAGTCGCCTTTGAAATATTCCAAAACGTTCCAAAAGCCGCTTCTTTATGACGGTGCGGATTTAGCCATGAACTGAAAAAGGCGGTTGATATATTCAACCGCCTTTTCTTTTATTACAATTCCCTTTATTGCTTCTTGAATTCGAGATATTCTTCGATCGCATTGTTGGTGCTGGCATCCGTCAGTTTCAGCGTAATATTTATCTGGGTAACCCCGGCCGAGTTGACTACTCTCGTGCCGGTTCCCTGCACTTTTTGCCTGAGTGGCTTTCCATTGCTTTGTTCCACGTCGACCGTTTCGTCCAGCTCAATCAAATCTTTACCAGTCGTTTTAACATTGATCAGCTTATAGGTCTGAAGCAATGAGACTGTGCTTCCGGCCGCTGCTATTTCAGTGTCTTTCGTAAAAACGATATTGAGCTGGTTCTTTGCATTTTGGGTCACCACCCAATTAAAATCAGTTTTTGCCGGAGGTATCACTGTTGTTGTGGCATAGGTTCCTGCAAAATCGGCGGCGAAATCAGTTTCTGGCTCCACATTTTCCTTTTTATCTTTACAAGCGCCCATTAAAACAACCAGGCAACAAAAAATCAGCTTTTTCATACTTCAATGTTAGGTGTAAATAATTACCAGTTTCTAAGTTCAACAAATATGATTATTTTCTCTATAACGGTGTTTAGGCCCGAACCGCATACTATTCTTTATGAAAATTCCGGTTTTCGCGGATTCTACTGATAATCAGAATGGCAGTTTCCCCAAATGAGCATTACCGCCGGTCAGTATAACACCGATTTTCTTTCCCTTAAAGTCTTCTTTATTCCTGATTATAGCTGCCAGCGGCACGGCTCCGGAAGGTTCAACAACGATTTTCATCCGTTCCCACAAAAACCGCATCGCAGCGATGATCTCCTCGTCGGACACCAGCAATACATCTGTCACATATTCCTTGATAATCGGGAACGTTTTGTCTCCCAGGTAAGTCAGCAATCCATCGGCTATCGTTTTAACATAAGGCGCCTTTTCGATTTTATCACTTTTGAAAGACAGTATGGCATCAGCTGCGCCCTCTGGTTCTGCTGCGTACACCCTGGTACCGTGTGAAAAATAGCTTGCTGAGAGAGCAGTTCCACTGATCAGTCCCCCGCCCCCCACCGGTGCGATGATCAGGTCGAGCGTATCCTTTGTATCCTCGATGAGCTCTTTGGCAGCAGTGGCCTGCCCGGCAATCACTTCGTAATTGTTGAACGGATGGATAAATGTAGCGCCCGTGTGAGCCACAATCTGATCCACCGCCTCCTGCCTTGCTTCCGGTGTATTTACACAAAAAGTGATTTCGGCACCGTATTCTTCCACGGCCCTGATCTTGACGAGAGGCGAATTCTCGGGCATTACAATGTAAGCCTTCGCACCTACCCTCGACGCTGCAAATGCAATTGCCTGCGCATGGTTGCCGGAGGAGTGCGTAGCGACCCCATTCACCAGCTTATCAGCCGGTAGTGAAAGGATCGCGTTCAATCCGCCCCTTGCTTTGAAAGCACCGATCTTCTGAAAATTTTCACACTTGAAGAACAACTCCGCGCCACAAAGCCGATTGAAAAACTGCGATGTCATCACCGGCGTGCGATGAATGAACGGAGCGACTAGTTTATGCGCCGCTTCAATGGTTTCCCGGGTAGGTACAGTGCCTGACATAGAGATTTATTGGTCTATTTATGACGAAAAAAGCCCGCCGGAATAATCCTGCGGGCTGACAATTATTGGCTGGAATCCTATTTACCCGCGTTTGGAGTATAAAGATTAAAGAACTGATCCAACTTAGGAGTAATGATGATTTCTGTACGACGGTTCAGGCTGCGGTTAGGAGCAGAATCATTTGCCACTTTGGGTAAATATTCGCCACGGCCACCAGCGATCATACGCACAGGCTCAACTCCGTATTTCTTCTGCAAAGTACGTGCAACAGCCGTAGCACGCAGTACGCTCAAATCCCAGTTATCGGCTACCTTGTCAGTAGCGATAGGTACATTATCCGTGTGACCTTCGATCAGGATTTCGATTTCTTTGTAGTCATTCAGGATCTTAGCTACTTTGCTCAACACGCTCTCAGCTTGTGAGTTGATTACCGAGCTTCCTGAACGGAAAAGCATTTTGTCGGAAAGTGAAACGTACACTACGCCTTTTTTCACTTCGATCTGAACATCTTCGTCGCTGACATCCGCCAATGAACGTTTCAGGTTAAGCACCAGCGCCATATTCAGCGAGTCTTTTTTCTGGATGCTTGAATTAAGGTCCCTGATCTGGGTACCCTGCGCGTCCATCATAGCAAGGGATTTCTTGATACTTTCAGAACCTTCTTTGCTGATCACGGAAAGGTCAGACATACGGTCCAGCAGGTTATTGTTGTTCTTTTTCAGGAATTCGATCTGATCTTCCAGCTCCTTCATTTTTGCATTTTTGCTGGTCAACTCGTCATTTTTTGCCTTCAAATCATTATTTAAACCAGCAGTTCTGCTGTCACAATCATTCAGGTCAGCTCTCGCTTTGTCTAGTTGAATCTGGATTTCATTAGCCTGCTTCTGTGCTGTAAGAAGCTTCTTTTTACTTGCGCACGAACCAAGTACAAAGAGCATAGCAACTGCTAAAAGCGTATTTTTCATAATGAACAAGGGTTGTTAATTTAATTTAAACACTGTTAAGTAAAACATATACAACTACACTGACAATAAAAATATCGAGCCAGAAAGCTTCGGGATGCGTTTTCAAAGCGCAAAGGTACGTAAAAAGGGGAAATTGTGTTTTACAATTTCCCCTTTTTACCAGTTGCTTAGCAAATATTAACAATTCTAATCTCCTTCTAATACCTGACGGCCCAATATGGATTTCTCCGGGATTTGATACTGTCTCGAAAATGGGTTGCCATCATTTTTTCATACTCGGAGGTAGTAATCTTCTTACCCTTCATTTTCTTCGGAAGGGCCAGCTCTTCTCCCAGTGGCTTTTTCTCAACTTTGATCGCCGTCAGCGTCATTTCGCCGTCGTTGACCTCCACTTCCAGGATCAGGCCAGGTAGTCCGTAGTAACGTTCGGGGCCGGCACCGTATGCAAGGTCATTCGCAAACCAGGCAGTGATCTTTTGGCCTTTGACCGTATCTTCCGAAACCGCCATCATACACATATAACCGCTGATCTCTTTGATTTTATTCATGATCTTCCATTTGGGTGCAGCGAGCGAATCGTCGATGATCAGTAACTTACCGGCAAACTCCTCCGCTTCCAATTTCCGCCCTTTGTCAAAATCCCTGAAAACGAGGTATTCGCTCTTCCTTCCCCTGTAACCTCCGTCAGCCTCCTGTTCCAGCTCCGCATATTTGCTTTGTGAAGCGGTTGCAAAAAGTTGTCCCTTTACTTTCCAGCCCTCGTCATGGACACCCCAAGAATTTTTCATCCGGCTCTTTTCTTCCTCTGAAAGGAATGTCAGCTTTTCATACACTTTCGACCAGAAGAAGGTCCGCTCATACGTAACCGCCACTCCGTCAGATTGTGCCAGGGCTGGCAAGGCAGATATCAGGAGGAAAATGGCTAATAATTTTTTCATATAAATAAGCAATTGATAGTTGACTAAAATCCAAAACCTTTCCGGCGGACCGAGTGCGCCACACCGCGCATATTGTACGTAAAGCTCAGCATAAAGTACCTCGCCAGCGTACGTACCTGCTCCTGCGACACAAAGTTCTGGTAAGCCGATTGTGAAATACCCCGGTTTCTGTTGAAAACGTCAAATGCTGACAATCTGATCTCGCCTTTTTTACTTTTCAGCATTGTTTTGAAAACAGATACATTCAGGATCGGCATTTTTTGATCAAAACCAAAGCGGTCATTTACATAAGAATTGTAAGAAAAGCGGCTGTTAAAGTATATATCCTTTGGCAATTTGAAGTTCATTTCAGCCCCGTAATTGGTATTAATGATCTTCTGGTTCTGTCCAGAACTGATCGAATACCTGGTATCTGTAATGTTCCAGTTTGCATTGGTATAGATCGTAAATTTGTCACTTGGGGTAAAGTCAAGCCTCGCGCCCCAGTTGTAGCCATTGTTTTTCGTTTCATTCAGCTCGCCATTGATGTTGGTCAGGTTGTATCCACGGTTGTAAGATGCATTGATGTTCAAATTGCTTTTGGTCTTCACGATCGGGAAACCGTAGTTACCGTACAAATTGAAATTCTTACCTCCGCTAATATTTGTCGCCATCGTCGTCGTCACCAGATTTTCATCAACCGTCTGGCTGTAAATCACCTGATTATCATAGTAGTTGTAATAGGCGCCGAAGAACATTTGAATAAAGCTGCCTGGGTTGAAGTAGTTGTATCCCAGGTTCATAGAATGGTTGACTGTTGGCACGAGGTTCGGATTACCTACCCGGATATAAAGCGGGTTACTATTATCAACAATCGGTTGCAGGTCGCGGATGTTGGGCTCCGAAACCGATACATTATACCCTCCATACAAATATCTGTTTCGTTTAAGGTCGAAATTAAGGGAGACGTTCGGGACAACGTTGAAGAACTTGCGGTCAATGTTTGTTTTCACGGCGTCGTTCTGGTCAACCGAAAATTTACCGTCCAGGTGAATCTGCTGGGCACCTACCCCGACTGCAATATTGAGTCCATTGTGTGAATACCTGACAGAAGTACCCAGACGGTTGTAAGTGGAAATATTCTTGTAATACCGGCTTAGGTTGTTGTTTCTCACCCGGCCGCTCTCATTAATATCGAACACATCCCGGTCCACATCGTCGCTTTTCAAGCTGTAATTATAAAAGGATTCCATCACAAACTTCTTTGCAAAAGGCTCTATAAACAGCAGGCTTCCCTTGATCTGGTTGCGCAAACTTTTGGTATTGTTCGTTTGGTTGATATTCAGAATACTGTCGGGCTCCGTTTCTGATGTCCTGAAAAACCGGTTAGTAGACTTTTGGTCGATCGTTCCATTCGAGTTGTTCACGTTGTATGCCAGACTGGCGGCGAAATTCCTGCCTTTTTTCTTGAATTTGTGCCTAAAGATCGCCGTGTTTCCCAATGCAAAAGAATTGAAATCGGAAAAATTACGCTGGTCGCTGGTGTTGGACAGCTGCGTCGTGTCCTGCGCCCCCCGGAAAAACTCCTGGTGACTGAAATAGTCCGCTGTCCCGCTTCCGATACGCATATTTGATAAAATGATCAGCGTATTCAGAGAGTCGATCGTTTTTTCAAATCTCAAACTACCTCTGTGATTTTCGTTGAAATTCAAACGACCATTGGTATCCACTTTGGTGAATGCAGAATTCGTAAGGAAGTTGGTTTGTCTTGAAGTAGCATCCAGGTCCTGCGTCGTTTGGTTGTAATAATAGCTGGTATTGAATTTGGTTTTCTTGGTATCGAAATTATAGTTTGCTCCACCGGCCCAGTTCTTATTGAAACCGCGATTTTGTGCCCCTCTCCCCGCCTGGATCGTCAGGCTTTCCTCGTCATCCCCGCCAAACGAAATGTACCTCATCCCGCCGCCGAAGCCAAAATCACCGTCATCGCCCCAGTTGAACGACTGGCTGCCTTTGAAATCCTGGTAATCGTCCCACGACATTCCACCCTGGTTGGTGTTATTTCCAAGACCAATCACCGAAAACTGGTTCTTCTCATTAAACCGGTTATAATTGATTTTTCCTTCAAGCCGCTTGTCAGTGCCTGCCGCAAGTGTAGCTTTCCCGAAACCTCCTTTTTTATGGCTGTCTTTTAATTGCAGGTTCAGCGTTTTTTCATGTTTCCCATCATCAACGCCAGTAATTCTGGATTGCTCAGTTTTTTCATTAAATACCTGCACTTTGGAAATCGCTTCGGCAGGTAAATTTTTGGTTGCAGCCTTGGTATCATCACCAAAAAACCGCTTACCGTCTACCGTTACACGTTTTACAGTTTCTCCCTGCGCTTTGATAGTACCATCCTGATCAACCTGCAAGCCCGGAAGCCGACGAATCAGGTCTTCGACCGAGGCGCCCGGCTGCACTTTAAATGCTTTCGGATCGTATTCAATGGTATCGCCCCGGATACTTAGCGGCGCGCGAAATGCCTTAATTACGACTTCGTACAACACCGAGTCCATGACGGCCAGCTTGATCTTACCGAGATCGGTCACATCGCCATCTTTCGGATTAATCACTTCCTGATGAGGCAGATACCCTACATAAGTAACCTTGATCAGGTAGTTGGCCCGTTTAACATTTTTAAATTCGAATGCACCGTCCTTACCTGTTCTCGCAAAGTTGACGAGCGTAGAATCTTTCGGTGTAAGCAACATCACTGTCGACTCAGGAAGCGGGACACCCGAGGTATCGACCGTGCTTCCTTTTAACGTAAATCGTCCCGAGGTTTGCGCGCGCGCAACCGTTAAAGTGAGACACAAAAAGGCCAGGAGTAGGATTTTTTTCAAGGCTGCGCTAAAAGGTTAGTAAGAGAGTTTGTAACTGATGAATTACATTAAGTGCAATAATATGCAAACGAAAATTACTTTACAACTACAAATTTAGTTTTGACTCAAAACTATACGTAAATAAGAAAAATTTAACTTTAATTAATTTTTGTGACACAATATCTACAAATTATTTATATATAAGTTACTTTAACTTAATAAAAATTTCACAAAAGATTCCGGGAAGTATTTTCAATGTCCATATTTGTAATTCAATTTAGTAGTAAACATCATAATGAAGCGTATCGGCTTGCTATCGGACACACACAGTTATCTGGATGAAAGGATTTTCAATCATTTTGCCAATTGTGATGAAGTATGGCACGCCGGGGATATCGGCTCGGTCGAGATCATCGACAAGCTGGAAGCATTCAAGCCGACACGACTTGTGTTTGGAAATATCGACAACAACGAGGTACGCGCCCGGACCACCGAGCACCAGCATTTTGACCTGGAAGGATTTCGGGTGTGGATTACCCATATCGGCGGTGCGCCCCCGCGATACAACCCCCTGGTGCTGCCGACATTAAAATCGTCTTTGCCAGATATATTTATATGCGGTCACTCACACATTCTCAGGGTGATCCGGGACGCGAAGTTGAACAATATGCTTTATATCAATCCGGGAGCGGCGGGAAAGGAGGGTTTTCATAAAATCCGTACTGTATTGCGGTTCAATATGCACGACGGACTGATCAGCCAGATGGAAGCGATTGAGTTGGGAAAACGGGGAGCGATTATGTAATTTTCAAAAGGTCACTTTAACCTTTTTCGTCTCCTTTCCGCGCATAAATTCCGCATCTACCTGCTGGCCTTTTTCGTGTTTCCCCAATATCTCCATGTAGTCGTAAATGGTACCTATTTCTTCTCCTGCGAGTTTAATGATCACATCCCCAGACAAAATTCCCGCTTTTTCAGCTGGCCGGCCTTTTGAAACCCCGTCAATTTTCAGTCCTTTCCCGGTGTAGCTGTAATCGGGCATGACGCCGAGCGTGACTTTAAAATTACTGGTAGTCGCCCCTGAATGCGGATTGCCGGCAGTGACGAATTCCGGTTCCGTTGTTTCATTATCAAGCTGGGTAAGCAGGCCGGCAATGAGCGAAAGGATCCTTGCCTCTCCTTCATAATTGATCTTATCCGGATCATCAGAGATCTTGTGATAGTCGCCGTGCCCTCCTGTGAAAAACTGGACGACGGGAATGTTTTTAAGATAAAAAGAGGTATGGTCAGAAGCACCCACGCCGGAAGAGTCTATGGTGTACTTCAGATTCTGCTTTTTAGCAAGATCAGGGATAAGTTTCCCCCACACCGGGCTTGTCCCCCAGCCTGAAACGATAATCCCCCTGGAATCATCCAGCCGGCCGATCATGTCCATATTGATCATACCGGATATGGAATTAAGTGGGATAGTAGGTTTTTCTGTGAAATGTTTCGATCCGATCAGCCCTAACTCTTCGCCCGAAAAAGCGATAAACAGGTAATTGTGCCTCTCTTTTACATTGTTCTCAGCGAAGTATTTTGCCAGCTCCATAACCCCCGTGGTTCCCGAAGCATTATCATCGGCTCCGTTATGGATCTTGTTCTTACTGTCGGGAGACAGCGAGCTCCCCTGGAAACCTTTACCGAGGTGATCGTAATGGGCACCTACCACAATGGTTTTTTCAGCCCCGTTATCCAGCAACGCCACTACATTCCTGCCCGTCATCAAATGCGCTTTGCCGTCGATTGCGAATGAAACTTCGAATGGCTGGAAGTAGCTGTCTGAGCTCCCGGCGGGTTTCAGGTTCAGGTTTTTAAAATAGTCTGCTATATAGTTCGCCGCCCGTACTTCCCCCAGGCTGGCAGTACCACGGCCTTCCAGGTCGTCGGAAGCCAGGAAATTAATATGCTGGCGGAGCGATGCTGTTTGAAAGGTTTGTGCGGAGGCGCAGAAACTGATAGCAGCAAGGAATGCCAGGGAAAGTATATATTTCATCGGATATCGGATCTTGGAGAGGTATAAATTACAGCCTACAGATTCTCTTTCAGCTCTGTCAGAAATTTCCGCACACGCATCAGTCGCTGGATCATCAGTTCCGACTCTTCCTTTCTGCGCAGCTGTTCCCGCGTGCCTTTAATGGTCCGCCCCTGCTTGTCGCGCTGGTGCATGATCTTTTTGATGATCTCAATATCTCTTTCGGTATACCTGCGTCTGTTCCTGGCGTCCCGCTTGGGATCCAGCTGGGGAAACTTTTTCTCCCAGAACCGCAGCGTCGGGGCTTCCACCTGAAGCATTTCCGCTACCTCATTGATGTCGTAATAAAGTTTTGTCCTGGATTCCATGATATTCTGAAGCGAGTATTACAAATATAATTACCACACTACATTACATCCTGTTTTCCGCTAAACTTTTGATTTTTTCCAGTGCCGTTCCCGCAAATTCCACTGAGGAGTCATAGTAGTTTTGTCCCTCTGTCAAAGCGGAAAAATCGCCGATTTCCAATGTCAGCAGCGTTCCCTCGTTCTCCGCAGTAAGGTGATAAGTGTAGGCAATATCATAGTCTGCAGGTGGCTGCTCCCATTTGAATGCATACAGTTTAAGTACCAGTTTCTCATGCGGTTCACAGACTGTGACCGTCAGGCGCGAAAATCCTGTCCATTCTATTACCCTGCCCACTTCGAGGTAGTAATCGCCAAAATCCTGCGGTAAATCCTCCCACTGCCTGATATACTTCGGAGCCACAAGGACTTCCCAGACTTTGGCAACGGGCGCGCCTATCCATATTTCCTGCTTTACAATTAATGCTTTACTCATTTATGTCGGATTAAGACGTGACTGTTTGGGATCGGTAAAAATTGTGCCCGGCCGGTTTCCTGTATTTATTTCTCAAAAATGTCTCCGTTTCAAAATAAATTAATCCATTTTTGGTTCGCAATATACGCGCATACCGGCCGAACCGAAAAAGTAACTTTCCAGAATATGATGAATGAAGAGTCGACACTGACCCGCAACCGGACTGACTCCAAAATTGACAGCATCCAGGTACTCAGGGCGATAGCGGCACTCATTGTTACTGTATACCATTCCAAAGATGTTGTCGCGAAAAACGAACCTTTCAAACAGGAAATCGACTTTTTGTTCAACTCAGGTCCGGCCGGTGTAGCATTGTTTTTCGTCATCAGCGGCTTTATTATGGTTTACATCACCCAAAATACGCCGTCTTCGCCGCGAGAAATCTACCAGTTTATGGTCAAACGGTTTATCCGCATCTGGCCCACTTACGCTTTCATGACCCTGTGGTTTTACTATATTCACCACGGAATTTCTGGTGATTCGAAATCGCTTACAGACCTGATATTGAGCCTTCTATTTATCCCGATCGCACATACCGACGCACCATTTTACGGTTATGCGACATTGTCGGTGGGATGGAGCCTTAACTACGAGATCTACTTTTATCTGCTGATCGCTATTTCGCTGTTTTTTGGAAAAAATCGCTGGCTGGTATTTTCCCTGATGATCGCTGTTACGCTCGTCGGCATTCCCGTGCTCGCCGGGTATTTCACGCTGAAGCCTGATCAGGCGCCGGATTTTGGAGCTGGTTATCTCAATATGATCACCAATCCAATTATCTGGAACTTCGTATATGGTGTCGTCATCGGGCTTATTTACATTCACCCCGGTGCGCATGCGTTCCTGTCCTCCTTGTTCTCTAAAAAAGGTCTCACTTCGGCGGTTGTATTGCTCGTGATCTGGCAATATCTGTCAGGCTTTTTTGGCGGCTTAGGCCCCCTTCAATGGGGTTTCGGGGCTTGTGCGCTTTTCTTTGCGATCATCTTTCACGAGTCAGCCACGAAATCTTACTTCCCTGCCTGGCTGGTCAGAAAAGGAGATATGTCGTTTTCGATTTATCTGATCCACATGCCCGTTTTGGTGATTATCCCGATATTCTTTGCCAAGCTCGGTTATCCGGTCTTCGGTTCGGGTACGGCAATGCTTTTCCTTTCAGTATCGGTGACTCTGATACTCTCAGGCCTGTCGTATCAATATCTGGAACTGAAATTCTCTTCTTACCTGAAATCCTTTTTTCCTCTGATGGAAAGCAGAAAGAAACGGGAACAGGTCCAGGCTGGCGCCTGATCATTTAATCTCAATATCCTCGATCGTCTTGAAATTTTCGTTCACGATCTGATGCCGGTTATCAGCCCAGAGCCGCTTCATAAATTGTGCATAGCGGCTGGTGACATATTGTTCTGTGTAGCTGAGGTGATGCCCCTTTTCAGGCTGGTAATTCAATTCGAAAGGCACTTTCAATTTCCTTAGCTGATCAGAAACAGGCTTGGCGCCTTCGGAACTAAGATAGAACGGGCATGAAAGAAAAGTCCCCCGTACATAAGGAAGCACATTATCGCCTGTCCTTTGAAAAAAGACTGTCGGTTTTGCATTTGCAGCCGTAATGTAGCTGCTTTTGAATACGCCGTAACCCAGATAGGAAAGTAGCGCACGGACCCGGTACGGTGCGCCATTTGGATGAGGATCAAGCGGGCCCAGGGTTTTTACGATACCAGGCAGCAACGCTTCAAAATCCGCTTCCTTCATATAAAGTAAAGCAGATATGGTGATCGCTCCCGCGCTGCTGCCCGCCAGCACCATCTGTGAAGGGTCAATCGACAGTTCCTCTGCCTTTCCCGCAAAATAATGGAGCGCTACATAAGTATCCTGAACAGCCCTGTACACAGCCTGTACCACTTCCCTGTTGTTTCCCCCGCAGGCATTTTGCTCGCTTCCGCCATTGAAACCCAGCCTGTAATTGATAGCCGCCGCCGCATAGCCTTTCCTCGCCAGCCATTTGGCCTTACCCATTTCATTTTCCAGCGAGCCAAACAGGAATGCACCTTCATGTACCATCAAAACAAATGGCCTGTGCTGCATGGTATCTTTCGCGGGCGCGATGAAGCGGTAATCCATTGTAATCGGCCTGCCGATGAAATCATTGGCTTTATAGTATACCCCGGTCTGCTCCGCCAACTGCGCCTCGGTGAATATATCAACTGTTCCGAAACGTTTGGAAAAGGCAAGCACAGAATCGATATTTCGAATAGGGAGCGTGTCAATGTCAGTTGTATCCGGCCGCCAGATAATAGAAGTGTCAATAGTATTTGTATCCCCCGGCTCAGGCAAGGGTCTTACGAATGACGGGCCGCCGCAGTTTGTGAACAGCCAGGCGATCGTGGTGAAGGCACTCCAGAAATAAATTTTTCTCAACATTGACCTTCGATACCTTTACCTTCTAATTGAAAATTTTCAGTAAAAACCAAAAAAGGCATTTGTGCGACTAGCTGGCACCATGCCTTTTCTTGAATGAACACAATAATCTTTAAACCGTTGCAACGTCCTGTTTTTTCCCGGCATGCTTTTAGATTTTGTAGAGTCAGTTTCCCGATCCTACCGACATTGGTGGTAAAAATACCCTTCTATTTTGTTTTTTTCTGCACATTACGCTGCTTTTTTTCCTTTCAGCTTTTTCCTTCCAGCTGCTTCGCGTACGAAGTGAAGAAAACGAATAATACTACTCCTGAGATAACGCCGATTGCTATGATTCTTTTCATGATTAGAACTGGTTTGTCCTTCCGGATACCGCTATCGGATAAATTCCGACGCGCATTAATATCCCTAAAAAAGAATACCAGCAGCAATTACTGGCTTATTTGAAAGGCAGGATTTACGCGTCTGGTACGGTTTTAGTCAAGGCAAGACCAAACACGCTAATTTATAAGGAGATGGATATTATCATTTTTTTTAAGGCAATCGGGAATCTGCTGTTTACAGCGATCCTGTTTTTTGCGATTCTGGTCACGTCGGCGTTCTCAGTACTAACCTATCTGCTGAAAGGTATGGCGCCTGCCTTTGTCAATTTCAAAACACTTTTGCAAACCAGAGGAGAGCATCGCAGCGGCTTTCTGCAGCTAGGAAAGAAGATTTTGCCTCAGAAGAAATTCTAGCTGGCCGTTTACATCGAGCAGTTTTTCGATCAGTTCTTTATTTTCTTCCCGGAGGTGAAATATCTCGTAAGCATTTTTAATGATAATGCGTAACTGCTGCTCGTCCCAGGGTTTGTTGAGGTAATAATAAATATGTCCCTTATTGACAGCATCGATCACCGCCGTGATATCCGTGTAGCCCGTCAGCAGGATCCTGACCGGATCTGAATATTCTTTCAGTACCTCGATCAGAAAGTCCACCCCAGTCATTTCAGGCATCCGCTGATCCGTAATGATCACATGTACTACGTTATGTTTTAAAAGCTCCAGCCCTTCCCTGCCCGAAGTGGCGATCAGTATATTGAAGTCTCTTCTGAAAGCGGCCTTGAAAGAGTTGAGATTATTAATCTCATCATCAACATACAGCACGCTTATCTTGCCTTTGGTTTCCATTGTCGAATCTAAACTTTGAGGTGGTCTTGTTGTGCCTGCAAATATCGCAAGCTCTTTCCGATTATATAAAGATAATTCTACATTATTGAATACAATCCCCAACAGGATTGAACTACAAAAGCAAGAGCAAATGTGCTGAGCGAAACAGTATTACAGGGTCTTTTGCCAGATATTTTAGAAACCTGCATTCAAATATTTTTAACACCACCAATCTGATGGTAGTTTTACAAAAATAATTTCAGCAATTTGTAACTGTTTATGCAACTATTGCCAATACATTTTTTTATTGGTGAGATAGAGCAGACAAATGACACATACTAAGATCAGCAACATTTTTGAGATATTTAAAACAAGGAAAATGACTTTGCCCAGAGGCGCCCTCCGAAAATCACGACATGCACGCTGAGACGACCCTAAATACAATTTACCGGCCGGTATTAATCCCAAAAGAGCAATATGCTGCCAGGCAAGGTTCACACTCATTGACAAATGAATACAGTCATGCGCTCATTCTGGATCTATTCGCCACCCAGTACAAGGAACTGATCAAAGTCAGAACCCCCCGTGAACGTCTGTCAGATCAGCAACTTGATGACCTATATACGCAATGGATTTCCGAGAAAAACGCTGATCTGGAAGGATGCTGGGTGTATTATCCCTGGTCAAACCGGCTTTTACATATTCTGGACCAAGACGAGTTCATTGAGCTGCGTACAGCACGAAACCGCCATAAGATCACATTACAGGAGCAGAATAAGCTTTCGCAATGTAAGATCGGGATCATCGGATTATCTGTCGGCCATGCCATCGCGATGACACTGGCAACTGAACGGGCGGCCGGTTCGCTCCGCCTTGCCGACCTGGATACCCTGGAGCTTAGTAACCTGAACAGGATCAAAACAGGTATTCACAATACTGGCCTCAATAAGAGCGTGATCACTGCACGGGAAATCGCCGAAATCGACCCTTATCTGGACATTGAATGCTTTACCGAAGGCATTACTACCGACAATCTGCATGATTTTCTGACCAGAAACGGCAAACTTAACCTGCTGATCGACGAGTGCGATGATTTTGAAATAAAATTGAGATGCCGTGATGCTGCCCGGCCACTTGGCATTCCCGTGGTAATGGAAACCAGCGACAGGGGCTTGCTTGATGTGGAAAGGTTTGACAGAGAACCCAAAAGATCGATATTGCACGGTTTGCTTGACGATATTCCGCAAGAAAGATTACAGAACATCTCGCCTGCGGACCGGGTCGGGCTGGTCATGCGAATCAGCGATGTGGCCAAAGTTTCGCCACGGGGACGCGCTTCGTTGCTTGAAGTTGGCCAGTCAATCAGCACATGGCCGCAGCTGGCGAGTGCAGTGACCCTCGGTGGCGGTGTGGTAGCAGATGTTTCCCGGAGGATCCTTCTCGGCCAGTTTACAGATTCAGGCAGGTATTACGTGGATCTGGAACAGATTGTTTCCAACAGTTCGCGGACTCACGACATAAATGTTAATAGTAATATTACCACTAATGAATTTGATGTGGGGCGGGCAATCAATGCCGTGTATTCGCTCCCAGAAATACCAGTCGCCGTCTATCTTCCAAAAGATCACATCGAATCAATTGTCGAAGCCGGCTCCCACGCGCCTTCTTTTGGTAATACGCAGCCGTGGAAATGGATTTATTGCAACGGACGCCTGCACCTTTTTCATGGCAACAGCCGTTCACTTCCCTTTTTTGAATTTAAGGATATTGTAACACATTTCGCACTTGGTGCGGCGTTTCAAAATGTGGTGATCAAAAGTGCGGAACTGGGTTATCATGCGTCTGCTCAGATCTTTCCGGCTAACCATGCTCCCGATTTGATTGCTACAATCGAATTTTCCCCACTGGCTGAAAACAGAGATGAACCTTCACTGGCACCGTTGATCCCGTTACGTGCAACTGATCGAACTGCCGGAATGCCATATAAACTCACCGATACCGATCTGGATTTCCTGCGGCATGCCGCTCCCGGTGTAAATGCCCGGATTGACTTTATTCAAGAACCCGCCTCCATTAATGTGATCGCACAAATTGTGGGGGCGTGCGATCTCCTGGCTATGTTACATGAGCAGGGACATACTGACTTTTTTGAAAACACAATCAACTGGCGTTCGGGAACAGATGAGCAAATTGAAAATGGCATCGAGCTTGTAAGGGTCGCCAGAGACCCGGTGCACGCTATGGCCCTGTCCATTTTGAAGGATAAGAAGATCGCCGGTATTCTTCAGGACATCGATGGAGGTAATTTACTGGCCGGACAGATTGCCCGGACGATCGCGGCATCAGCGTGCATTGCGGCAATTTCGGTTTCTCCGGACGGTAACCCCTTTGACGCAGGGAGAATTGTGCAGAATCTGTGGCTGCGTGCCAATAAGCTCGGGCTTTCTGCTGAAATCCTTTATTCTCCGGTTATCCTGTTTGAGCGAATGGAAAGCGGGGACGGGCTCAATGCTATTGAAAAAGACAAAATTCAACGTCTGTCCACTCTTTTCAAAAGCATTATAAAGCGACCTGCAGGATCAGGCCCTGTTTTTCTTTTGAGAATACACAAATCTTCAACAATAGCTACTAAAACAAATCGCCTGGCATTAGATAAAATATTGTTTGTTGTAAATGACGAAATTTGATGGTAGCCAAAATACGCGCTTTTAAATCTACCGAGGATACTGAAGCCTGCCTCAGGTACATTGACGAGCACAGAAAAGTTCTTGAAGCATACGGGGTAAAACAAGTAACTTCCGCAAACCACGACTGGCTCAATGATGAGAATACCTTTGTAATCCTGGTGGAATCGGAAGACGGTGAAAAAATTTACGGTGGTACAAGACTTCAGGTTCGGCAGGAAACACGCAAAATGCCAATGGAGCTTGCTATCGCAAAAAAAGATGAGCGCATTGCCAGCTATGTTGACGAACTCAAACACGAGAAAATCGCGGAGCTGTGCGGGGCCTTTAACAGCAAGGAAGTTGCAGGTTATGGCATAGGAAGTGTTTTTTTGGGCCGGGTCGGCATTGCACTCACTACGGGGCTCGGCATTAAAAAATTGCTGGCATTGTGTTCACCGCCCACCCTGCGGCAATGTCTCAGGATCGGTTTCGAGGTGATCAGGACCCTGGGAAACAATGGCGCATTCTATTATCCCAAAGAAGGTCTCATTGCAACGGCCATCATTGTGAGTGACCTGGAACAATTGCCCCTTGCACATGAAGAAGAATTAAAGCATATTAAACGTTTAAGAAACAGTCCCGTGCAGTTTGCGGTAGAACAGGGCCCGAAAGGTGAAATAGCGCTGCATTATGATCTGAACATCAAAATTTGAAGTGTAAAAATGGGGAGACTGCTACTTGTACTTTTACTGATAGTATTCGCAGGAAAGAGTTCCGCTGGCACAGTTGACTATGTAAATGGTTCGCTGATCATCGGAAAACATATCGAAATCTATGAAGACAAGGCAGACACCCTAACCCTGCCCGAGATCCGGAGGGTACAGGGCTTTCAAAAAAGTACAGATGAAGTCCCCAACATCGGGTTAAGTCAGTCTACTTTCTGGATCCGCTTTTCTATCCGAAACAAATCAGCTTCGGATATGCTGTACCTTGAGCTGGCACACCCCTCGATCCATTCCTGTGAGCTGTACGAAATCAGCGGCGACAATGTCCGTACAGAGACTTACGATGTTACCGACCCTTTCAGTAAACGGCGCATCAAACACCAGAATCTCGTCTTTCGTCTCGCTTTGGGGCCTGATCAGGAGCGTTCTTATTATCTTAAAGTAAAAGGTTCGAACCAGGTTATTCTGCCGCTGCTTGTCCGTGACCGGGAAGTTTTCTTTGAAACTGCCCAGCTCGGCGAGACGATCAATGGAATTTTCTGTGGTATCATCGTAGTAATGGTACTTTACAACATATTTATCTATTTCTCCACCAGAGATAGAAGTTACCTGTTCTATGTGCTGTACGTTCTGTCGATCGGACTGGCCCAAACAACGCTTTCGGGTTATGCATTCAAATATCTCTGGCCAAATGCGCCGAATTTCAACGCTGTTGCGGCCATTTACTTTTCAGGCGTTGCTGGTGTTTCAGTCATGTACTTTCTTAAGAACTTTCTGCAGCTGAAAGAAAACTGGCCCCGCGCGACCATCGTTGCCCCTATCGTTGTCGTGCTTTATTCTATTTCCACGGTACTGAATATGACCGGAAATGAGCTCCTAAGTTTCCGTGTGGTTGATTTCACAGGCGCTTTCGGGGCGCTCTGCTGTCTGGTGATCAGCATTAAGCTTTCACTCGCAAACTACCGGCCTGCCAAGCTTTTCCTTTTGGGCTGGTCTATCTTCTTACTTGGGCTTTTCCTGTTGATCCTGCGCAATGTGAACGTGCTGCCGTACAATGTGTACACCACCTACACGATGCAGTTCGGTTCTATTATCGAGGTTGTATTGCTGTCTATAGCACTCGCAGACAAGATCAATATTTTTAAGAGAGAGAGGGAAGAATCACAGGCACAGGCGCTCCGGATCTCTATGGAAAACGAAAAGATCATCATGGAGCAGAATGTGTTCCTGGAAAAGAGCGTCAACGAGCGTACAGCCGAACTTCGGTTTGCCAACGAGGATCTGAACCTGGCCCTGACCCGCCTCAAAGACGCACAAACACAGCTGATCGATTCTGAGAAAATGGCTTCCCTGGGTCAGCTCACCGCCGGAATTGCGCATGAGATCAACAACCCGATCAACTTTGTGAGCTCCAATATCAAACCGCTGAGGCGGGATATAGATGATATACTGGAAATTTTGGATTCCTATGAAAATATCCAAAAGGTTGGATCTATTGAGGATTTGCAAATTAAAATGAGCGAAATTGAACAGTTGAAAGAAGAACTTGATCTTGACTACATTAAAACTGAACTAGACACGCTTTTAAAGGGTATGGAAGATGGCGCCAGCAGGACAGTAGAAATTGTTAAAGGGCTCAAAATCTTCTCGCGGATCGACGAATTGGACCTCAATATTGTCAATATCAATGAGGGGATCGAGTCGACTTTGATTATCCTGAATTATCAGATGGGCAATTCGATACAGCTCGTCAAAAATCTGGGAAATTTACCAAGCATCGAATGTTATGCGGGCAAGCTGAACCAGGTTTTTATGAATATACTGACCAATTCCATCTACGCTTTGCTCAAAGACAAACAGGAAGGCAAAACACCTACGATATGGGTTAAAACCTGGCTGAGCGATCCTGAGAATATTTCGATCTCCATGCGTGACAACGGGCCAGGAATGACATCAGAAGTAAAAGCCAAAATATTTGAACCGTTTTTCACAACCAAACAGGTAGGCGACGGAACCGGCCTCGGCCTTTCCATAGTCTTCAAAATCATAGAAGCCCATAGCGGCACTATCCAGGTAAATACCGAAATAGGCCAGGGAACAGAATTTTTAATTACACTTCCAGTTAAACGAAAAGTACGCCCAATCCCTGATTTTCAATGAATGAGAAACCGATAACGATTCTTTATATCGACGACGAGGAGCACAATCTGCATTCGTTTAAGGCTTCCTTCAGAAAGCAGTACGACATCACTATCACGCCGTCTGTAGTCGAGGCAGAAGAAATATTGGAGAAAAAGGATTTTTGCATTATTCTCGCAGATCAGCGGATGCCTGTGATGTCTGGTGTACAATTTTTTGAAAAAATCAGAATGAAATTCCCGAAGCCGATCCGTATCCTGATCACCGGACATACTGATATAGGTGCGGCGATCGACGCGATCAATAAGGGAGAAGTGTTCAGGTTTATCGATAAGCCCTGGGATTACAAATATGTCGAAACAGCCATTTCCAATGCATACGATATTTACAAAACAAGGGAAGATCTCAAGCAGCGCAACAGCGAGCTGCAGAAGGCAAATGAGGAGCTGGACAAGTTCGTATATAGCGCTTCGCACGATCTTCGGGCACCGTTAATGTCGGTCCTGGGTATCGTAAACCTGGCTTTGCTTGAAGAAGATGTTAAATCGCAGAATGAATACCTCGAATTGATCAGGCAGTCGGTTAAGAAACTCGATACCTTTATCATTAATATAATCGATTATTACAAAAACGCACGCGGCGTGCCGGTTGTGACGGATATCAGTTTTGAAGAACTGGTGACCGAGGTGCAGGCTACTATTAAGTACCTTCCCGAATATGGTAACCTCAAAATGACCACGGACATCGATCAGTCGGGCAATTTTCAATCTGACGTGATGAAGCTCAGGATTATTTTTAACAACTTGATTAACAACGCGATTAAATTCCAGGACAAGTCCAAGCCAGAGCCCTACGTGCACCTGACCGTGCGCTCGACTCCTGCCGCGGTCAAAATCATTGTTGCCGATAACGGCTCGGGAATAAAGGAATCGGATCAGGATAAGATATTCCGGATGTTTTATCGGGCGGGCGCGACCAATAGTGGTTCAGGCATCGGACTTTATATCGTGCATGAAGCTATCTCCAAGCTCGGAGGTGATATCAGTGTAAGTTCTCAGGTCGGACAGGGCAGCATTTTTGAAATAAATATTCCCTCCATAAAAAAATAAAACCGGTCTCGCATGAAGCCTCTTCTAAACTTCTGTTTGATAGATGACAGCGCATTCGATCTTTTCATTTATGAAAAGTTGCTTATCAAGAGCGGGATTACCGATTCTGTCAAAACTTTCAACTCGGCCAGGGATGCGCTAAAACACCTGGTGACTGAGGGGGCCGGACTTCCTGAGACGATCATCCTGCTCGATCTGCAAATGCCTGATATGAATGGTTTCGAGTTTATTGACGAGTTTGCTAACCTCCCCGACTATCTGAAAGACAAAATCAGGATATTTATGCTTTCTTCAACAATCGATACCCGCGATATTGAAAAAGCAAAAGCCAGCCCGCATATCATAGATCTTCTCCCCAAACCACTGGAAGTTAATTTTTTAAAAAGCAGGCTTGGACTTTGAATTTTCAAACTGCATGATGTTCCCTCACCAACGCCACCAGTCAGGCACAATGTTTGTTCAGTAAAACGTAACGAACGCAGATTTTGACTTTCGCGCGGGTTCAAACACCGGGCCAATCCGCCCCTATACCCAATTTGCCCTATTTTGTAACAATCGGAGACCTTCGAGATAACCCATGAAGTGTCAGAGCAGCATTGCGTTCGTTATTTATGTAATTAAAAAAATTTAAAATATAATTTTTAATATATTTTAAAAGAAGCCAGGCAATCGGGAACATCTTTATAGAAGTACGCTCTACTATACAATAATCTTAACATCCAACCTTTCGATGAAAACCGATAGCAAAACCCTGTCAGAAATTTTAAAGTTGCATGCTGAGTACGTTAAGGAAGTGGAGTTCAGCGGCATTAAGCCATTATCAATGGAAATTTACAAAACCAATTCGCACAATTTCGTCCGCTGGATCAAGGACGAATTCAATCCAGGCAGCAAATTGCGTAAGGAAGCGATCGGTTAAGATTTTGAATACTCAACGTTTAAGAAAAAAATCGCTGCCGGATGTCTCAACATCCGGCAGTTTTTTTATAGGTGATAGTTTGTTAAGTTTGACTACCAGTTTATCTCAACAGTAATTCACAATAGTAAATATGTTTTTTGCCCTGTATAATATGCTCAAAGGCCGGTTTACGAAAGAGGCGATTGAAGAAGCCAAGGCCAACGAAAAGGGAATGTCGAGACAAGAGGCGCTGCAGCAAATGCGCAAGATTGCCAGTCAGCGGGTAGAAAAGAAAAAATAATCACTCCTGCCCATAATAGGCATTTTTCCCGTGCTTTCTGAAATAATGCTTATCGATCAGGCTTTGCTTGATCGTACCGGCCAGCGGATTAATTTGTAAGGTCAGGTAAGCCATCCTGGCAATTTCTTCCAGTACCACCGAGTTATAAATGGCTTTCGCTGGATCTTTGCCCCACGTAAAAGGCCCGTGGCAGGCTACCAACACCATCTCCACTTCTTCATAGCTTAATTGCTGCGCTGCAAAAAGGTCCAGTATCTGATTGCCGGTTTCCAACTCATAATTCCCCTGGATCATTTCGTCGGACATGACCTCTGTTACGGGAATTGCAGCCGTCAAATGATCTGCGTGGGTAGTCCCCAGGTTCGGGATCGGCCGGATTGCCTGAGCCCAGGCAACCGCGTAAGTCGAATGCGTGTGACAAACGCCACCGATAGACGGGAAGTTTTTATATAGCAGGGTATGTGTTTTAGTGTCCGAGGATGGCCGCATTGTCCCCTCGATCACCTTATTATCAAGATCAACAATAACAATATCCGCTGGCCTCAGCCGGTGATAGGGAATGCCACTCGGCTTGATTGCGACAACTCCCTCCGCGCGGTCAATCCCGCTCACATTACCAAATGTAACAATGGCCAGCTCCTCTCTGGGAATTTCCATATTGGCCTCGTAAACCTGCTCTTTCAGGTAAGTATATTTAGACATAGTCAGTTACTTGTAAAATCCTTCACTCCAGCGCAATTCATTTTTAAGCTGCCTCAATGTTGTGTTTTTGTCAATCACAACCAACTCCACACCCGCCATTTCAGCGAAAGTTTCGATGTGGTCAGTCGTCAGGTTCTGGCTGTAAACCGTATGATGTGCCCCGCCGGCATAGATCCAGGCGGCACAGCCGGTTTGCATATCGGGCTGCGGCTTCCACAAAGCCCTGGCCACCGGCAGTTTCGGCAGCTGTTCTGTGATTTCCACAGCATCTACCTCATTTACGATAATCCGAAAACGATTGCCCAAATCTACCAGAGAGACGTTCAATGCGGGCCCCGCCGGTGCATTAAAAACCAGCCTGACAGGATCTTCCTTCCCGCCTATTCCCAATGCATGGATTTCGCAGGAAAGTTTCCCGGCTGCAATGCTGGGACAAATTTCGAGCATGTGCGAACCAAGCACCAGGCTGTTCTGCGGATCAAAATGATAGGTATAATCCTCCATAAAAGAATTCCCGCCGTCGAGCCCGCTTGCCATCACTTTTAGCGCGCGCACCATTGCCGAAGTTTTCCAGTCGCCCTCGCCTGCATATCCGTAACCGGCCGCCATCATCCGCTGCGACCCGATCCCCGGCAGCTGCTTCATTCCGTGCAGGTCTTCAAATGTATTGGTATATCCCTTGAAATTCCCGTCTTGCAGGAAGTACTGCATTCCGAGTTCAATGCGTGCGGCGTCACGGAGCGACGAATGCCGCGCGGCCCCGTTCTTCAATGAACCTGCCAGTTCATAAACTGCATTATATTCCTCCACCAGCCTGTCTATTTCCGCCTCAGAAACCTGATCAATCACCTGCACCAGATCGCCCACCGCGTGCGTATTGACGGAAAATCCGAAAGTCATTTCCGCTGCAACCTTGTCACCGTCTGTCACCGCCACCTGGCGCATATTATCGCCAAATCTGACAAATTTGGCGCCCTGCATATCGTGACGTGCCGCAGCTACACGGGCCCATTTTCCCAGGTCTTCCAAAACCTGCGTTTGATGCCAGTGTCCCACCACTACCTTTCTGTTCAACCGCATTCTGGTCATCATAAAACCAAACTCCCGGTCGCCATGCGCAGACTGGTTCAGGTTCATAAAATCCATGTCGATATTTCCCCAGGGAATATCCCGGTTGTATTGGGTATGCAAATGCAGCAACGGTTTTTGCAGGATCTGCAAGCCTCTGATCCACATTTTAGCAGGTGAAAAAGTATGCATCCAGGCAATAATACCGATACAGTTTTGCTTGCTATTCGCTTCCTGGATAACCCCGAAAATCTCTTCCGACGACTTTACGACGGGCTTAAAAACCACGCGAACAGGTATTTGTGGTGACTGGTCAAATGAAGCGGCGATCGCCTGTGAATGTTCGTCCACCTGTCGCAGCGTTTCTTCTCCGTATAAATGCTGGCTTCCGGTAATGAACCAGATCTCAAACTGTTTTAAATCAAGCATGGGGTTATGGGTATTAAAATTGATCAGAAACGGCATCAATAGCCGCCGTCTGCGTTTTTTTCAGGAATTGATTTTCTATAAATGCACCGGAATCCTGGTATTTTTTGTAAAGTGCCTGGTAAACTTCCGCTTGCTTCTCCCTCGGCTGGTAGATTGCATCAAAGCCGGAACTCATTGCCTGTTGCGCCTCCGGCAATGTTGTATAGATGCCTGAGGCCACCGCGGCAAACATCGCAGCACCGAGCGCACAGGCCTGTTCAGAAGCAGCCACTTTGATCGGCATATTCAATACGTCGGCTAGCGTTTGCATCACGAATGCTGATTTTTTTGCTACGCCGCCGATCGCGATCACTTCGTGGATCGGCACCCCCTCACTTCTGAAACGCTCTACAATGCTCTTGGATCCGAAAGCGGTAGATTCCACCAGCGCCTTAAAAATTCTCGGACTATCACTCGCCAGGTTAAGACCGAAAATGCCGCCTTTGAGCGTGTGTTTCGCATCAGGCGTCCTACGCCCGTTCAGCCAGTCTATTGCGATGATGTCGGTTTCGGTGACGGGTAACTTCCCGGCTTGCTCGGCAAGATGCGGTATCAGTTTTGCAGAAAGCTCCCTGGCGGCATCCTCGCCGAGCAATGCTCTTACTGGCTCAGTAACCAGCTTTCCAAACCAGGCGTAAATATCGCCAAAAGCAGACTGTCCGGCCTCCATTCCCAGCATACCGGGAATAATAGAGCCGTCGACCTGGCCGCAGATCCCTTTGATCAGCAGATGCCCCGCTTCTTCGTTTGGCGCGACCAGCATATCGCAGGTTGACGTACCGATCACTTTACACAGGGAATAGGGTTCGATTAGTGCTCCGACAGCGCCCATATGTGCGTCGAATGCACCTACTCCAATCATCGTATCTGCCGGTACCCCGAATTTTTTGGCCCATTTTTCTGAAATCCTGCCCATTGGTCTGTCGGACGTTTCCGTGGTATCAAACAACCGGTCACGCAGACCGTCGAGCAGCGGGTCGAGGCTTTTCAGGAAATCATTGGAAGGTAAACCGTCGAAATCCTGGTGCCACAGCGCCTTGTGCCCTGCCGCGCACCGCGACCTTTTTAATTTCAACGGGTCGGTAACGCCGGTTAGTTCGGCAGAAACCCAGTCACAATGCTCCACCCATGAAAATGCCTTATCCCGCACTTCGGGATCAACGCGAAGCGTACGCAATATCTTGGCCCAAAACCATTCAGAGGAATAAATACCGCCAACAAACCTGATATAGTTTTCTGGCCAGGTTTGGGCCAGCCGGTTAATTTCCTCAGCCTCGGCATTAGCTGTGTGATCTTTCCAGAGAATAAACATCCCGTTCGCGTTTTCGGCCATTTCAGGCAGGAGTGCCAGCGGGGTTCCGTTCCTGTCCACAGCAACCGGCGTGGAACCTGTTGTATCCACCGAAATTCCGCGGATGTGGTTTCTGGCCTCTGCGGGTGCATTATCCAGTGCCTTCACGACGGCCTTTTCCATACTTTCCAGGTAGTCGAGCGGATGTTGCCTGAACTGCGACTGTGCTGCGTCGCAGTATTTGCCCTGTTTCCATCTTTCATATTCCTGCACCGCCGTGCCCTCCTGCCCGCCCGTGCGTGCATTTACCACCAGCGCACGGACCGAATCGGTACCGAAATCAATTCCAATTACATAATCTTGTTTCATATCAAAGCTCAGGATGTAGTCTGCCGGGTTATACGGCATTATTTAACTTATCGGCTAACAAATATAAATAAATTTGTTTCTAGTGTACAATTGACACAATTAATTAATGAATTTTGAATGACTGAATGATTGAATGACTGAATAGTTACGGTACTTTGAATTTTTTGATAAATAGGAAGGCCAAAAGAATACGCAGCCATTCACTCACTCACTCACTCACTCACTCACTCACTCACTCACTCACTCACTCATTCATTCACTCACTCACTCACTCATTCATTCATTCATTCATTCATTCATTCAATCATTCAATCATTAACTCCCTGCTTCATCGAATCAGGCATGAAGTTCCAGAAGGAATGGAATTTGGCTTTGTACTTTTCGGTATCCAGTTTATAGAGCATAGCCTTTTTCGTCGCACCGTTGCTGTTTTTGTCACCGGTATCAATGAGCAGCCCGGTAGAAAGCAGTTTCCTGCTGAAATTGCGCCGGTCGATCGGGATATTGTAAATGGCTTCATATAATTTCTGAAGCTGCGGTATTGTGAAACGTTCGGGTAGCAGCTCGAAGCCAATCGGATGAAGCGCTGCTTTGTATTTCAAATGCTCTATTGCGCGGGTCACCATTTCCTCGTGGTCAAAAATGAGCTTTGGGCGCGCGTCCAGGGCCAACCAGGATGCATTATGGTTTCTGACCGACTCCGAATCGTGTTCATCTATCTTTATCAAAGCAAAAAAAACGACTGATACCGTCCGTTCACCCGGGTCACGCCGCGCTTTCCCGAATGTTTCGAGTTGCTCTACATAAATATCCTTCAGGCCGGTGAGGTTAAACAGGATCCTGGCGGCACCGTCAGACAAATCCTCTTCTTCATTCACAAACCCGCCCATCAAAGACCATTTCCCCTTTTCGGGCTCGAAATTCCTTTTTACGAGTAAAAGTTTGATTTCCCTGCCATCGAAACCAAAAATGATACAGTCAATAGCTACCAGAATGCGTGCTGCCTGCGGATAATTTTTCATTCATCTATACTTGTGGAGAGTTCTGCCCGTGAGGCATTTGGACAATATTTTTATTTAATAATACTTCGAAATGATTTTGAAACAGTGTTAATTTTCTATTAAGAAAGTAAAAAAAAGAAAGAGATTACTTAATCTGCTCAAAGAGCCCTGAACAAATTTAATTGCGAATTTTGTAAACCTTAAAGTCAGATTTCACAGGCCATCTTCATTATGAACTACATTTACGCGAACTGTTCCGATGAAAATATCCTTGCGCTGATCCGTGAGCAGCACGATGAGCTGGCATTTGAAACGCTTTACAACCGTTACTTCAAATCGCTGTTCAACTATGCTTACAGCAAGGTCAATGATCAGTTTTCGGCCCAGGAGATTGTCCAGGAACTGTTTGTGAACCTTTGGCAGCAACGTGAAAACATGCATGCAGAATGCTGCCGGTCGCTCCTTTTTACCATTGCCAAAAGACAAATTATCTCCTTTTACCGAAAAGAAGCCACCCGCCGCCGCCATTACGACCAATGGACGATCCAGCGCCCTGAACACGAAGAAACCGCCGACCAAACCGCGCTGGTTTCCGATCTAGAACACCGCTATCAGACTGGATTACACCTGCTGCCCCCAAAATGCCAGGAGGTTTTTGTCCTGAGCCGGCAGGGCTTTGCCAACAGGCAGATCGCCGAACAGCTATTAATCTCGGAAAAGACCGTTGAGCAGCATATTACCAAGGCGCTGCGCGTACTGAGAGCACATCTGAAGGAGCATATCATTTATGCTTTTATACTGTCCCTGATTTTTTAAAAAAAATCTGCTGACCTACTAAGGGTTGGCTCCCCGGCGCGCGACTTCCTGTTATAACCACCCATAGGAAGATGAAGCCGCCATTCCCGCCTGCCCTACTTCAGAAATATTTATCGGGCCAATGCACCGAAGAGGAAAAGGTGCAGGTGGAAGCCTGGTACGACTCGATGCAGGGGGAAACCGCATTTCTCGATCAACTGCCCGAAACGGACGTGGCAGGGATTCAGGAAAATACGTTTTTGGGAATAAAGAACCAGCTGGGCTTTGAAGAAAATAAGCCGGAACAAACCATTAACTGGCGCTGGCTCACCAGTATTGCGGCCTCTGTGCTGATCGCGGCGGGCGTTTATTTTCTATATCATATTAAAAACCAGTCGAAAGAGCAGATCATTGCGCAAAGGCATGTGCGGAAAGAAGCCGTCGCGCTGGTTACATTCCGGAACGAGGCGAAACGCATTGTTATCCACCGCCTTCCCGATCGCAGCTCCGTGGCGATGCACCCGGATGCGATCATCACCTATCCCCAAAAATTCGATTCTGCTCAGCGGGCTGTGACGTTTTCAGGAGAGGGCTTTTTCGATATTCAGAAAGACCCTTCGAGACCATTTCTGATCGAAAGCGGCGAGCTGGTGATCCGTGTACTGGGTACCAGTTTCAATGTAAAAGCACCGGTGAGCAGAAAGGTAGTCCAGGTAGACGTGGTGACCGGCAGCGTGCAGGTATCTGCGCGTGGCAAGGTAGGGAATCCGCAGCAGGTAACCCTTAAACCGAAAGAGCAGGCATTGTTCGAAGCGGGCTCAGGGAAACTTACGGCCAGGGCGATTGCGCCGCAGATCAGAAAACCAATTTACGAACCGGTAACTATTGTGTTTGAAGAAACCCCAATGAACACGGTGACCGAGCAGCTGGAAAAACGATTTAATGTCAATATTTCTTTGTCAAACCCCGGCCTGGCCCATTGCAGCGTCACCGCCAACTTTGAATCACAGCCTCTGAGCAGCATTCTTGAAATGCTCTGTACCACCTTAGAGGCCAGTTATTCATTAAGTGGCGAGACGATTACGATCAGCGGGGCACCCTGTGAATAACCCAGACTATTAACCATGAAGATCCAGTCAGTACCGCCATAAGAAAGACCGGAGGTGTACCACCACCCCCGGCCCGAAAACGGAATCCCTTTTAATCGTACCACCGATCAAAAGGACGCTTTTATCCAACAGTGCCTAACCATCAGACAATCAAAATTATGCAAAAATCAGTACGTAACAAGCCGGTTAACTGGCGAAAAATCATGCGCATTGGACTGCTTCAATGGATTATCGTCACCCTGCTCGCAGGTGGCAGCTATGCGAAGGAAACTTCCGCCCAATCTGTTCTGAGCAAGGATATGACGCTGAGCCTGAAAAACGTGTCGCTTAAAGAAGCATTGGAGCAGATTCAGGAACAGGTGAATACACGCTTCGTTTACAGCAGCAGGGTTTCTGTCAAAGAGGAGGTTAGCATCCATGTTAAAAACCAGAAGCTTTCCAGAGTCCTCGACCAGCTGCTTTCACCGAGAGGAATTGATTACAAATTGATCAACAACCAGATCGTGCTGGCCAAGACCAAAGTCAGCAAAGAGGAGTCTTTCATTATCGATATGGAAGAGAAGCTCAATAACTACGTCAACCCGGTCGATATAACCATCAAAGGAACTGTAAGTTCCAATGACGGGCAGGGTACCTTACCCGGCGTGAGTGTGGTACTGAAGGGAACTACGCAGGGAACGACGACAGACGGTGACGGAAAATTCACCATCGTCGTGCCCAATACGGAGGCAGTGCTGGTTTTCAGCTTTGTGGGATATATCTCGCAGGAGGTTCGGGTAGGAAGCCGATCGGAAGTCAATGTTTCACTCGAAACCGACAACAAGGCGCTTTCAGAGGTGGTTGTAGTGGGTTACGGAACGCAAAAGAGGGTAAACCTGACCGGCGCCGTCAGTACCGTACAGGCCAAAGATCTTGAAAACAGGCCTTTGAACAATATGTCGCAAATCCTGCAAGGTATGGTGCCTAACCTGAACATTACCTTCAGCACCGGACAGCCGGGATCGGGCGGTAACCTGAACGTGCGCGGGGAAACTTCCATTAACGGCGGCGGCCCGCTGGTATTGATCGACGGTATCCCGGGAGATATCAACCGGATCAATCCGGGAGATGTGGAGTCTGTTTCGGTATTGAAAGATGCGGCTGCTTCCGCGATATATGGGGCCCGTGGCGCTTTCGGGGTGATTCTGGTCACTACCAAAACTGCAAAAAGCGGCAAAACGAGCGTTTCTTACAGCAACAATTTCGGCTGGTCGAAACCGACCGTCAGCACCGACTTCATGACAAACGGATATGAGCATACCATGCTGAACGACGAAGCTTTCAAACGTGCAACCGGTAATACTTACACCAGGTATTCAGACGAAGATTATGCCGAGCTGGAAGCCAGAAGGTATGATAAAACTGAAAATCCGGCGCGACCCTGGACTGTCGTGAAGAATGTGAACGGAAAAGACATTTATAACTACTACGGAAACTACGACTGGTGGAATACGATCTTCGATATGACCCAGCCGACAATGCAGCATAACCTTAACCTTTCGGGTGGAACGGACAAAATCAATTATTTCCTGTCCGGTTCAGCTTTTCAAAAGGACGGGATTATGCGTATCAATAAGGATCGTTTTAACTCCTACACGCTGCGTACAAAAGTCAATGCGCAGCTGACCCCGTGGCTCAAAGTCAGTAACAATACCCAGTATTTTGATTCCAGATACAAATATCCTGGGCGCGAAGGCGGTGCAAATGCAAACTTTGTGGCGATCACCGTGCATGCAATGCCGGCTTATGCACCCCGGAACCCGGATGGTACAGCCACCTATAATACGCTGAAAAATAACTATTCAATTGGAGACGGCCTTTTTGCCAATCTGCTGGATGGCGTTGCGGGAGGTGAAAAGAAAGTCCATGAGCTGACGACGATCAACACAGTCACGATGGATTTTACCAAAAACTGGAACCTGGTAGCGAACCACTCCTACTCGTTTTACATCGCCGATGACTGGTACCGGTCGGCCGTTGCTCAGTACTCGGTCCAGCCGGGCATACTGACGGACGTACCAAACTATAATACCGACCAGCTGAAAAAAACTTTCTGGTTTGACCCGATGAATGTGACCAACGTTTATACGTCCTACAACCAATCAATAGGTAAGCATTACATTGGCGGAACGCTCGGGATGAATTACGAGACTAAAAAGCATCAGCGGCTATTCGGTGCCAGAAAAAACCTGCTTTCCGAAAATCTGAATGACCTGAACCTGGGTACCGGCGAACAGCTGGTAGAAGGAGATTCCTACCAGTACTCCCTTTTCGGCGCGTTTTTCAGGGTTAATTATGACTATATGGGCAAATACCTGCTCGAAGTGAATGGTCGCTATGACGGTACTTCACGATTTGGCGAGGGACGGCGTTACGGTTTCTTCCCATCGGTTTCGGCAGGTTGGAGGATCAGTGAAGAGAAATTTTTCGATCCGATCAAAGGCGCGGTTAATAATCTTAAAATCAGAGCGTCCTACGGAACATTGGGCAACCAGCTTCCTGCCAATAACAACTCGGCAAGCTATTACCCTTACATTTCCACCATGCCGACAGCACTTTCAAGTTGGATGACAAATGGACAAAAGCTGAATTACGTCAATAACCCCAACCCGATTTCGGCTAATCTGACCTGGGAAAAAGCGACGACCTCCAATATTGGTCTGGACGCTGATTTTATCAAAAGCAAGCTGAACCTGTCTTTTGACGCCTATATCCGGAAAACGACCGATATGCTGATCCCTGGCCAGGTACTGCCTGCGGTATACGGCGCAACCGTGCCTACCCAGAATGCAGGAGACCTGGAAACCCGCGGTTTCGAGCTGGCGCTTAGCTGGAGGGACCAGTTTAAGCTGGCCGGAAAGCCATTTTCTTATAATGCTTCATTTATATTATCCGACTACAAAGCGAAGATTACGAAATATGATAACCCGAACAAGATCCTTTCCAGCCGCTATGAAGGCCAGACGATCGGTGAAATGTGGGGCTATTCGATCGACGGATTCTTCAAAACCGATGAAGAAGCGAAGGCTTATCCTATTGACCAGACCATCGTGAACAAGCAGCGTTTGAGCGCACCGGGCGATTGGAGCCGGTTGCAGGCAGGGGATTTAAAATTCATAGATGTGAATGGCGACGGGAAAATATCGGAAGGCGCCAATACCCTTGCCGATCACGGTGACCTAAAAATCATCGGAAATACCAGCCCAAGATTCCGCTACGGTATCAATCTGGGCGCTTCATGGGGTGGTTTCGACATTTCGGCGCTGGCGCAGGGTATCATCCGTAAAAACTGGTACCCGGGTAACAATGCAGACAAATTCTGGGGGCCTTATTCGCGACCTTACTATTCATTCATTCCAAGGGAATTTGAAAAAGATGTGTGGACACCCGAAAACCAGGACGCTTATTTCCCTATTCTGCGCGGCTACACGGCGTTGAACGGTGGCGGCGACCTGAATGCAAGGAACGACCGGTACATTCAGAATGTAGGTTATCTGCGGTTAAAAAATGTAGTGATCGGTTATACAATCCCTGCCAAGCTTACCACGAAGGTCCGCATTCCGAATGCAAGGATTTACGTAAGCGGCGAAAACCTGCTGACCTACACACCGCTGCGCAGCAAATACATTGACCCGGAACAATTCGACGGGGACGGCACAAACGGAAGAACCTATCCTCTTTCCAAAACCGTCTCTGCTGGTTTGAGCATTAATTTCTAATCCGGTTGTTCCAAAACATTCAAATACTATGAAAAAGCTAATCACCATATTATTTCTGGGCATTGGGCTTGCATCCTGCGATCTGAACAGACTGCCGCTTGACGCTATTGACCCGGAAACATTTTTCAAAACCGAAAATGACCTGCTGCTTTATACCAATTCCTTTTACAACATGCTTCCCGGCGCGGAAGATGTTTATAACGAGGATGTCGACAATGTTGTAAAAAACAGTTTGCGCGAGGAATTGCAGGGTACCCGCATTGTTCCGACGAGCGGAGGCGGGTGGTCGTGGAATAATCTGAGGAATATCAATTACTTCCTGGCAAATTCAAATAAGTGCCCGGACAAGAATGCAGTGGCCAAATACAATGGCGTTGCAAGATTTTTCAGGGCCTATTTCTATTTTCAAATGGTCAAGCGATTCGGCGATGTGCCCTGGTATTCCAGCACGATTGAAGTGGAAGATGAGGAAATGCTTACGAAAGCACGCGATCCGCGCACACTGGTAATGGACTCGGTAATGGCCGACCTTGATTACGCCACGCTTGCACTCGGCGCCACGACCACCAGGCAGGTGAATACCATCACAAAATGGACTGTACTCGCATTGAAATCGCGTGTTGGACTTTATGAAGGCACTTTCAGAAAATACCACACGGAATTCAGCCTGCCCGATGCAGACAAATTTCTGGACGCAAGCATTGCCGCCTCGGATGACCTGATGAAAAACAGCGGCTATACCATTTACAAAGCCACGCCGGAGACCGCCTATTTGAAGCTCTTTTCGGCCGATAATGCGATTGCTGACGAGGTTATTTTGGCGAGGGATTTCAGTGATGAGTTGCAGGTTTACCATAATCTCAACTATTACACGATGACGGCTTCTTACGGTAAACCGGGATTGGAAAAAAAGCTGGTAAACAGTTATCTGATGAAGGATGGGACACCATTTACCAACGTCAAAGGCTACGAAACCATGCAGTATTACGATGAAGTCCAGAATCGTGATCCCCGTCTTTCCCAAACGATCCGCACCCCGGGATACACCCGCATTGGTGAAACCACTCAGCTCGTCCCTGAGTTTGGTGCTACGGTAACTGGTTACCAGCTGATCAAATTCGTTTCCGAGCCAAAGTGGGATACATTCAACAAGGATATCACCGACATGCCGATTTTCAGGTACGCCGAGGTGCTGCTGAACTATGCCGAAGCAAAGGCTGAGAAGGGGACCCTGACCCAGGAAGACCTCGAAATGTCGACCAAATTAACACGCGACCGCGTGGGCATGCCGAACATTAATATACTGAATGCCAATAGTAAACCGGATCCATACCAGGCCCAGATGTATACCAATCTGACGGGCAAAAATGCAGGCGTATTATTGGAAATCCGCCGCGAAAGAAGGATTGAAATGGTGATGGAAAACTTTCTGCGCTGGGATGATATCATCCGCTGGAAAGAAGGCCAGCTGCTGACGCGCCAATTCAAAGGCATGTATTTCCCCGGCCCCGGCAACTACGACCTTGATAAAAACGGCAAGGTGGACCTGGTTATTTACGAAGGTACCAAGCCCACCGTCCCGGGCGCGCAGCTGCTTAAACTGGGTAGTGAGATCTCACTCGAGAACGGAAATAAAGGTGGTAATATCGTTGTCAACAGCCATATTAAAAAGAAATTCGACGAAACGAGAGACTATCTTTACCCGATCCCCAGACAAGAACGTTTGCTGAACACCAGCCTCACGCAAAATCCTAACTGGGAGTAATAACAGTACAATTCTATTCCTAACCCTTGCCATTTTATGCTTTCAGACAGAAGGTCTTTTCTTGAAAAAATGTCTCAGATCGGGGCGCTGAGCCTCCTGCCGCTTACTGCCTCACAAGCTGCTGCCGAAACCCTGGCAGAAACTGCGGTTGATGATAAAAATCACTTCGTAGCCGGTCCTTATCTTCAAAACCTGGGGACCGATGAGGTGACCATTATGTGGATTACCCATAAAAATTGTTTCAGCTGGGTTGAATACGGCGCCGGCACCTATACCAGCATGCGGGAGTTTGGGTACACAAATGGGCTAATCGAGGCGAATAACCGGATCAATAAAGTTACCATTAAGAATCTCAAACCCGGTACTGACCACAAGTACAAGCTGGTTTCAACCGAAATAACGGGCTATAAAGGATCCCGCGTGGAGTTTGGTGAAAGTATTTCCAGTCCGCTTTACGGTTTCAAAACGCCTGCCGAAAATGAAGACGAATTTAAAATGGTTGTTTTCAACGATATTCACGACAGACCGCAGATCATTCCGCAACTGCTCTACCGGCACGGTTACACAGGCAACAAGCGCGATTATGATTTTGTGGTTTTTAATGGAGATTGTTTCGACTGGGTTACCGAAGAAACCCAGATGATCGACCATCTGATCAAACCCTGCGTGGATATTTTTGCAACTGAATTTCCATTTATACTCACCCAGGGCAATCACGAATGCCGCGGCAGCTTTTCACGGCATATTCCGTCGTACTATGCTTATCCTGAAAACAAATATTATTATGCCTTCACAAGAGGTCCGGTGCGGTTTGTAGTACTGGATTCCGGTGAGGACAAAGCGGATGATGCAGTGGATTACGGCGGACTGATCGCCTTCGACCGCTACCGGGAAACGCAGCGAACTTGGCTTGAAAAAGAGGTAGAATCACCGGAATTCAAGAAAGCAGATTTTCGGATTGTATTGATCCATATATCGCCTTATCATTCGGGAGACTGGCACGGTACGCTGCATTGCCGCAAGGTTTTCGGGCCGGTTTTGAACAAAGCAAAAATCGATTTGCAGATCTCGGGCCACACGCACCGCTACATGACCCACGAGCCCGATGCGGACCACAACTTTCCGATCGTGATCGGCGGCGGGCCATTGGAAGGAAAGCGAACATTGATCAAATTGCATGCGACCAGAAAACAACTGGATTTGAAAATGGTCCGTGACGACGGTGAGGTAGTCGGGAAAATGCTGATCCCGCGAAAAGGGAAATAGCGATCGGTTAACAGGAGGTCGCCGCCGTCGCCAAAAGGAAAACAGCGCGAAAAACGGTCCGGCCCCAGCGGGGCCTCCTGTTTGTAAAATATCAATATATGTTAATTTTGGCCCCCGGTGCTTCCTCCATTTACGAGTACTTTTTTAACAAATTATAACCCAATGAAAAAACTCAATTGCCTGCTTTTCCTCTTTTTGACTTTGTCAACGCTTTCTTTTGCGCAAAAGAACACGATCAATGTGGCGTCTTATAATCTCCGTTATAACACTGCCAACGATGGTGTAAATGCCTGGCCCAACCGGAAAGAGAATGTAAAAGGGCTTATTCAATTTCACGAATTCGACATTTTTGGCGTGCAGGAAGCATTGGTCGGTCAATTAAGGGATGTTGCCGAGCTGAAAGAATTTACTTTTATCGGCAAAGGCCGGGATGATGGAAAGGAAGGCGGAGAACATTCCGCTATTTTCTACAAAAAAGATCGGTTCAAGCTATTGCAATCGGGTGATTTCTGGCTGAGCGAAACGCCCGACAAGCCGGGTAAAGGCTGGGACGCAACCTGCTGCAACCGGATCTGTTCCTGGGGCAAATTTCAGGACCTGGCTTCAAAAAAAGAGTTCTTTTTCTTCAATGTACACTTTGACCACCAGGGTGTAGAAGCGCGCAAGGAGTCGGGTAAACTGATGGTAAAAAAAATTAATGAGATCGCAGGAAAGGCAACTACATTCCTGACCGGAGATTTTAACTCGACTCCGGAAACTGAGCAGATCAAGGCGATCCAGGGTATTTTGAACGACACCCACGAGGTAACCAAACAACCGCCGTACGGTCCGGAGGGAACATTTAACAGCTTCAAATTCGACGCCCCCATGGACAAGCGTATCGACTACATTTTTGTTAGCAAAAATATAGACGTTTTGAAGTACGGGGTCTTGACCGACGCGAAAGAGCAACGCTACCCTTCTGACCACCAGCCGGTTGTCATCAAGGCACTCATTAAATAAGTTTTAGAAAAAATATCCATTTGATCAGGTTGGGCATAGGGAAAGACTATGCCCAATTTATTTTCGTTAATTTCGAGAAATGCGAAGCCCGGATTAAATGATAAAATTCTCCCTCCTGCTCATCGGTATTGCCCTTTTTGCTTCGGTCGCGCTGGCTCAGAATGTAAAAATCAGCATCGATTCACCGCCTGCATTGAATGACAGGAAAGCCATTTTACTTACCCGGGAGAAAGGCTTTGCAGCGATCGTACATTCCATCCAGCTGGGGTTTGACACGACGCATCTTAAGATGGACCCCAATTTACTCCCCGATCTCTACCAACTACAGGTTTCCAAACTGAAAGGCTCCCTCACTTTTTTCTTTGAATCCGGCACACGGATCAGGCTCGACACAGCCAATGTGGCCCGATCAGCAGTCACGCATTCACGGAGTAATACAGAATGGCAGCAGTTTACCGACAGTATTCAAAAACCTTCCGATATCCGCGCAAATGCCTACCTGGTCCAGGAAGCAAGGATGCGCAGGAAGAACCTGCCGGACAGTGTCAACTACTGGATCGCGTGCCAGAACCAGGAAAGAGAAGCGCTCCTGGCCAAAACTGCTTCATTTATCCGCACAAATCCACAGTCCTACGTAAGCCTTTACCTGCTGAAAATCAATTGGTATGCGTTCAAGAACATGGGCTTGCTTGAGCAACTCGACAGCTCCCTTTCCAAACACCGCAACTATCTGCTATTAAAGGCAAACAAGCATGAAATTACAGGTGCCAGGCAGAAGTAAGATGAGTCAATGTTTTTTTGTAGAATTAATTTGTTTTCAAACGCTACTGTTGGTATGTTTTTTGGTAGCCGATGGATACATAGTATAACTGTATATACTTCTCAATAAACTTTGAAATCATGAAACGGGAAAACGAAAAGCAACCGGTCATTTCATTAAGTGATGAGAGTTTTAAGCATTACTTGATTCACCGGTACGGCGAACATTCAGGGAATTACTCCTGGGAAAATGCCAGGAGGGAATGGTCTGAACCAATTCCTTCTGAAACTCTGATACAACTGTACAACCGCGCCAAGAAGGACATCGAGAACTCAGGTGGCAGAATAGTGGGTTATGAAGTTGTCGACGATGTACTGATCAGCCACGAAGTTGTCAATTCGCGCTGGCCGGAGAACTGGATGTGGGTACTTCAATTTAATAATGATTGAGGGATAGCTTAATCCGAAACGAACACTTCTACCAATCAGAAAAAGGTCACTGGCAGTGACCTTTTTCTATTGTTACCATTCTATTGTCAAAAGTGAAACCGCCTGCCTGGGCAGTGCTAAGCGCACGGTAGTCTTCCCATTTTGACTTTCGACTGCCGGTGCTTTCTCCATTTTTTCAAGCTTTCCGGCTTTTTCCAACGCTGCTATCTGCGTTTTGTCCGGGCTTTGCGGAGAACCCATTTTCTTCCAGGCTTCATACGAATTACTATGTTCGCGGTCGATCCTGTATTCTGTGATTTTAATCTTTTTTGAATTCAAACTATTCAGTATCAGTTTAACCGGCTCTGCCACTCCCTGCAGATCGTCGTCGTGATAGTTCCACAGCATTACAGCGGCGCTGTTCCCGTCTTTCGAAGCCAGCGCTCCTATTTCTGTCTGCTCGCCGCGGATGCTTGAATCGAGCACCATTTGAAGCGGGTACATGCGGCTGCTTTTCACTTCTACTCTGCTGCCACTCATTTTACCAAACATCCTGAATACATTCAGTACCGGCTTATCTACGCCATTTGTCGCCAGATCGCGAAAACCATAAAACCAGGGCTGGTTTTCAAATTCAAACGACCAGGAAACCGCACCGAGAAAATTGATCTGGTACTCATCTGCCAATGCATATTTCCGGGCAAAAGTGGCGGCGGTGTAACTGGAATACATCGTTCCGTTCCGGTATGCATTGGAGGGATTGGTAGCCATTCCGCAAGCAGCGCAGCCCTCCGGGTCGGATTCGCCTACGATGAGCGGCAGGTTTTTAAATTGAGGATAAGCCAGCACTGATTTGAAGCCCGTCTGAATATCACGCAGCTGCGGCGACATATTCATCCTGACAACACCGTTGATGAGCTTGGGAGAGCCTTTCGCATGAAAAAGAACCGCGTCTAGCGGGGCGCCCTTTTTACCTGTAACATAATTGGTACCTTCTGCACAATGCAGCAGAAATGCTTCCAGCCATTTTTTACCGCCGGGCGAAGATGTGCCCGCAATGTTCAACCCGCCGATCCTCGCCGTAGGCAATGCCCTTTTTACAGCGTCGGCCGAATAGTCGTACAATTTAAAAAATTCCTCCATCGTGCCTTTCCAGTAACCATTCGGTTCATTCCAAACTTCCCAGTACCAGCTTTCCACTTCTTTCTGACCGTAGCGCTCTACGCTGTGTTTTACCCAATTATACACCAGATCCGCCCATTTCTGGTAGTCTTTCGGCGGATATGCCCAGCCGGTCATGATCTTATTGTAAGGATCGCCGGGTTTCCAGTCGTGCTGATATGGTTCCGGATTGACGGACAATGCTTTTGGCATAAACCCAATCTGCGCCAGCGGTTTCATCCCTCTTTGTACATAGGTATCAAATATGCTGTCAACAATCGCCCAATTGTACACGGGCTTCCCGTTTTCGTCTTCGGTGTAGGCGTTGGTCGAGCCCCATTTCAGCGCGGCGGTACCATCTCCTGTGCACAAAAGGCAGTGCGCGCGAACATACACAGGCACAGGACTTAGGTCAGCAATTTCCGAAAGGAGTTTCTTACCCTCTTTCATGTAAGTATAATTCGGCTCATCGTATCCAAACCACGCCCATACAGGTTTCATCGGCCCGACTGTCTTGCCGAAATCCACTTCAACTACGGCCGGCTTCTCCGCACTTTTATCCTGTGCGAATGCACTGGCACTGACTACGGCAGCCACAAAAGCCGTGATTATTCCTGTCTTCCAAAAGAGGTTTTTCATTGCGCATTTATAATAAAAATGGTCCTCATACAAACAAAACGACTCCCACAGCCTCGAACAGACCATAAAGGGTTTCGGTGAAGGTTAATACTGCTTTTATTGGGGGAAAGGGAGGAAAGGAGGAAGGAGGAAAGGAGGAAGGAGGCCCGTAGGGTGTGACGGGGGTAGCTTCCTACGTCAATTCCAGTGATTGAGGTTCAATCTTTCCTTTTTTGCATAAAAAGCCAATCCCAGATACCCGGCGTGTCAGCTACCTGCTTACCGATATAATGGTCAGCGCCCGGAAATTCGGTGTAGCGCGGCTTACTGCCTGCTTTACGGAGCGCATTCACCATTTTTCTTGAATAACTTACCGGGACCAGCTCGTCATTAGTCCCGTGAAAAGCCCAGATGCTTACATCCGCCATGTTTTGGGCCAACTCTTCCTCGCCTCCGCCACAGACTGGGATAGCAGCCGCGAACATACCAGGATGATTTCCAATGAAATGCCACGATCCGTAGCCGCCGCCTGACTCACCGAGTACATATCGTCGCAGTGTATCAATGTTATATTGTTTTTCGAGAGAAGCCATTAATTCCATGACAGCAGCATCTACCTCGGGGTCCATCCAGCCTGCTCCTACTTCACATTGCGGTACCAGCAGGAAAGCGGGGTGATTTCTGCGGTTGTCATAATTCGCCAGCACAGGCGCATAGGAGCCCTGTACCTGTGCCGCATTGTCCCGCCCGTGCACTCCGCCATGGTGCAGGCAGAGCACAATGGGATATTTTCGGGTGGAATCATAGTCAAGCGGTTTCATCAGACGGTAAGGTAACTTTTCACCATCACGACTTACAAAAAGATGCGGTTCAAAACGTTCTGCAAGCGTGCGCTCTGTTGCTGAAACGTTCCGTACAGGTAAAGGAGCACTGCTTTCCATATAAAAATCGGTACCCTGGGAGACCGAAAACCAGCTTAATACAACCAGAATGAACACAAAACTACTCATCGATAACCGGGACAGACTGCCGGAACTTTTGTCCGCTTTTGCCTGCCCAATGAAATGCATGATCCATAACCCTGTTACCGCGACCATCAGCCAGCTAAGCACGAAACCAGCCTGCGAAAGCACCGCCTTCATTTGGAAATCGGCAAAGACTGTGTACCAGGTCAATAATGCGATTTGTGCTGTATGGACGCAAATCGACGTGATGCCAATCCATTTCAGCCAAAAATGCGCGCGGCTTTTGGAAACAACCAAACTTAACCCTAGTAGTAAATTCGCTGCGGACACAGCGCAGTAAGAATAGTAATACCAGCGTTCCAGGTTTTGATTAATAAGAATCTCATACACAACGGCCGTGTGCACCGATAGCGAGATGATACAAAGCCAACCCGCCCGGAAAGGCCAGATGTATTGGCGACCATAGCAATAAAGCAGCTGGATCACGACGGCAAGTGCCTGCGTGACGGATACCAGGATAAAATAGGGCACGAACGAATCCAGGGTATAAATGCTTCGCCCACCAGCCGTTAGCATCGCCGTTATCAAAATTTCCTGCAAAATCAGAATAACAAAAAGGAAGATTGCGAAATAGTAAAACTGCCTTGGCATGTGGGTAGAAACGTTTTTTCTAAACTTATAGAAAACTTATCAGTAAGTTGTTTCAGGAATTGTTAAAGTAATTTAAAGCAGGTCAGAGCTGTACGTCGCCGGTATGGTGAAACCGGACAGAGGAGATTATAAAACACTGTCAAACGCCTTTTCATTATTATGCTTGATATCATTATTGAATCCAGAAAAGCCGAAATAGTCCCGGGTTTTGAAGTGAAACGCATCCTGCCCTTTCAGCTCCGCAGAATGGTAGGGCCGTTTATTTTTATGGATCACGGCGGTCCGGTGAGTATACCTACGCCTTCGGCGACAAATCTGGATGTACTGCCACACCCGCACATTGGCTTGTCTACGGTCAGTTATTTGTTCAGCGGAAAAGTAATGCACAGGGACAGCCTTGGGGTAGAGCAGGTTATCAGGCCGGGCGAAGTAAACTGGATGACGGCCGGCAAAGGCATAGCCCACAGCGAACGCTTTGAAGACCCGGCTATACTGGCGGGGGGCGAACTTGAAATGATTCAGACCTGGGTAGCGCTACCCGAAAGAGACGAAGAATCCGACCCTTCCTTTCAAAACTATACACCGGAACAGCTGCCTATATTCACCGACACGGGAATCTGGATGCGGCTAATTGCTGGCAGTGCCTATGGATTGACAAACGAGGTCAACACCAGCTCCCCCATGTTTTATCTCCATGTTGTATTAAATGAAGGTGCAAGATTCGGCCTGCCGCACGGACATAGTGAAAGAGGTGCGTACATCGTCAGAGGCAGTGTGGAAATCGGCGGCGTCACTTATACCGCCGGGAAACTACTGGTGTTTACAAAAGGCGTGGATCCCGTCATCATCGCAAAGGAAAATACAACACTGATGATGCTGGGCGGCGAGCATTTGGGCGACCGTTACATTTGGTGGAACTTCGTATCCAGCCGAAAGGAAAGGATCGAACAGGCGAAAGAAGACTGGAAACAGGGACGAATTATTTTGCCTCCAACGGATAATGAAGAGTTTGTGCCGCTTCCGAAGGATAATTCCAGACCGGCAGGCGGCCCCCCTCCAAATGCTTTGTCTTAGGGTACTGATAGATTCAACTTAAAAGAAGATAAAGTACCTCGTGCCGATTTCAGCTGCGTTTTGTAACACGACCAACAACAAAAGTCTCGGCAATCAAGCCTAGTCCTACTCCCACACTATAACAAAGCAAATCGCTCCAAACGAATGTAAAACCGAGTATCAATGCTCCCAGCGGCATATTCCGGATCGCATCGATCCAGGGCGCATGGTATAGCTGGCTGATCTCAATGCAAACGGAAAATGCAAGTGCTGCCGCAGCCACCTGCCACGTCGACCATTTACGAAAAACAAAAGCAAAGCCAAAAAACACCATCATCGCCCATAACACATCACCCACATACAGCCTAATAAATGCATGATGCCCGAGCAGGCGCCGCGACAAAAAACCAGTGAGCATCACACCAGCTGTAAGTAACCCGTAAAGCATCCGGTTCCTGAGCGAAACCGGCGAAGAAGAATTGTTGTGTATCAATATGTAAATCAAAAAAGGACTATGTCCAACAGCCTTCCCGTCACTAAACTTTCGCGCCCATCTTCCCGAAGTCTTCCCAAAACACCTTCACATTAAAAAGCGCCGACTTTTCGGCCATATCAAACTCAATATCCGAATGACAAACTTGAAAGTCAAGATGAGAACTATTTTCCTGACGTTGGGAAAATGGTCACTTCCACATTAAAATATCAACCGAGGCAATTCAAATCACCGATTCTCCATCCAACCAAGAAACGATGGCGCTTTCTCCTTGTTGATCAGCAATTGATCGGGTGTTTCTATGACCAGCTTAACATACAGTTTCCGCATAAAATAATGCTCGATTTCCTTAATCGCAGAAAAGTTGACCAGATACTGCCGGTTTACCCGGAAAAATTGCTTCTGACTCACCGAAGCCGCGATCTGATCGAGGGATTGGCTCAGTGAAAATTCCTGTCCGTCGAAACACATGATCATTGAAGTCTCGTTCCGGATGTAGAAAAAGGCGATCTGCGCGGTTTGGACCGTCGTGTACTTCTGATGTTTAAAAACCAGAAAACTGGTTTTATCGGCTTGCGGGGCCATTCTGTTTAATAGTTCGCTCAGGTCGGGAATTGCTTTTTGCTGGAAGAAGTTTTTCAGGTCATCAACTTTGCCGAGCGCACCTGCGATGTCTTCTTTTGAGAATGGTTTCAGCACATAATCAACACCATTCCGCTTGAAAGCTTCCAGTGAATATTCATCAAAAGCGGTACAAAAAACGACCGGACAAGTGATCTCCACCGATTTAAAAATTTCAAAACTCAGCCCATCGGCCAGCTGAATGTCCATGAAAATCAGGTCTGGCTGCAGTTCCGCCGAAAGCGCCTCAACCGCTTCTTCCACACTCTGATATGGACCGGTGATTTTGGCCAGCGGACGTAGTTCGCGGAGGATATTTTCGAGGGACCTGGCTGTTTTCAGCTCATCCTCAATGATTACGATGTTCATAAATAATGGGAAGTCTAACCTGAAATAGGTTTTGGCTGTCAGTAACCTCCACCTTTTTATTTAGTAAATGACTGTATTTGAGCTCAATGTTTTTCAATCCCACGCCCAGCGAATCTTCCTGGTTTTTTCTAAGCTGAACCTGGTTTTCAACAACAATGCTTTCACCCTCCACGAAAATGCGGATCTGTAAAGGCCGGTTTAGGGATACAATGTTGTGTTTGAGACAGTTTTCGACCAGTAATTGCAATGTAAACGGAGGGATTAATGTGTCTAAAACTGCGTCATCAAGCTTGTTTTGAAAAATAAACCCATCCTCAAACCTGGCCTTCTGCAAAAAAAGATAAGCATTCAGGATCTCCATTTCTTCTTTCAAAGAAATCAGATCCAGCTTGCGGCTTTCCAGCGTATAGCGGTAAAAGTTGGCGAGTTTTAATATAAAATCCACCGACTGCTGATCGCCTGTTTCGACCATCGCTTTGAGCGTATTCAAGCTATTGAACAGAAAATGAGGGTTTACCTGCTGCTTCAGAAGATCATATTGCGCACTGAGATTATCATTTCGAAACCGCTCCAATTCCATGCTGACATGCTGGTTTTCATAGTTTTGTTGCAGCATATTGAGGAACATATAAAATACCAGGTTGATCAGAATACCACGAACTTCCACCATCAGCATCGCGGGACCAAAATCAATGTGAGAAAGGATAAGCTGCTGAATGTAAGCCAGCGCAAGCATAATGACAAGACCAAATGCCAGTGAATTGAGCAATTTGGCATACGATATTTGCTGTCCCTGCGCCCGGTTGCTTTTTCGCGAAAGCATGTAAATATTGAAGTACCACATAATCACCGCAAACGCAGCCGTAATGCCCGCATTTACGGCTGCCTCCAAAGGCACAAACTGGTGCGAGGCCAGCTGCGGCACCGAGGAAAGCAAACCGATCACGATGGAGCTCGTCCAGATGATGGTATCAGAAACTTTCAATGTTGATGGTGTTACCATTTTAAAATCGGTAGGATCGGGTATGCGATTTCGGGTTACTAAGGAAAAATGGCCGCGCGCTGACCGGTGATAAAGCTGACCCGCTGGCTCTTTTCAGGTTGCCGGTCACCGGGTTTAAAGCTTTTACCAGTCTCGAAGTCATAGTCAAAAGTAGGTTCCGAATTGTTTCCTTGTACTACTTTCACTGTTTCGATGGAATAAATCTCGCCATTCATATGGGTGCCGTACCATTGCGGCATTGGTTTTTGCTTCCAGGTAACCAATGTATACTGTGCGCCAATGTCTGGTTTGGACAGCGAACCGGAAGCACTTTGCAGCGCAGGATCATTTCCGTAAAGCACCGCAATCGTGCCTCTCTTGTTATTAATGATGGATTTGATCACCCGCTGGTTGCCGGCATCATACAGGTATTCCGGGGCAAGGTGCGCGGTGTTGCGGTCGTCGCAGGACAGCGTTAAAAGTGCCAGCGAAATGATAGATAGTGAAATTGTCGCCTTCATTCTGGTAAAATTTATTTGGTCGGGATGTTGAATACAAAGTCATTCTCAGGGGATAACAGTCGATGACAGTTGATGCAAGTTTGCTCGAAAAGGATGGTTTTGCCTGCCGGTTTCAGTGCGAGACCATCGAATTTGGCAAATCCCCAGCCTTCTGTTGCGCTGTACTTCTTGCTGTCCTTCACCATAAACTGCGCATTTTGAAAGTTGCCTGGCAGCACATTACCTTCGGCATCCTCCACCTGTTTTCCCCAAACAACCTTCACGATCCGCGCGCCGTCGGGAAACGGAAGCCGGCGATTTTGAATGGCCTTCACCATGATGTCGTTTCCGTAAACGATCCGCGTGCTCCCGCCGTCGAATTTGTCAGTCAGGCTGATAATCTTCCAGTTTTTGTAATCCGCAGAATATGGAATGCCATTTAAGGAAACCGGCGTTTTCCCGGTTGTAACTTTTCGAATTGAAGAAGTTTGTGCCACGATCCGGGCTGTATCGACCTTGTTCCTCCCTGGAAGTGTGTTCACATATTGTTTCAAAACTGCCAGTTCGGATGCGGATACTTTGCTGCCGGAATGCGCGAGCTGGTAACGTTTCAAAGGCATTTTTTTCTGTTCGATCGCATTCACCATTTCCCAGAGCAACAATTCCTGCACAGCCGGCGGATTCTTGTCCCATTCCGAAAAATTAAACCGCGAACGCGCTTCCTCCATGTCGTGCGCTACCAGGAAAGACGCCGGGGCAATTTTATCAAACCATTCCACCTTCGATTCATTGGAATGACAATCATAACACGCCCGCTCCAATATCTGCTTCACCTCCACTGGAACCACGATCTCACTGGTCACAGGCGGATTTTCAATGGAAGGAGAAATGATTTGCAATCCCACAAAGATCACTATTACCATGATCGCCGCGCCTCTGTAAAATGTTAACCCTGGCTGTTTCATTTTTCAATTAATTGTCTGATTACCAAAGCTCAAAAATATAGTAAGGCCTCCCCGGTTTTCAGAGAAAAAGCCTTCGTTTAGACAAACTTCACCTCGAACCAGACAATACCGAAGTTGAATATTCAGTCATCGCACCGGCGACCCGGTCAGTCATTCGGTCATTCAGTCATCGCACCGGCGACCCGGTCGGTCATTCAGTCATTCAGTCGGTCATCGCACCGGCGACCCGGTCAGTCATTCGGTCATTCAGTCATTCGGTCATTCAGTCATTCGGTCATTCAGTCATTCGGTCAGTCATCGCACCGGCGACCCGGTCAGTCATTCCACCGGCAACCTGGTCAGTCATTCATTGTCTAACTCGCCCTCCTAATCGTCCGGTTCGGGGTGATTCTGCTAATGCTGCGCCTGGAAACACCACAATTTTGCCTCAGAACTTAAAGACAAAACGATCATGAAAACTTCAAAAATTATCTATTGGACTGGCGCAGCATTGACTTCACTATGGTTTGGCGCAAGCGGCTTTTTCGAACTGACTAGAAACCCGCTGGTGTGGGAGATCACGCAGCAACTCGGCTATCCTGCCCATTTCATTTACCTTCTGGGCGTAGCCAAACTTTCCGGTGTGGCCGTGCTGCTGATTCCAAACCGATTATTAAGATTGAAAGAATGGGTTTTCGCAGGTATATTCTTTGATATTACCTTTGCCTTCTTCTCTAAGCTGGCCGTCCTCGGATTGCCCGCTACCCTTGACGCTGTCATCGCATTTGTAATGGTAACAGTAACTTACATAATGTTCAGAAAGCTTTATCCCGCCATGTACACGAAGATTTAGTTAATAACAAAAGCAGAAAGTCAGGTTAAACCGATCGATTTCTTTGTCAAAGCACGAAGCAATTGATTGGTTTTTTTGCATTTATTCGGTTTGACTTTTCATTACTTTTTCACGGTGCTGCTTGCCCCAGCTGATCATTTCCAGAATAATCCCGCCAAAGGACATACAGTAATCCGTTTCCGTATATTCAACAAGCACCGGCGTGTCCGGGGTTACCGTACGTTTGATCAGCTGATTGGCCTCCATATCCTTCAACTCCCGCGACAACATCCGGGTTGTAATGCCGGGTATGCTCCTCTGAATATCCCGGAAACGCCTGTTTCCGTTGCATATTGAGTTGATAATCAACAGCCTCCATTTCCCGCCGATGACGTACATAGTATCCTGCAATGCCTGAACTTCCTGCTTCTGGTTTCTCGGATCGGACAGGATTTCTCCCGCCATCCTGATCTGCTCGTCTCTTGTCATGTTGCTGTTTAGGTTGCTGATCGTTACGCTGAACATGCGAAAAGCACAGGCGGTTCACGCCTGCGCTTGCTTTAAGGGTTGCTAAGTTAAGCCAAATGGTCAAAGACTCATTCCGCCATCCATTACGATTTCTGCACCTGTAATGAAGCTCGAAGCGTCTCCCGAGAAATAGGTTACCATTTTAGCAACATCATCCGCACTTCCGATTCTTTTCAGTGGGATACGTTCAATCATCCAGTCGTCCAACGCCAGTCGGGCTGCCGGATCCAAGCCCATTTTGTTCAAAATTTCAGTTTGCGTGGGCCCGGGACTGATCGCATTTACCCGGATCTTCCGCGGTGCCAGTTCAATCGCCGCAATTTTCATGACTGCATTCAAGGCTGCTTTACTGGAAGTGTACATCGACGAATTGGCTCCGTTCATACTCGCAACATTCGACGACAAAAACACGACCGAAGCACCATCGTTCAGAATGGGAATGAATCTGCTGAGTGTAAAATAGGCACCTTTGAAATTCACATCAATCACATAATCGAAATCAAGCTCTGTCGCTGTTTCAATCGCGGCGCCGCCTAAAACGCCTGCATTGATGAACAAAATATCCAGCTTGCCAAACTGCTCACTCACCTGCTTTACCAGCGTTTCAATGTCAGCTACCTGTCCCTGATCACTTACCAAACCGGTCACGCCAAGCTCAGTTGCTGCCTCCCGGATTACATTTTCGCGCCGGCCTGTAATGATCACATCCGCTCCCTGCGCTTTCAATTCTTTTGCAGCTGCATAACCGATGCCGCTATTTCCGCCTGTTACCAGGGCTTTTTTTCCTATTAATGTTTCCATTGTCTCCTGAATGATTTTTGACAAAGGTAAGCAGCAATTGGTATCAATATTATACCAGTATACTGTATGATACCAATCTGCTATTTACCTGTCAGTATTTTATGCTGCAACAGCTGACGTTAAATCGCGACCGTGATCTCCACATTCATGTTCCCTTTGGTCGCCTTCGAATACGGACAGGTCTGATGCGCGGCCTGTACAACCTTAGCCGCGTCATCTGGCGACAGACCTGGAAGATTGACCTGCAATCTTGCCTGCAATGCGTAACCTGCCTCGCCGGTCGCCAGGTCTACTTCCGTGTCCACCGACGTTTCCGCAGGAAGCTTGATTTTAAAAGTTGATGCATTGATTTGCATAGCTCCCAGAAAACAGGCGGACCAGCCTGCGGCAAATAATTGTTCGGGGTTAGTACCCTGCCCCGAAGTGCCTGGTGAGGAAAGATTAATGTCCAGACGTCCATCTGAGCTTTTTGCTGCACCTTCACGGCCGCCGGTCACGTGTACTTTTCCGGTGTATAAAACTTTATTGACTGGTGCAGCGGCTTTGGCTGCAAAAACGATTTGATTTTCCATTGTACTGCTATTTAAAAGTTGTTTTGAAATTATTGATCAATCCATCCTGCCACTTCCACAATTGCATTGGCAAATGCTTGCGGAGCCTCCTGCGGTAAATTATGGCCGATGCCGCTGATGGTATGATGTGCGTATCTGCCTTTGAAACGGGCCGCGTAAGTGCTGGGATCAGGATGTGGCGCGCCATTTGAATCGCCTTCCAGGGTAATAGCCGGTACCGTGATCGGCGGAAATTTTGCCAGCTTCGCTTCCAGTTCGTCATATTGAGCTTCGCCTTTCGAAAGGCCCAGCCGCCATCGGTAATTGTCTGTGACGATCTTGCTGTGATCCGGATTTTTAAAGGAAGCTGCAGAACGGTCATAAGTATACTTACTGAATTTCCAGGTCGGCGAAGCGGTTTCCCAGATCAGTTTATTGAATTCGTAAGTATTGGCTTCATAGCCGGCAACGCCACGTTCGGTAGCAAAGTAATATTGATACCACCACGATTGCTCGGCTTTGGGTTTTAAGGGTGCCTTGTTTCCTTGCTGACTTCCGATCAGATAACCGCTTACTGATACGAGCCCTTTCACCCTGGCCGGCCACAATGCAACCATAATATCGGCAGTACGTGCTCCCCAGTCGAAGCCACCCACAATTGCTCCTTTCACTTTCAATGCATCCATAAACGCAATCATATCCACGGCAAGCGCTGACTGCTGACCGTTTCGGGGTGTCTCCTCAGAAAGGAATGTCGTAGTTCCGAAACCTCTCAGGTAAGGGATCAAAACCCGAAATCCCTTTGCGGCCAGAATTCCCGACACTTCCTGATAACTGTAAATATCATACGGCCAACCATGTATGAGCAGGACGGGCTGGCCATTTGCTGGACCGGCCTCCACATAACCCACATCCAGCAGGCCGGCTTTAATCTGCTTTATATGGCCAAAAGTTTCTTCGCCCCGGTTGCCCGCCGTGCTTACTGGTTCAATTGATGATTGAGCATGCACTGACGCAATTCCATAAAGTTGGAGTGCAATAAGTAAGAGGCTTTTAAATATGATCTGTGTCTTCATGATCTGACGGTTTATAAATGATCTGATGACTCAAACCTACAAGCTCACACAACCAAAAAACAGCCAATAACCCGGCAAGTGGACAATTTGAGGGGCGGGTTAGACAAATGAGCCGCTGCCCCCTTCCCCCCAATGACGCAAGGCATTCCAAAAAAAGCCCTAAGTGACGCCAGAGGGAATCAAAACAACTTTTGGGGTATTATTTAGACTAGTTATCGTTAACTTTGAAACACCTACCTTTGTGGATAAAAACGCAGATGGTACCCAGCTCTCAATCCATTTAGTTCATATGAAAAAATTTATCATTGCAGTTTGTACCCTGATTGCTTTCGGTGCGCAGGCACAGCAAAACACGCTTTTGGAACAATCGTTCTGGAAATCTTCCCCGGATGTGAATGCCGTAAAAGCGGAGATCGAAAAAGGCAGCAATCCTTCCCAATTCAACAACAATATGTTCGACCCCGTCGTGATGGCGATCAACTCCGGGGCTCCCAATGCAACCATAGAATACCTGCTTACCCAGCCAGGTAATACAGTTGACAAACTCACCCACGACGGCCGCATTTACCTGCACTGGGCTGCGATGCGCGGTAATGTGGAGCTCATGGAGTCGCTGGTAGCGAAGGGATCGAAAGGTAATTTTGTCGACGGCCACGGTGCTACGCCGATCAATTTTGCCGCCGGCAGTCAGCAGAATACCAAAGTGTACGATATCCTGATTGCGGCTGGCGCGGATCTGAAAAAAGACCTTAATCACGATGGCGCCAATGCATTGCTGATCGGGATTGCCAATGACAAAGATTTTGCGCTTACCAACTATTTCATTTCCAAAGGTCTTGACCTGAAAAGTACCGACGCGGCGGGCAACAATGCATTCAGTTATGCGGCCCGCGCGGGGAAAATTGATGTATTAAAAGCTTTGCTGCAAAAAGGCGTACCTGCCAGCCCGAATGCATTTCTGATGGCGGCGCAGGGAAGTCGCGGCGGCGCAAATACCATTGACGTGTACGAATACCTCGAAAGCCTGAAACTGAAACCGACGGTGATCGGTAAAAACGGTGAAAATGCGTTGCATTCGATCGTTCGCAAACCGAAGCAGGAGGAGATTATAAAGTACTTTCTGAGCAAGGGAGTTGACGTAAATAAGGCAGACGAGAACGGAAATACGGTTTTCATGAATGCCGCCGCCGCCAACCGCGACACTGCAGTACTCGGCATGCTGCTTGCAAAAGTGAAGGATATTAACCAGGGCAACGCAAAGGGCGTGAGTGCCCTGGCCATGGCAGTTCGCAGTAATTCACCGGAAGTAATCGGTTACCTCATCGCGAAAGGCGCCGATATTAATACAACAGATAAGAATGGCGACAACCTGGGTTTATATCTGGCACAATCCTACGATACACGCAGGGCTGATGATTTTGACCCCAAATTGAAAGTTCTCCAGGACAAAGGTTTCAAGGTTACTGCCGCTTCAAAAAATGGCAATACGCTCTATCACAATGCAGTAGCAAAAAATGACCTTGCACTCGTAAAACGGTTGGAAAGCTTACAGATCGATGTAAATGCGAAAAACAGCGAAGGTATCACTGCCCTGCACAAAGCTGCCATGGTATCCAAAGATGATGCAATGCTGAAATACCTGATTTCGATCGGTGCGAAAAAAGATATCGTGACCAACTTCCAGGAAACCGCTTACGACCTGGCCGGTGAAAACGAGTCGCTTTCCAAAAACAATGTTACAGTCAATTTCCTGAAATAATTTTCATGTCCAGCTTATTTAGAATAACCCTGCTGTTTCTGGCACTCACATTATCCCGGCCTGCGGCCACATTCGCGCAGGGAACGAGCAAATATAAATGCATGATCCAGATGACGAATTACATGGGCGAAGGCGCCTATATTGTGATTTCGCTGATCAATACCAAAGGTGCCTACGAGAAAACGCTTTACGTGCTCGGCCCGGACAAGAAATGGTACAACAGCATGAAAGAGTGGCACAAGTTTCAAGCTAAAAAACCTTCGAATATCAGTGCGGTCACAGGCGCATCGGTTACCGGCGGGGACCGAAGTGTCAATGTAATAGAGATTGAAACCGCTAAAATCGATGCAGGCTATAAATTGCGGTTCGAAAGCGCTGTGGAAGACAAAGCGTATCATGTAAAAGACCTGGAAATTCCGCTGACAAAGGAGGCGCTTTCCGCCAAGAGCGAAGGTACCGGCTATATCCGCTACGTTCGTTTCAGCCCTAATTAACGTTCCCGAGTACTTTATGACCATTTCTATATGGAGATACAGCCATTTAGCCCTGGCTGTATCTTCTTTTCTTTTACTGGCCCTCGCCTCTGTAACCGGTATCCTGCTGGCTTTTCAGCCGATTTCTGAAAAACTGCATGCCTATCGTTCCGAGCATTTCAGCGAAGCCAGTCTTGCTACCACACTCCCCCAACTCAGGAAGCAGTACCCAGGGATCAGCGAATTGTCTGTCGACGCGAACGGGTTTGTGCAGGTAAAAGGCAGCGACAAGGACGGCAAAAAACTGCTGGCCTACATTGATCCCATGAATGGCAGGATACTCGGGGTTCCCGAGCCTGAAAGTGAATTTTTTGAATGGGTCACAGCGTTGCACCGGTCACTTTTTTTGCACGAGGCAGGCCGCTTTTTCGTGGGCCTGACCGCATTTCTGCTTTTGCTGATCACGATTTCAGGTACTATGCTGATCGTGCAGCGGCAGCGCGGCTTCAAACGTTTTTTTACTAAAATTGTAAGAGAAAACTTTGCGCAATACTACCACGTGGTACTGGGCAGGCTCTCCCTGGTCCCGATCTTTATCATTGCTTTGAGCGGCACTTACCTGTCGCTGGCGCGTTTTGGCCTTATTGAAACACCACCGATTTCCTCAGACGTAAATTTTGACGAGATCCGCGCGGAGCCTGAGAAAAATGCAGCTGATTTTGAGATCTTTAAAATAATAAAACTTTCAGAAGTACAAACCATTGAATTTCCCTTTTCGGAAGATCCGGAGGACTATTACACACTGAAATTAAAAGACAGGGAAGTTACAGTAAATCAGATCACCGGCGACGTTCTGACCCAGGTCAAATACCCTGCCGCCGCCATACTGACCCAGCTCAGCCTCGACCTGCATACCGGTCGCACGAATGCGATCTGGGCAGTTGTACTGGCGATTGCTTCCGCCAATATCCTCTTTTTCATCTATTCCGGATTTGCGATCACGTTCAAGCGTCGCGCGGGGCGTGTAAAAAACAGGTACACCGCCGCTGAAAGCGAATATATTATCCTCGTAGGCTCGGAAAATGGCAGCACTTTCGGCTTTGCCAATGCAATCCACAAACAACTGATCAGCGGCGGAAAAACTGCTTTCGTGACCGAGCTCAACAATTATACTGTCTTTCCGAAAGCTTCCCATATCATGGTGATGTCGGCGACATACGGGCTGGGCAACCCTCCTACCAATGCGTCTCAGTTTGCCAAATTACTTGAAAAACATCCGCAGCCCAATCCGGTCCGTTACTCGGTGATAGGTTTCGGCTCGCACGGTTACCCCGATTTCTGCAAGTTCGCTTTTGAGACTGACCATCTGCTTGCAAAGCAAAAGTGGGCGGTGCCGATGCTGGAAATCCATACCGTGAATGATAAATCTCCCGAAGAGTTCGGGCAGTGGGCTACTACCTGGTCGCAGCACGCCGGGATTCCGCTCACGGTCAGCAGTGGGTCGCTCACTGTCAGGAATGAACGCCCGCAATCTTTGGCAGTTGTTGAAAAAACGCAGATTAATAACCCGGGAGAGGCATTTTTAATACGTCTCAGACCCAGGCGGCGGGCTGGCTTCACTTCCGGCGACCTCCTTGCCATTTACCCTGCCAGCGATCACCGCGAGCGGTTGTATTCGATCGGAAAAATCGGAAGCGATATGCAGCTGAGCGTGAAAATGCATGAGAATGGGCTTGGCTCTGAATACCTGTACAGTCTGAACGCCGGCAGTGTGATCAATGCACGCATTGTGAGCAATGCCCACTTTCATTTCCCCCAAAATGCTGCGGCTGTTTTGATGATCTCCAACGGAACAGGGATCGCTCCTTTTCTGGGAATGATCGATCAGCAAAAACCGAATGCAGATACTTACCTGTACTGCGGGTTTCGCGACCAGGCTTCTTTTGCGATTTATAAATCTGCAATCGATAAAAATCTGGCAGATCATAAGCTGCGCGGTCTGCATATTGCTTATTCGCGGGAGGGCGGGAAACAATATGTCAGGGATTTGCTTGTCAGAGATGAAGCCCTGGTGGCTGAGATATTGGAAAAAGAAGGGGTAATCATGCTTTGCGGCTCTTTGTCCATGCAAAATAATGTGATCGGGCTCCTCGAACAGATCTGCCAGAGCAGACTGGGCAAAAGTGTGAGCTACTATCAGTCCCGGAGCCAGATTTTAATGGACTGCTACTGATCTGTTTTGTATTTTGAAATATCGAAATTTCCCGAAGTCAACACCTTACCTTCGTCGGTGATCAGCAGGCAGCTGAATTCCGGAAAGCGGCCAAGGAATTCGAGACCGGCTTTTTCTCCCATCACCATGATCGACGTACTGAAACCATTCGCCTGTTCGGCGCCGGGGCCGAAGATTGTGACGCTTGTCAGGCCAGTCGCGGGATAGCCGGTTGCAGGGTTGATAATGTGCGAATAGCGTTTGCCGTTAAAAATCACATATTTTTCATAGCTCCCCGAGGTCACCACTGCACCTTCACGCAGGGGCACCACCGCAAAAAGCTCGCCCGACTGCGCAGGGTCGTTGATCCCGATCACCCAATCACTGCCGTCGGGTTGCTTTCCCCAGGCGCTCATATCGCCGGAACCATTCACGATACCGGCTTTGATGCCTTTTGCCAGCATCATCTTTCTGCATTTATCGGTTGCATATCCCTCCCCGAGTGCACCAAACCCTATTTTCATCCCTTTCTTTTTCAGGAAAATGGTCAGGTTCTCACGGTCGAGTACAATGTTCCTGTACCCTACCTTTTCCACCGATTTCCTGATTGCCGCTTCGGAAGGCATTTTTGTCATGGAACCATCGAATCTCCATATCCTGTCCATGGCCGCGAAACTGATATCGAAAGCGCCATTGGTCAGTTTCGAAAGCGCGAGCGCGCGTTCGGTCAGCTCGAAAACTTCCTGATCTACTTTGACCGGGCGGATACCCGCCTGGGCATTTACCTGAGAAACCTGGGAAGCGGGTTTCCAGTCCGAGATCAGATTTTCAATTCTGGTGATTTCCGCGATAACCGTGTCAATGTTGTTTTCGGCAGCCAGGGAATCGTTTGCTACAATGGTAATATCAAACCTTCCGCCCATCAGCAGGGTGGTCCTTTTCCGGAAAACCTGTGCTTGGGCGGTGAGCGTCCCAAGAAGAATAGCTGCAATCAGTAGTTTTTTCATGCCCGACAAAAAACCAAAGATACCTCCTGGCACCAAATTAATAGTGTTTCCTGTTATAACCACTGTTCAAATGATAAGACTTTCTGATTACAGCCGAAACGTCAATGTGGCGGCATCTTTGCTAAGCCTCGTATTGATCATTGCCCTGCTCTACGTGCTGCAAGGCGTACTGGTACCCCTGATGTTCTCGATCCTGCTGGCCATTTCGCTCTTCCCTATCACCCGCTTTTTTGAAAAATACAAAGTCAACCGGGCTACCGCTTCAATATTATCCGTCATTATCGCCATTATAGTCATCGGGTTTCTGGTCTGGTTCATCGTGCATCAGGTGATCGTGATCGGTGCCAATGGCAGCGACATGCAGGTCCGATTCATGCATATTCTGGAAACCATTCAAAAGTGGGTAACCATGCGCTTTGGTGTGGAAGAAGGGGAAATTACGAAGCAGATTACCGCATTTTCGAATCGGGTAGTCAGCAATGCGGGCGTGATCATCAGTACCGCATTCGGCTCCGTGGGTGGTATCCTGGCCAGCGTGATCATTGTACCATTATTTACCTTCTTCCTGCTTTACTACCGCGATTTCTTCCGTGAATTTTTCTTTCACGCATTCGCCTCTGCTTCCAAGGAGGTAGTGAGCCAGGTGCTCGACAAGATCTACTATGTAGTTCAGAGCTACCTGGTAGGGTTAGTGACGGTAATGGGCATTGTCGCGATTCTCAATACGGTGGGATTACTCGTTATGGGCATACCCTACGCCTGGTTTTTTGGCATTCTGGCCTCCCTGCTGATGTTGCTCCCCTACATTGGGATTGCGATCGGGTCGGTACTTCCGGCGTTGTTTGCCCTGGCCACCAAGGATAGTGCCTGGTATGCAGTAGGCGTGGTGGCGTGGTTTCAAGTTGTACAGTTTCTGGAAGGCAACTTTCTCACGCCCAACATTGTGGGCGGCAAAGTGAGTATTAATCCACTCATGGCCCTTGTAGGATTACTGCTTGGCGGTATGCTGTTCGGTCTTGCCGGGCTGATCCTTGCGCTGCCTATCACCGCAGTTTTAAAGGTCGTGTTTGATGCGGTACCTTCTATGAAAGCATTCGGGTTCCTGATCGGAGAGCCCGAGCAGTACCACCTGAAACGTTTTTCCGGAAAGATCATCATGAAGCGGTGGAAAATTCCTGCAAAGGATGCCTGAGTAAGAAGATCCGGGAAACGGGTGAAAACATACCTATGAAGTTTTGGCCCTGGCCAGAACTTCCAGTATCGTTCTGTCTTCCACGCGGTTCGACTCCCCATCGTGATAGTAAAATTCGTCGAGTTTCCGTTCGCGTTTCGTGTCGCTGATGCCCCTTTTGATCTTTTCCTGATATTCTTCCAGTGAGCGGCAATAGTAGTGGTTAAGCTGAACGGTATCAATGCTCGGCTCCGCAAAAGAATCTTCGATTTTGATTAAATGCTCATTGACACAGAAATAACCAGGCTTGTATTTGAAACAATGCGACTTGAACGCCGACTGCACATACCTGGGCTGCACGACGCTTTTGATGTGTTTATTGGCTAGAAAATCAATATCCGAGCGTTTTGTAAAACTTTCAAGCTGGCCTCCCAAAGGCCTGGTTTTATGCCCGTTAGAGCCAAAGATCAGCCAGCTCAGACCGAGCCCTCCGTAAGGCTCATAACCTTTCAATTGCCGGGTAAAATCAGCATCGCCTGTTTTCGGGACAATAAATTCGTCGGTATCGATAAAGCCTATCCACCGCGAACTGTTGCCGAAATGATCCAGACAATGCTGATAAGCTTTCACGTGCTTGTTCCTCCCTGGAATTTCTGTAACTGTAACAATATCAGCCAATCCCAGTGAATCGATCGTTTCTGCAATAGGCTTTTTGCTCCCGTTGTCGTAAATAAAAAAATGCGTCACTCCGATTTTCCGGTGATAGTCCAGCCACTCCGCCAGGTAATCGTTTTCGTCTTTGACAATGCAGCAAAGCGATAAATAATGCGAATCATCCGCAATGCGCTGGCCTCCGTTTGAAGTAAAAAGTTTCGAAAAAAGGGACTTGATGGAAAACATTTATCAGATTTTATGTCGGCAAAAAAAAGCATATGTGCACGGCGCATTTCTGTCACCGAAGGTACCTACTTTCAATTTGTTCACAAAATCCAGTCAGCCGGACTGCATATTTCCCTCTTGCGATCCGCTTTCCTACTCCACCCTTTCAAGCTGTATGTCGACTGCCTGCCAGTTTCCGCGGTGCGCCGGAACCATTCCCGGAGTTACCTGGAAGGATGGCGTAAACAATACGCTCGCTGATCCGATTGCCTTTGCAGGTTTGAGCCCAAACTTCGGGTATGCATTTGCGTAGGGACCAACGACTTTCATTTGAAGCTCTTCCCCACCGCGCAGCTTCGCTTTTATCGTGTATTTCCCAATGGGTATATTTAAAATCATCGCTCTCGAATAGCCGATCTTTTTGTAAACTTTAAATGATTTTGTCTCTCCGTAATACCCTTTTCCTTCCGGGATCAGGTCAATTTCTATCTCACCGTCGGGTGGGAGGTAATTAGGTACATTGTTATCCCAATCCACCTGATAATCAATACTAATCGCGCCGCCATAATAATTGGAAGGGTTACCGGGCTGCTGTAAAACTTCGTCCTTATCCCCCACCCCGAATGACTGCTGCACAAAGTTCTTCACCATCCCGGTTTCGGAAGCAAACCCGGAAGTATTGTCATCGGCCGGGGTAAGTCCCACCACCGCTCTGCTGGTGCCGTAGTCAATGGTATAACCCGTCGCATAATAATGCACCGCTCCGTAGGGCAGATTAATTTCATAGTACCCGTTTTCATCCGATTCCGCAGAAGCCCCTGAATAGGATCCACCTACAAGTGTTACACGTGCACCTATATACGCACCCTTGATCGGCTTACCGGCCAGGTCGGCCACATAACCGCGCAGAAATCCTTTCTTCACTTGCAGCGAGGGGAATTTGGGAGATCGCGGCTGCATATCACCCATTACATTTACCTCGTATTCGTTGCCTTCGATAGAGAAAGTTTCATGCCCGCCGATTACCGGCAGTTCCGGCTGATCGGGCCAGCCTTGCTCCTCGCCCGGCACCACGTCCGGGTCGGTAGTGGTGCAGCCTGCCAATAACAGCGCTGACCAAAATAATTGCTTCAATTTCATTTTTCGCGACTAATAGTTAATGATTGCCGCGAAGTTAGAGCGCTTGTTCCCGGAAATGAATTCCCGTCGACATACGTCATTTCCCCGGCGACAAACACCATTAGTCCTCCTCCACAAACCTAAGCCCGGACCACCAGCACCGATGGGGAATGCAAAAGCCAGGGGCTGTGCGCATGGACAGCTTGCTGCCAGCTTTGGTAGCTGATCAGCATCAGGTCCAGCTTCTGCAGAAAATCTTTTTCGAGTCCGTTTTCATTGTAAAATTCAATCTGCCCGGGCGAGTCGGTTTGCATTTGCAGGATAGTATCGCGGATCCCTGGTTCGTGCCCCATCAGTCCCGTCGGGTCCATGATCGTAATCCGCATTTTATCGTCACTGGTCAGCCTGGCTGCAAATGCAAGCAGGAACTGATCGGAAGCGTTGAAAACCGGGATGAAGATATGCTCGGTTCTGGTCAGGTTCTTGTCAATCAATAAAGCAACCGGCACTTTCACCGACCTGATCACATGACTCGTGCGGTCGTCGAAAATTTCAGTGTGAAACAGCTTTTCTTTGCCGGTAATGGTGTCAAAAAGGCGGACCGGGCTGATGATTTTATTGGTAAAACCCAACAATTTTCCCAGAAAGGTCCCTTCAAATACGCCGTGACCAATGCCCATCATCAAAAGATCAAAATCACCCTTGTTGGCGGATTCAATGATGTCGTGTTCTATATCCTGTGAAGGTTTGAACAGCGTCGTAACAGGCACTTTCAGCATTTCGGCCTCTTCTGTTACCGGCCTGAAGGTTTCGGTCTCATACTCCTGCGTATCGACCTGGCTTAAATAGCTGCTCGGGGAGAGATGCAGTGCGGTCAGATTTTTTGTCACCTGGCGGGTAACGAGCAGACTGGCGAGTTTGAGCATTTTCCGCCCGCTTTGCGGACTTGCAAAGGCGATCAGCACCGAAAAACGGTCGCCCGCAGAGCCGGCCGAATCCAGCACCGTTTTTTCTTCGGGCATGAACCGATCGATCAGATCGAGGGCAGGACCTGTCATGCAGGTAGTGAGCAGCGCCATGATAACCATCATGGTAAATATTTGCGGAGAAAGTACACCAATATCATATCCGATATTCAGAACCACCAGCTCCATCAGCCCACGGGTATTCATCAGCGAGCCAATGATCAGACTGTCCCGCCAGCTTTGCTTCACAAAACGGGCGGCCACCGCGCTTCCGATAAACTTACCGACCACAGCCGCCAGCATGATAATGCCGGTCATTTTCCACAGATAGAGATCGTTCAATAGGCCAACCTGGGTACGTAATCCGGTAAATACGAAGAACAAAGGCAGCAGCAAAACCATAGAAACGTCTTCTACCTTTTCAATGAAAATATTCCTGAATTTATGGTTCGAAGGCATGATCACCCCTGCCATAAACGCCCCGAACAGTGCATGAATGCCGATAACCTCGGTGCTGTATGCCGAGGCCAGCAGTACCACAAAGAAGATGGCAACTACGGGCTTGGTTAACCCCTCCTTATAATCGTAGTGATCCCCCAGCCTTTTCAGGAAAGGTTTGACCACATTCAACATCAGCAAAACGTACGCAACAGCCAGCAAAATGGTGTAAACGGAGCTTACAAAAGAACCCGCTTTCACGATCGCGATTACCGCCGCCAGGATACACCAGGCGGTGATATCGTCGGTAGCGGCACAGGTAATGACCATCATACCCAATCTGGTTTTCGACAGCCCCCGCTCCTGAACGATCCGTGCAAGTACCGGGAATGCCGTGACACTCAACGCAATACCTGTAAACAAAGAAAAAGAAAGAAAACTGATCCCTTCCGGCGCAAACTCCTGATAAAGCAAAAGCGCCAGCCCGACGCCGAGGGCAAAAGGCAGAACAATACTGGCGTGACTGATCACAATCGCCTCCTTTGCCTTGGTTTTCAACACTTTGAGATCCAACTCCATACCGATGATGAACATAAAAAGGATCAACCCGATCTGGCTCAGAAATTGCAGGTTACTAAGTGAGGCTTTTGGAAAAAGAAATGCTGAAAACTCTGGAAAGAGCGTGCCCACAAGTGAAGGGCCCAGAAACAACCCCGCAGCAGTTTCGCCAATTACAGTAGGCTGACCAATTTTTTTACAAAACCACCCGAACACACGGGCAACTATGATAATCGTGATGATCTGTAAAAGAAGGATCGCCAGCGGACTTGTAAGATCATGCAAAAGTGTGCCGCGGAACTGCTCCAGAGAGGAAGTAGTCTGTGCCGGTATAATGGCAGCGCCCGAAGGGTTTTCCAGCTTTTGGCCTTCCGTTATAAACCAGTAAACTGCCCCGGAAAAAACGGCCAGCGTGATTACATAGAAAAGTATATTGCGCAGATTTTTCATGAGATCGTTGGAGTGAAGATCCGCAAAATACGAAAGGTGATCTCAAAAAAGGGTAAAAAATGGCTATTTTATGGAACCAGGCCTCATAAATTTTACAGTAATATACCGGGAGCAATCGCATGAAGTACAGGTTCCGAAAGGCCGGTACTTTTCATTGATGAGCCTTTTATCCGATTATCTGCACCTTTCCGGCTTCGGGATTTGTTCCGGCATGGGAAGCTGCGGGACCTGCGAAGTATACATTCGCGGACGGATCGTACCGGCCTGCACCATTCCGGTCGACGACGCGCTGGCCGGCAGTATCATCAATATTGATGCAGCGAATGCACGCTGAGTTGTTGCAGCAATCAGAATGCACACAATACCCTATTCTGTCTGGGCGATGGAAGTCCCGCTCAATCGGATCTGGTACGGCCACTGTTCTTCCGGCGCGACGGTTTTTTGCCTGCCAAACGGGACTACCCAGTGTTCGGTAGGCGCGCCACTCACAACCAGCCACAAATTTTGGGTATCGGCCGGTACTTTGAACTTCAATTTCCCTTTCGCTTCGCGCGACATTTTGCCGTAAACACGGGTACCGTCCTTTTGAAATGCTACGAAGCCGTAGCGCCACCCTGCATGACCGGATTTATAATCACTATACCCCTTCGCACCCGCAATGCCCTCAAATTCAGGCGTTACCATTTTAACCGAAGCCGGGACAGTCAATGCAATTCCGTTGTAGCCATAATTTTGCGGGCAATTTGCTGAATCCACCTTCCACCAGCCTCCCTTCGCAGGATTAAGCCTGGTCGAATGCTGGTTGGCATATCGGGCGGCCTCTTTTGCAACCCTTTTCAAATCCCAGGTCATAAACCTGCCTGCTGCCTCAAACATTTCGTCATTGAATTTCTCCTGACTCACGCCTGTCAGCCTTTTATAGGTCATTACCGGATCTTCCCCTTCCTGCGTCGACCGGCATAATTCCCCGAAAAACGTCTTTCCATGCTTTTCAGACCAATATTCGAGCACATAAGGCGAATGGTACATATTCTGCGGATGCAGGAATGCGTAATGCGTTTTTTTGAGGTAACTTTTTAAATGGTAGTTCTCAAATGTCATCCATTCAGGATAAACCTGCCATAACATGTATTGCGCCGACATTTCCATAATCGGTCCGCGCGGGCCTGCCTTGCTGTCTGACCGGGACATATATTGAAATGCGTGGCCAAGCTCATGCGCCAGCGCCCCGTAAGGTGCTTTTGACATCCTTACGGCCGGAGTCCACAGTATACCGATCTTATTTTCAACACCGCCGCCAAATGCAGTCTGCTCGTCCCCGCCGATCACGTACAGAATCATTTTATATCTGTCTGTCAGCGAGTTACCTTTCTGCACCAGTTTAAGCTCGTTAACATAGTAACCATAAAACCGCTCGCACTCTTTCAGGGCCTCGTTGACATCAAACCTTTTCGCTGAATCGGCATTTTTTGCAGGGTCAGCACCGAATTCCCTGTGCCAGAAAATGGCGATATTGGGCGACTGCACCATGCGCTGGTAACTGAATTCGCTTTCATTGCTATGGTAATCATTGCCATCGGGGACACGCATTACTTTGCCAGGCAGGTAAAGCGATTTTTCACCGGTTGCACTCTGCTGCGCGCTGACGACCGGACTGCGCAAAACGAGCAGGTAACAAAGGAATTTGAATAAAATGGTGAACGAACGGTAGCATTTCATCACTTCAAAGCTTTATGGTTGTATGGAAATGCAAAATATGCAGTTTTCCCAGCGCTTGTTCCGCAGCCGCATTGATGTGTTAAAATAGGTAATGAAACGGTTAAAATACATTCCAAAAGCTGACCCTGCCGATTCTGCCTTTCCAATCAGCAGAAAAGAGTTCGAGGCGGTTTACCGGGAGAACTGGCGTGAGCTGTACGATTTTGCTGTTGCCAAAACCCACGACAAGGACGTAGCGGAAGAAATCGTGCAGGCGCTTTTTGTGAATATTTGGGAAAAACGGGACCAGCTCCTCATTTCCAATCTGAGAAGCTATCTGTTCGTTTCGGTCCGCAACAGGATCATCGACCACTATAAAGAGCGGATCTTCTCCGACCTCAACTCCGCGTCCGACACCACCGCACCGGACTACCCTCTTTTTCTGGACGAACTCGAAGCTGCGATCAGCGAAGCAATGAGCCAGCTTCCGGAAAAGACCCGGGATATCTTTCTGCTCAACCGTTTTGAAGGAAAATCAGCATCCGAGATTGCCGACAAACTGCACCTCCCCCCGCGCACGGTCGAGTACCACATTACCCAGGCGCTGCGTAAATTGAGGGAAAGCCTGCGTAAGAGCATCACCATGCTTCTGATTTTTATAAATATCATATTTTAAAGAAAATTTGGCGTTTATGAGTTTTAACTTATAAACTTTCCAGGAAAAAATTATCCGATTTGCGGTGGGGCGCTGCTTTTCAGTCTTACTAGAAAGGCTCCCATCCATTTCGTATGAGCAAAAAAAACTTCTACCAATTACTTGATCGTTACCGCGCCGGAAATTGCACCGACCAGGAAAGCCGGCTTGTGGAGCAATGGTTTGCAATGCTCGACGAAGAAGTGCCCGAACGTAGCGCGGAAGAGAACAAGGCGATCGAAGAGCGGATCTGGCATTCGATCCTCGCCAATGAAGATACCGGGGCCGAAGTACCTGCTTATTCATTTCCGTTGTGGAAATGGGCCGCGGCGGCTGTGCTGGTTTTAGGGATAGGACTGGCCGGGTATCAGGTACTTTTGAAAAAAACTCTTCCTGTCGCCACTATTGAAAAGACACTGCCTGACAACCTGATCACTTACATTAATAAAAGTACGCAGCCCGAAACCGTCACATTGCCCGACAGTTCGGTGCTGCGATTGTCTCCGGGAACCAAAATCTCCTACCGTGCCGGCCTGGCAGGGAAGAACAGAGAGGTATACCTGGCGGGAAGGGCTTTTTTCGATGTATTCCACGATACGGGAAGGCCATTTCTAGTCCACACCGGCGAGGTGGTGACCAAGGTGCTCGGAACCAGTTTCTGGGTGGAAGGAAGCAATAACAACAGCGCCATTGAAGTGTCGGTCGTGACGGGGAAAGTTTCTGTATCGAAAAAAACGAATGGGGAAGCCGACCTGAACAGTAAGGTCAAAGATGGTGTGATCCTGACGGCCAATCAGCGCGTCAAGTACTCCCACGAAACGCATGCATTTGAAACAGGTCTGGTAGCCAACCCTCAGCCTGTGGCCAGTACGGCGAAAGGAGGATCAGCGCCGGCCACATTCGTATTCCAGGACACTCATTTCATTGATGTGATTGAAAAACTGGAAAAATCTTTCGGGGTAGAGATCATCCTCGGTAACGATGCTATGCGCGAATGCCTTTTCACTGCCGACATTACGCAGGAACCTTTATTTACCAAACTGGACCTGCTATGTGCCGCAGTGAATGCAACTTATGAAGTACGTGGAACCCGCATTCTGATCAGCGGAAACGGATGTGCGCCAACTCAATAAGCAGCAGATTCTTTAATATAAAAAAGAGCCGAACGTGTTACCAGCACATTCGACTCTTCAAGATTTCCCCTCTTTTCCCCGGCATTTGGAAGACGTCAAGGGAGCGAGTGGGGCTTTGTTAAACCTTTTCACAGTCCTAAACAAAACATGTAAAAGTAATGAAAAACCGAATACGTCTCCATCCTCTCTTGATTCATATTATGAGGATCAGCTTCTTACAGTCTGTTCTAGCTTTTTTGACAATGACCTTTGCCTACTCGCACAGCGGGCATTCGCAGGATCTTCTGGACCGTTCGGTCACGATCCGGATGGAGAATACCCCGGTCAGTAAGGTGCTGTCGCGCATTGAGCAGCAGGCCAGGGTAAGGTTTGTATATAGTTCCAATACCATTGGTGCCAGCAGAAAGGTAACCGTAAATGCAGTGAACCTGCGCCTTTCCGAAGTTTTGGACCTGACCCTTAATCCCCTAAATATCACTTACAAGCTGGTAGGCGGACAAATCATGCTGCAAAACCTGCCGGCAGAAACCGCACCCTCTCCGGCACAGGCAGAAGAACCAAAACCTGCCGACCGGAAAGTATCAGGTAAGGTTTCCGATGCCAAAGGGGCTCCGCTGCCCGGCGTGAGCATTGTGGTGAAGGGTACGCAGCAGGGTACCAGCAGCGACGCCGATGGCAACTTTTCGGTGGTTGTAGCCGACGATAATGCCAGTCTGATCTTCTCTTTTGTGGGCTATATCAGTCAGGAAGTGGCCGTGGGCACGCAGTCGAACATTGAAATTGCTTTGAAGGAAGATGAAAAATCACTGGATGAACTGGTGGTAGTAGGTTATGGAAAGCAATCCACGCGCCAGCTTTCCAGCTCGGTTTCCACGGTGAGCGGGAAGGATTTTGCCGATTTGCCGGTTTCCCAGTTTTCGCAGAAATTACAGGGAAAGCTTGCAGGCGTACAGATCTCGCAAACTACGGGAACGCCCGGCTCGGGCATGGCGATACGGATCCGCGGCGCGGCGTCGATCACCGCAGGGGCCGATCCGCTTTATGTGGTTGACGGTAACCCGATCGTAGGCGGTATTGCCAATATCAACCCTAACGAAATTGAATCGATCAGTGTTTTGAAAGATGCTTCCGCCACGGCCTTATATGGTTCAAGAGCCGCGAACGGGGTTGTTTTAATTGAAACAAAAAAGGCGGTGCCGGGTAAAACGCGCATTGATTACAGTACTTACATCGGTGCCCAGCAGGTACCGCAACGCGGCCGGCCGGATATGATGAACGCGCAGGAATTTGCGACCTGGCGGAAAGAAATGGCAGAGGAAAGAGGCTTGCCCGTTGATCCTGCTTTCCAGAATCCCCAGCAATATGGCGAAGGTACCGACTGGTACGATGCCATCACGCGCACTGCATTGATGCAGGACCACAGCCTGAGCCTGAGTACCGGCACCGAAAAATTCAGTACCACGGCAACAGCCGGTTTTTTACAGCAGGATGGTGTGATCCTGGGCTCCGGTTACAAACGCTATTCGCTTCGCGTAAACACCAATTTTCGCCCGCACGAAAAGCTGAATATCGGTATCAACGTCGCGCCGACTTACTCCACGAACTCGAATACGGGCGTCGATGGCGTGGGCAGCATAGTGAACGAAACGCTGCAAACTACTCCGCTCGCACCGCTTAGAAACCCGGATGGTTCCCTCACACTGACAGCCACTTCTCCCGGTATGTTTCCGACTCCAAACTATGCCCGTACACTAACAGACCGCGTTGTTGACAACAGCGACACACGGATTCTGGCGAATCTTTTTGCGGAATACCAGATCACGAAAGAGCTTTCTTTCAAGACTTCGGCCAATATTGACAAAGGCGATGGTAGGAGTTTTGCATTCAATGGATTGACGACGGGTGCGCGGGGTACCGGCTTGTACAAAGTCCCTTTTTCCAAACTAAATCAGTCGAAGTATCTTTCCTGGGTTAATGAAAACATCCTGACGTTCCAAAAGAATGTAGGCGACCACAACTTTGATGCGATCGTAGGTTTTACTGCGCAGCGTTACAGAACTGACACAAGCAATATCAACGGAAACAACTATCCCGACGATAAAGTAAAAACGATCGCTGCCGCGGGTACGGTCACGGCTTCGAGCAGCATTCAGGAGTGGAGCCTGCTCTCCTATCTGGCGCGGGTGAATTACAATTACAAAGGCAAATACCTGCTTTCTGCGTCGATCCGCCGCGATGGTTCTTCGCGCTTCGGGACGCGCAATCGCTGGGGTAACTTTCCTTCCGTTTCTGCGGGCTGGATTTTGAGTGAAGAAGAGTTTCTGTCTGATATTCAAACCATTTCCTTCCTGAAACTTCGCGCGAGCTGGGGTATTGCGGGTAATTTCAATATCGGTAACTACACCCATATTCCAACGATCTCTACTGCCAATTATGTGTTTGGAAAAACCGTCGCCGGCGGCCGCCGGGTGGACAACCTGGCCGATCAGGGTATTGGATGGGAAAGCAACGAGCAATTCAATATCGGTCTCGACCTGAACCTGTTCAAGGACCGGATCAATTTCACCTATAACTATTACCGCAAAAAAACGAGCGACCTGCTTTTCAATGTGCGGGTGCCGCGGGCTTCGGGTTATGCCAATATCCAGACCAATATCGGCGAGCTGCGTTTCTGGGGCCACGAGTTCTCTGTCAATACTGTGAATGTGCAGAATAGCGCGCTCCGCTGGACTACCGATTTCAATATCTCGTTCGACCGCAACCGGGTGAAGTCGATGGGGACAAAAACCAATGAGCTGATCACGGGATCAGGCAGCGGACTCATAGGCGGCGACCACGTGACGCGCGTCGGCTACCCGATCGGAATGCTTTACGGTATGCAGCACGAGGGGGTTTACAAAAACCAGGAAGAATACGACAACTCACCCAAGCACAGTACTTCCCAGGTAGGTACCGCCAAGTTTAAGGACGTCAATGGCGACGGGATCATCACAGTCGACGACGCGACGATCATCGGTAACCCCCATCCTGACTTCATTTTTGGTATGACCAATAACCTTTCCTATAAAAACTTTGACTTTTCACTCACTTTATCAGGCACTTATGGAAACGACGTGGTGCGCGGTGCAGAACAGACACTGACCAACCTGGACGGCGTATTCAATGTACTGGCCAATGTAAAAGACAGATGGAGATCACCTGAAAACCCGGGAAGCGGCCGGTACGGAAGTCTGGAAGCAGGCACCACTTACCTGGAACGCGACTGGTGGGGAAGCCAGATGATGTACGACGCTAGCCACATTTCGATAAACAATATCACGCTCGGCTACACGATCCCGCTCAAAAGTAGCGCTGCGATCAAGCGGCTACGCGCTTATGCAAGCATTCAGCAGGCGCACATTTTCACCAAATATCCGGGCGCCAACCCGCAGGTGAGCCTCAGTCAGAGCACAACAGGTTTAGGGATTGATGGCGGTTCCTACCCTGTTCCGCGCACCTATTCACTCGGCTTCAATGTAGGTTTTTAAATTTTTGGACAACATCATTAAAATACGAAGGTCATGAAATCAAAGACCCTATCAGCAATATTGGTATTATCCGTGGTACTCGGCTCGTGCAGCGACTTTTTGAATATAGAACCTCAGAATGCAGTAGTACCCTCCAACTTCTTCGAATCTGAATCAGATTTCAAACAGGCAGTCGATGGCACTTATGCGCCTTTGCAGGCACTTTACAACAATGAATCGGGCTGGGCGATGGGCGAAATGCGGTCGGACAATACCCACTTTTTTTACAATATCGACTACCGCTCCCCTATTCCGGAAGAGATCGATGAGTTTGTGAACGGCTCAGAAAATTCGATCACAGCCGCCAAATACTACTCCGATTTCGACATTATTGCCCGCGCCAATCAGGTGCTGGCACAGATTGATGATTCAGGGCTGGACGCGGCGGTTATGGCAAATTTCAAAGGGCAGGTCCTTTTCCTGCGCGCACTGGCCTATTTTGATCTGGTGAAATACTACGGCGGTGTTCCGTTGCATCTGGAACCGGCTTCGGACCTGGCCACTGCTTCCCTGCCGCGCTCATCGGCGGAGGAGATCTATGCCCAGATCATTTCAGACGCAACCCAGGCCAGCGAACTCTTGCCCAACAAAGCAACGCAGGAGCCCGGCAGGGCTACTTCCGGCTCCGCATTCACGCTTCTGGCCGATGTTTATCTAAATCAGAAAAACTGGGCGGCTGCGGAAGCTGCGTCAGCCAAGGTGACGGGCTACTCACTGCTGGCCGATTATGCTTCTGTTTTTGATCCAAATAATAAAAACAATGCGGAATCGGTGTTTGAAGTACAGTTCCTGGAAGGTACCACGCTGAGTTTGCACAGCTATTTCCCCTATTATTTCATCCCGTTGACGGTCAACCACGCGCAGTATACCAAAGGCCCGACCGGCTCGCAAACTGCCCCGGGCTCTGGCTGGAATACGCCCACGGAAGATCTGCTGGCTGCTTATGAAGACCGCACGAAAGACAAGCGTTTCAATGCGTCTGTCGGTTTCATTACCGGGCCTTCGCAGGTCTCGGACACGAGTTATGTGAATTTGCCTTATATCAAAAAATACCAGTACCCGCATTCGATTTACGGGCAAACCAACCAGAATTTTCCGGTGTACCGGTATGCGGAAGTGCTGCTGATGCAGGCTGAGGCGGCCAACGAGCAGGGTAAGGCAGCTGACGCAGCTGGCTTCCTGAATCAGGTGCGCAAGCGGGCCGGACTGGCAGATTCCCCTGCGAAAGACCAGGCTGCATTGCGGGCCGCGATCCTGAAAGAGCGCCGCGTGGAACTGGCTTTTGAAAACAAACGCTGGATCGATCTGGTAAGAACGGGCAATGCCATAGCAGTGATGAATGCATATGGCGCAAAACTGAAAGCAAACCCGGCCTACTATTACCTGACCGCAGCGACTTATAACCTCGATCAGAACAAATTGCTTTTCCCTATTCCTTTTCTTGAAATACAAGTAAACCCCGATCTGGAACAAAACCCGGGCTATTAAGCATCCGGCCGACTTATTTCCTAAACCCTGAACCCGGCGGCGGGGACCAACTGGTTCCTGCCGCTTAATTTATCACCAAAATCACTGAATCATCACCTAGTCCCTTTACTATGCATTTATCAAAAAACACCTGTTGCCTACTGCTCATTGCCAGCGCTTTTGGTGCAAACCAAAGTCAGGCGCAGGACATGAAAGGCAAAACGCCGGTCCGGTTTGAGAAGAAAATGATCGCATCGGAAAGCTTTGAATCTGTGGCCGTTTTCGATGTCAATAATGACGGGAAACCGGATATCGTGTCCGGCTCCTACTGGTACAAAGGTCCCGAGTTTTTCGACCGGGCTTATCTGGGCGACGTAAAACGTCACGGCGAATACTGGGACGAATTTCTGACGGTACCGATGGACGTGAACGGCGACGGCAAAATGGATATTGTCACTGGCGGCTGGTTCAACAAATCGCTGCTCTGGCGCGAGAATCCGGGCAACGATAAACCGTGGACCGACCACCTGATCGACGAAACGGGGAACGTAGAAACGGGCCAGGCGTGGGATATCGATAATGACGGACAACTGGAAATCGTGCCGAATAACCCTAACCAGCCACTGAAATTCTATAAACTGGAAAGAGACCAGAATGGAAAAGGTACGGGCAAATTCACGAAAGTGCAGATCGCTGACAAACAGGATCACGGACTTGGTTTCGGGGACATCAACGGCGACGGCCGGGGTGATATCATCATCAGTAGCGGCTGGCTGGAAGCGCCCAAGAATGTGATGAAAGACAAATGGATCGCCCACAATGATTTCAATTTCGGAGATGCGAGCGTGCCTATTATTGTGGCTGATGTAAATGGCGATGGCAAAAACGACGTGATTGTAGGCCAGGCGCACAGCTACGGGCTGCATTGGTACGAACAGAAAAAGGACAATGCCGGCAAGATCAGCTGGGCGAAACACAGCATTGACCCTTATAACTCACAATTTCACTCGATGGCGTGGGTGGATATCGACGGCGACGGAAGCAAGGAACTGGTGACCGGCAAAAGATACCGCGCGCACAATGGCGGCGATCCGGGCGAAAAAGACCTGGTAGGTTTGTATTATTTCAAATGGAACGGCGAAGCATTCGTGAAGCAGATCATTTCACACGGACCTTATGGCGTCGGAAAGGGGATCGGTGTGTATTTTGATATAGCGGACCTGACGGGAAGCGGCCGGAAAGATATTATCGTTGCAGGAAAGGACGGGCTGGCGGTGTTTTTTAATAGGGGTAACTGATCAGGTAGGCTCTATTACTGAGGATCTGCCCACATTAGTCACCAAGCATTTCTTGCATAACCTGCTTTAATTTCTTGATTTCTATTGCTGACAGGTTACCAATTTTAGAGCCTAACCTCGATTTATCAACTACACGAATCTGATCGGCCGCAATCGATCCTTTTTGGTTTTGAACCGTGCAATCTACCCGCCAGGGGTAATTTTTGATGGTTGACGTGATTGGCAAGATGACTACGGTACGCAGGTATTGGTTCAATTCATCTGGACTGACGATCAGGCACGGCCTGATTTTGGAGATTTCACTTCCTTGTGTCGGATCCAGTGATATCCAGTAAACGTCGTATCGTTTGATTACCATGCCCACTCCTCCCGATCAAAGTCAGTCATATTGTCTTCTAACAAAGGCTCATCATCCCCGGCTGCACGCATCTCGATCGCTGCCTCTGCCCAGCCTTGCCGGGGAGCTGGTTTTATGACAATTGAGCCATTCTCCACTTCCAACTCAACGCTCGACTTGAATGACAGATTCAACCTTTGCAATATCATCGAGGGAATAATGATTCCCTGGCTATTTCCTATATTGATAATATTCGCTTTCATGATGTTATAACATAAATGCCATTTTTAGAACAAATATAATGAAAAGTTATAACATCACGGTATGTATCAGTGACCGCCAGATGACTGTATGCTCCCCAAGTCACATCCCTGAAACGGGCAGGCCGCTCGGGACTTTTTCGGGAATGCTTTTATCGAAAGATTCGTCGTTGAGGGCGTTCAGAAATTCGACGATCCTGTCAATATCCTTGAATTTTACATTGAGCTGGCTCACGAGTGAATCCATTTGGTACATTTCCACTTTGGGGTTTTCAATCTTTCCCCCGGTGAGGTCCTCGTAAAAAAGCATAACCTGGTCCAAAGTTTTAAATGCGCCGCTGTGCATGTATGGCCCGGTGTAGCGCAGGTTGCGTAATGTGGGCGTGCGGAAACCGTAGTTGTTATCGCCGCCCGCATCCGTTTCCTTCCGGTTGGGTGTGTCCGGAACGCCGAGGGTATGCAGCTTAAAATCCGAGAACATCGGCCCGGAATGACATTTGGCGCAGCCTGCTTTCAAAAACAGATTCAACCCTTCTTTTTCTCCCGTGGTCAGCGCGCTGCTATCGCCCCGCATGTACTGGTCGAACCGGGAGTTATTGGCGATCAATGTTCTTTCGTAGGAGGCAATTGCTTTCGCCAGATTATCTGCGTTCACCGGATCAGTTTGTGCGCCGAATGCAGTTGCGAACAGACTGCGGTATTCCGGGATCGCTTTCAGTCGTTTCACCACATCATCGACCACCTTATCCTCCGCATAACCGTGGCCGCGCATTTCTTCAAAAGTCCGGATCGGGAATAAGGCCTGTTCTTCCAGACTTTTAGCACGTAGATCCCAGAACATACCTGCCGAGTCGGGATGGTAAGGTTCGTCGTTTTTAATTCCGTTGAATGCTACGTTCAGGATACTTTGTGAGTTTCTCTTGACAAAAGGAATATCGTTCGGATCAAGAAAAAAGCGTTTCGATCCTCTTCCCATACCGCCGACGCCAATCGAAGTTTCCAGGAATTCGGCGTAGCTGAATTCGGGCTGGTGGCAGGTGGCGCAGGCCACGTCTTTATTGCCTGACAATATCGGATCAAAAAACAGCAGCCGGCCTAGCTTCACTTTCTCGGGGGTGGAAGGATTACCAGGCGGGTCGGTCACGTACTTAGGTAATGCGCCCAGATCGGCGAGGGATTCTATTTTGGGCTTGCGTTTGGGTTTTGAAGATTCCCGATTGTTACCGCATGACCAGCACAACAAAATAGCAGCCCACAACAGCAACAAAGACTTTAACGCTTTTACAAAATCACACATAACTAACCGGCACTTTCCAAACGGGATATCTATTTCTAAGTCGCGCACCAACCATTTTTAACCATGTTATCCTGACTTTTATGGTTTTAATGATCAAAATCATATTTGGCGCACCTCCCGCCCCGGCCCTTATCCAACTCTACTTTCTGCGCGAAACCCTTTGCGGCTAAATAGTAGCAAGATCACATTGTATTATAACTGACCGAAGTCAAATTATCTGCCATTGATAGAAAAATTGAGAGATGGATACAACCACAGGTTCGTCGGAGGATAGTGGCTTGCTGATTCCGCTGCAATAATACGATGAATGTTTTGTCGTCGGCAAGATTCCGGCTTCCTTTGAGCCCGGAAACAAATTCCGCTTTTATCAGTCCTACTCCTATCATGAAAGGTTACCTTAATCTTTTTGATTTTACGCAAAAAGTAAATTACAAAACCGAAATTCTGGCAGGCCTTACCGTCGCGATGACCATGATGCCTGAATCCCTTTCTTTTGCAATTCTGGCAGGCCTGCCCCCACTGGTGGGCTTATATGCGGCATTTATCATGGGACTCGTTACCGCTATTTTCGGTGGGCGGCCCGGGCTTATTTCCGGCGGCGCCGGCGCGACGGTTATCGTGCTGATCGCCCTGATGCAATCGCACGGAATCGAATACGTATTTGCAGCAGTGGCCCTCGCTGGTGTTATACAAATATTGGTCGGAATATTCAGGCTCGGCAAATTCGTACGCCTCGTGCCGCAGCCTGTGATGTACGGCTTTGTGAATGGCCTTGCGGTGGTGATATTTATGTCACAGCTCGAACAATTTAAAACTGTCGTAAACGGGCAGACGGTCTGGCTTACCGGCACGCCTCTGCTGATCATGGGCGGCCTGGTGCTGCTCACGATAGCGATCACTGTTTTGTTACCCAGGTTTACCAAGGCAATTCCGCCTTCGCTGGTTGCTATTGTTGTCGTTTTTCTGGTGGTCTGGGGGTTTAATATTGATACCAGAACGGTCCGCGACATTGCTTCCGTCAGCGGCGGTTTTCCTCCTTTTCATATTCCGCAGGTACCGGTCAGCCTGGCCACGCTGCAAGTTATATTTCCTTACGCGCTGATCATGGCGGGAGTCGGACTTACGGAAGGATTGCTGACGCTCAACCTGGTAGACGAAATTACTGCGACGCGCGGAAACGGGAACCGTGAGTGTATTGCACAGGGAAGCGCCAATATTCTCAACGGATTTTTCTTTGGAATGGGCGGCTGCCCGATGATCGCGCAAACGCTGGTAAACCTTTCTGCCGGTGCCCGGGCGAGGCTTTCCGGGATTATCGCTGCCTTGACAATCCTCACGATCATCCTGGTCGCCGCCCCGGTGATCGAGCTCGTCCCGATGGCCGCATTGACCGGCGTCATGATCATGGTGGCGATCGGTACTTTTGAATGGATCAGCTTCCGGATCATCAACAAGATGCCCAAACAGGACGTATTTGTCGGGATACTGGTAGCTGTGATTACCATTTACCTGCATAATCTCGCGCTGGCGGTACTGATCGGGGTGATCATTTCGGCATTGGTATTTGCCTGGGAAAGTGCCAAAAGGATCCGCGCCCACAAATCGATAGATGAAAACGGAGTCAAGCATTACAAAATATACGGCCCGCTTTTCTTCGGTTCCGTGGCAGCTTTCAGCGAAAAATTCGAAGTGATGACCGACCCGCAGGAAGTGATCATCGACTTTTCGGAAAGCCGGGTTGCCGATATGTCGGGGATCGATGCGCTGAATAAAATTACCGGGAGATATCAGAAAGCAGGTAAAAAAATACTCCTGAAACATCTTAGTCCCGATTGCAGGAAATTGCTGCACAATGCAGGCACCGTAATCGAAGTGAATATTATAGAAGACCCGACTTACCCGGTGGCGATGTAGATGGTATGCTTTTTTAAACATGATTGCCAATCCTTGGTCAACCTCTAAAAAAGTATCAACTATATGGGTAATAAACGACTTTTTGTAATGATTGACGATGACACCGACGATCATGAAATATTCAAAATGGCAATCAGTGACCTTAACAAGTCCCTGGACTGCTTATTTTTCCCAGATTGTGAGTCAGCGATCTCCCATTTCAGCAATACATCGGTAACACCTCCCGGCTACGTTTTTATAGACCTCAGCCTGCCCAGGATCAACGGAGATCAGTGTTTACAGGAGTTGCAAAAATTAAAGGAATTTGATGATCCCTGCATAGTCATATATTCCACATCTATTCCAAATGAATGGTACCCGAAACTTGAAAAAATCGGAGTGGACAGATTTATGGAGAAAACATTTTCAGTACCGACATTGACTTCACAGATCAATCACCTGATCGAAGCCGACTGACTTGTTGTGCAAAGCACTTACTAAAATGAAGGCCCTGCTTAAAAACCGGCCAGGAAGCGTTGTATTATGCATACCTCCTGGCCGGTTTTTATTTAGATCTTAACGCTTTTACCGGTAGCCACCGATTTATAGATCGCCTCTACGACCCTGATATCCCGCAATCCTTCCTCTCCCGGGGCAATTAGATCCGTATTGTTCATAATTGCCATACAATCCTCATCCAACTGCTTGGCCTGCTGACTTTTAACAGGAAAATTAATAAGGGTACCGTCGGACATACTGCCCTTGTTACCATTATAGGCTGACTGCGGCTCCATTTTCACCCACCCTTTTTCATAATTGACCTGCAGGTAGTTCATATTGATCCCAAAGCTGGTTTGGCAGGCTGCCCGGGCACCACTCGGGAAATCGAGCATGAACATCATCGTCTCTTCCACCTCTTTGTAAATTTCGGGGCGGGTGGTAGACGCCTGCGCGATCACACTGACGGGCTCTTCACCGGTTGCCAGCCTCGCTCCCTGCAGCGCGTACACGCCCATGTCCCCCATTACTCCGCCTCCCAGCTTTTTTTTCTGCTTCCAGTGGTTGGTCCGGTTGTCGACATACCCTGCCGCACTGTTTACCATTTTCACTTTCCCAAATTTCTGTTCTTTCGCTACCTTCATATAAGCCTGAATATTAGGATCATGCTGGCAGCGGTAGCCGATCGCCAGCTTCACTTTATTGCTCTTGCAAGCCGCTATCATCGCTTCACAATCGGCTACGGAAGGCGCCATTGGTTTTTCACAAAATACATGCTTGCCTGCCTTCGCCGCACGGACTACATACTCCCGGTGCATAGAAGGCGGAAGCACCACATAAACAATATCGATATCGGGGTTATCGGCGATTTTATCGAAGTTTTCGTAGTTGTAAATGTTCTTTTCCGGGATATTGTACTTGGTTTTCCAGGTTTCTGCTTTGGCCGGGGTTCCGGTAACGATGCCTGCCAGGTAACATTTTTCAGTCAGCTGCAAGGCGGGGGCGAGCAGGTCGGTACTGTAATAGCCCAGACCGACAAGTGCAACGCCCAGTTTTTCCTTTTTTGGGGAAGTGGATGCGAGCAGGGAAATACCCGGAAACAACGTGGCCGCTCCGGCCAGGCTTAACGAGGATAAAAATTCACGACGTTCTAGTAGCATAGTCTGATCAAATATTTTAAAAGGTATTACCGGAAAGTTATCAACAGGTCACTGAAACTTGTTCCTTAGTGCTGCCTCAGCCTATTTGTTACAAAACTCAGCAACCATGCATATTTACTTGATAAATGAGTTGCCGATCGTAAAAGGTATGTGTTACCGCTTTTAACTACGGGCGATCATCTGTTTAGCCCGAACTCCTCATTGACTCCATGCACAGCGATTGTCATCACTTTGTTTTTCTGCACGAGTTTTAACTGACCAGAATATTCAGTGCTCCATTCACTTATTTTTTCGCCTCTATTTACATCCAAAGTAACTTGATATCCTGAATCATAAAAATGGTCAATGTAGCCGTTTTGCTTCACTTCCCTTTTTAAGAAACTCACGATCACCAGTTTGCCGCCTTTCTTAAAAAAAGCTGTCTTGCTGCCACTGACAACAAATATGAATTTCCCTTTGGTCAAACTAGTCGAGTCGAAAGTAAAGAAACTTGCATTACCGTCAACTTTTACAGGGTAGGTGTCTATAAATTCGACCTTATCTGACACTTGACTAGTCTGATTGTTAATTTCCTGATAACCCCATAAAAGGAGCAAGGTTAGTAGATAACTCATATTAACTTAATAGTTTAATGTCAAAACAGTAACAGTACATTATGATTAACAATATAGGAAGTTTGAACACCACAATCTCTTTCTACAATGGTAGCTTACCAGCCCTGACAGCCAATCCAAAAAATCAATTCGCAATGATCCGATTACTCCTATTCTGCTTTTCTTTTTTATTAACATCCGGGATATCAACTCACTCCCTTGCCTGGCAGGACGAGTCGCCCGTTGCAGTAATTCTTGATACCGATATGGATTCGGACGTTGACGATGTGGGTGCGCTCGCTATGCTTCACGCCTACGAGCGGCAGAAAAAAGCCACGATCCTTGGAATAATCGTTACCAGTGACGATAAATACAGCGCTTCCTGTACGGATGCGATCAATGTGTGGTTTGGCCGCAAGGATATACCGATAGGCGTGAGTCAGAAGGATTCGCTGCGGGAATTTTCAAAATACACCCGGCAGATCTCCGGGCAATTCCCCAACCGTTTCAAGTCTAATGCCGAAGCCGAAGACGGTACCACAGTTTACCGCAGACTTTTGTCAAACGCGCCGGATCAAAGTGTGGTGATCGTCACGATCGGCCATTTGACTAGTCTCAGTAAGCTGCTTGATTCCGCACCGGATTCCAATAGCCCTTTGAGTGGACGCGATCTGGTCAGGAAAAAGGTTAAGCGCTGGTCGTGCATGGGCGGGCAGTTCCCGGAAGGCAAGGAGGCCAATTTTTACCGCCCGGACCCGGCTTCGACCATAAATTGTCTGACCAAATGGAAACTTCCTGTGACATTCGCGGGCTGGGAAGTTGGTAATCAAATTGTTACGGGCGGCGCTTCTTTCAAGGCACACAGCGACCCCAAAAGTCCCGTCTACAAAGCGTATGCGCTTTACAACGGATTTCAGGGCCGCGCCAGCTGGGACCAGATTGCTTTGCTGGAAGCGGTTGAAGGTGCAGAAACCTATTTTACCGTAAAAAAAGACGGGCACTGCAAGGTTGCTCCCGACGGAAGCAACAAATGGATAGCACCTGCAGACGATTCACAGGGTTACCTCGTTATTTGCGCGCCGGTTGAAAAGATACGCGGGCAGGTCGACCGGTTAATGCTCGGCAAATAGCCGCCCGCATTTCCTATCCGGCCAGGGAATGCGCTTTGACGATTGGCAGCAGTTCGGAAAGGTTATCGATGATAAAATCGGGATTTGCCTCTGCAAGCTGCTCACGTGTATGGGCTCCTGTTGTTATTCCAATGCTGAAACGGCAGCCGGCATTTTGTCCCTCTTCAATGTCAATCGAAGAATCCCCGACTTTGATCACACTTTTTGCATCGTCGATACCCAAACGGTTCATTGCCAACGCGATCATATCCGGTTCGGGCCGGTTTTTTTCAACATCCGACGCAGTTACCAGCTCATCAAAATGAACACCCTGCTTCCAGCCAATCTTACCAATCAGCGCCTCGGCCGTTTGCCGGTTGTAACCTGTATTAAGCACTACGATCACCCCGCTTTCTCTTAATGCTTCAAAAACTTCGGTCGTGTTGGGTTGCCCGGTAACTTGCAGGGTTCGGTAAGCCTCGTCCAGCATAACCTGGAATTTCTCAAATATCCCGGAAGCCAGCTCTTCGTCGATAATTCCTTTGGAAGCCAGAACACTCCTGATCGCCTGCAACTTTTCTTTCCCCGCTCCCTCGGCCAGCACTTCGTCCAAAGTAAAGTCAAACTGCCTCTCATTGACAGCTTCCATAAGCGTTTTGTAAACCACATTATCTTCATCGACTGTCGTGCCCGCCATGTCGAAAACTACCATTTTGATCATTTCGTGAATGTTTTTAAGTCCTTAATTATTATTTAAATGCCGCCTCAACCGGCCCTCCTATCCAAACCTGCGGGGTTTTGAGCTTAAATATCGCCGCAATTGTCGCCGCCGTATCAAAGGTCATGATACTCTCCTTTACCTCATTGTCTTTTCGTATCCCTGGCCCGGTAATAATCCAGGGAATCTGCATTTCCTGCATGGTAATCGCGCCGTGGCCTTTGTTGATCCCGCCGTGATCCGCGGTAAAAATGATGGCTGTTTTGTCCATCATACCCGCTTCCTCGATGCTCCTGATAATGCTGCCGATGTGCGTGTCGGTGCGCTCTATGGCCGCGTAGTAATCGGGCGTGCCGTGACCAGCATTGTGCCCTACGCTGTCGACATCGTGCAAATGGATGAACAGAAAATTGGGTTTCTTTTCTTTAATGTAAGATGTTGCCGCTCTCGTCAGGGCCAGGTCACCGTCACAGTTCTGGTCTTTGTTCACCGCTTTTTTGGGGAACAAATAACCGATCCCGTCCCACTCGTAAATCACGCCGATCTCGCTTTTGGGTTTTTCTTTCCTCAATAAGGCATAAACCGTCGGGAACATACCGTATTCATCCAGTACCCGGGCAGGCAGGTCCGGCGACTGGCTGCCCCATTTGGTATAGCCGTGCAGCTCGGGGCCCGCTCCCATCACCATAGAAGCCCAGTTAGGAGCGCTCGACGAAGGCAGGACCGTCCTGGCCTGCAATGTCCAGGAGCCTTCCTTCATCAGCTTGCGAAGGTTGGGTACTTTGGCATTTTCAAAAGCATATGCGCCGAAACCATCCGAGCCGATCAGGATAACATGCTCGATCCGGCCCTGCGCAAATGCATTTTGAAAAGGGTTTAACAATAAAAAAAGGATTAGGAATAGCACTTTCTGCAATCGTTTCATACAGGTGTCAGCGGTTTGTTTGTTATTTCAAATGATGTTCGTAGTAATGATTTTCGACCTTACCGTCATCATACAATTTAAGAATCGCATACCCGGGAAAGTTTCCTCAAAATGGTAAGCGCCGGCTGAGATTATCTGACTGTCAGTAAGATGATCTCAAAGGTAAATAAAGTTCTGTTTATTAATACTAAACATATGTTAAATAAATATTAATCAACTGATTTTTGTTGACCCTATCCTGCTGACCACCGTGCCGCTAACTACATCGCAATAGGTCTAGTGTATGTGGGCGCGTGCTATTTTTTGCTATTCTTGCAACATGGGAGGATTTTTCATTTTAGAGGTTGGCCGCCGCATTAAAGAAAAAAGGCTTGACAAGCGAATGACTCTGCAGGAACTGGCAGACAAATCGGGCGTCAGCAAGGGATTGGTTTCACAAATTGAGAACGGCCGTACTATCCCATCGCTGCCAGTTATGCTTGGCATTATCCAGTCGCTGGAAATTGAAGTCAGCGAGTTCTTTCAGGGGCTGAGCCTCCTGGAACCGACAATCCTGGTAAACCGCCGGAAGGACTATGCTCCGTTTCAGAAAGAGGATGCGAAAGGCTTCAATTATAGTCGGATGATGATGCGCAACCTGCCTGCCAGCACCATTGATTTTGCCTTATTGGAACTCACCACGGAATCGTACCGTGAAGAAGTTACGACCGATGCCTACGAGTTTATTTATATTATAAAAGGTCAAACCGAGTGCCGGGTAAACGGACAAACAATGGTTTTGGAAGAGGGCGATTCCATATTCTTCGATGGCCGCCTGCCGCATGTGCCCAAAAACACTTCCGATAGTAACTGCCTCCTGCTGGTACTATACTTTTTCGATCAGAACAGTTAGTTACGTTGTACTATATACGCTGGCCGGCTAATTCTTGAAATAACAGCTGCCGGGAGCATACAAATGCATGCAGTGAGGGTTCAAAAGCGAATACCTACCCTAAGTGGCTTAAATTCAATAGCATACTCAAAAGCGGATTGGGCCTCCGCCAGGCTGAATTCCTTTCCTATTATTTTACTAAACGGAAAACGAGCGTGACAGCGGCCAATAAAATCCACAGCGTATACGAAATCCTCATAATTATAATTATACAGTCCCTTTATAGTCAGCAACTTGCGAACAACCTGCTCCGCATCGATTACGACCTTCCGGGCGCTGAAAACTGCCCCTATCCAGACAGCGATCCCGCCTACATCCAGTGACGCAACCCCCGTTTCCATTGCATCGGGCGCGCCACTCATATCAAAAACCACATCGAAGTTTTCCGGTACCTGAGAATCCGTTTCTGATCCGCCCGGGTTCTTGAGCAGGTAAGTATCGTCGGCCCCGAAAGCTGTGGATTGCGCGAGCCGGTCGGCATTGATATCTGCTGTACAGATTTTCGCTGCACCCGCATCCTTACAGATGGCCGAGCATACGATTCCCAGCAAGCCCAAACCCGTAATGAGCACACGCTTTCTCCGCAGATCCCCTGCAAGCCTCAATGCACCTGCCACCGTCGCTACGGCACAGTTGATTGTCGCAGCCACGTCCAGCGGGACGCCGGCCGGTATTTTCAACACCGCCGTATTCTTTTTTAAAACACAATATTCGGCCAGGCCACCATGAAAAGCATCATGCTCGGTGACCTGGGCGTGGCCGTATTTAAATAATCCGGACGCTTTTTGCGGCATACCCCTCAATGCCTGGACGGACGCAGGATCTGCTGAAAAAATACTCCATGTAACAATGTCACCCGGGCTGAGCAAACTGCCTGCATAGTCCCTGCCCGAATGCTTGATGCCGGTTTCCACTACCTCACCCACAATTTCATGACCGAGGATGGTAGGCGTTTTTTCATGCCGCAAGCCGCAGAAAGTATGCAGGTCGCTGCCACAAATGGTGGTGTAAAGATTTCTGACCAGAATCTCTTCGGGCGCGACTACCGGTATCTCCTTCTCGACCATTTGCATGTCCTCCCCTGCCTTATTAAAAATGAATAGCGTTGCCAGATTCATAGAAATGGATGTCGGATGCTGCCTGGATTCAAATGTAACCAATCTATGTTTATTAATACTAAACATTAGTTTAATAAATTGCAAACTTGCCGACGAGCAGACTTGCCGGGCAGCAGTGACATCATTTTTTAACGAACGCTTCGGTTATTGAAACTGATCATTTTGTACAGGGTGATAGATTTCACCAGGGTTACCCGCCCGAAATGGAGGTCACATAAGCAGGCGATTTGCATGCAGATGGAATTGTGAAGAAAAATACAACCAGACGCTATGCGCCTATTGAGTCCGGCCTGATAAAGGGTCAACCGGTTTCCACCGCTTATGCGACCAGAGCCAGGTAGCAGGATCGAGATCAATATCCTTTTCAATCATTTTATAATACTGCCGGGTAATATCCAGCGGCTTACTTGAAGCAGGATTTTCTGTTATCAAATGAAAGGTATAATTATAATGAAAGCGCGCAACTTTCCTGCACTGGAGATAAAGTACCACCGCATTAGAAGCCAGAGCAAGACGTTCGGCACCTAGCTGCACGCTGGTATTTTGGTTTAAAAACTCAATACTGTACTTCGAGCTTCCCGGGGCGGGCCGCTGATCGGCTATCACCACTACCAGCGCGGGGCTGTCGGGCGCCCGTAAAGCTGACAGGGCGGCTTTGTAAAAATTCTTCTTCAAAATCACAGTAACGCCCATTTGCGAACGCATTTTATGTACCCAGCTATCGATACGCAGATTTGAAATGGGCGTATATGCAGTGTATACCTGAAAATCCACTTCCCGGGGCAAATTGATCAGGTATTCCCAATTACCATGGTGGGAGGCTAAGACGATCGCGTGTTTGTTTTTAGCGTACAGATCGCTCAACAGCTCTTTGTTACTGTAAGTAGCCAGCTTCATTCTGGCGGCGGGACTGGCGAGGGCAAAAAGGACCGGCTCAACTACCAGATCTCCCAAATGTTTATAATATGCTTTCACCAAGGCTTTTCTTTCCTCCGCTGTTTTCTGTGGGAATGCATTTGCGAAATTTTGCATTAATATCTCATGCCTGTATCTGAGCACATACCTGGTGATGATATAAATGATGAAGGACGCAGATCGGCAAATTGCCAGTAACAGGTTCAAACCGATAGTTATTTTTCTGAACAAAATAGCATTTTACCCGAGGTAGGAAAATCCTGTTTCAAAGCTTAATGGTGTAGCAAATATCCGACATTTCGTTTAATATACCAGTATTTACCAAAGGGTACTTACGGGCCTTTTAGCAAAGATGCTTCGTTTATGACCATTAATTTGAGGGTTTGTATTACATCGGGCCAGCGGCATTATTCAAGGCCTCAACAACCACATTCGGGCCAAGTTTCAGTTTGAATGCATTGTATTTGTAAGCCTTCGCACCCTGCATTGCGATTTCCGCAGCTTGCCAGAAAGTTTTTTCTGTGGCCGGTTCTCCCACCAATGCCTTTTCCGCCTCTTTCAATCGCCACGGCTTATGCGCCACGCCGCCCATCGCCAGTCTGGCATCTTTAATCACCTTCCCGTCCATACTCAAAGCAGCTGCCACCGATACCAATGCAAAAGCATAGGAAGCACGGTCGCGGACCTTCATGTAATAACTGTTTTTGCTGAATCCATTATCAGGAATCTCCACCGAAATGATCATTTCATCGTTTTGCAGCGTGTTATCCTTTTCTGGCTGGTTGCCCGGAAGCCGGTGAAATTCTTCAAACGGAATGCGTCTTTCCCCTTTCGGCCCCGCCACCAAAACAGTCGCGTCTAATGCGACCAATGCAACGCACATATCGCTTGGGTGCACGGCAATACATTGCTCACTCGCGCCAAAGACAGCATGCATCCGGTTCAAGCCTTCCAATGCGCCGCAGCCGACACCCGGGTCGCGCTTGTTGCAAGGCAAGGCCGTATCGTAAAAATAGTGGCAACGTGTACGCTGCATTATATTTCCGCCTACCGTCGCCATATTCCGGATCTGTGCCGATGCTCCTGCATTCAATGCCTGCGAAAGCAGCGGGTGCTTCTCAATAATCAGTTTATGATCTGCTACCTGGCTGTTCAATGCCAGCGCGCCGATGACAGTTTTGCCGTTTTGCTGCTGAATATCTTTGAGAGGGACTTTATTAATATCCACCAGCCTGGTCGGTGCGGTAATGTTCCGCTTCATCAAGTCGATCAGGTTTGTGCCGCCGGCGATGAACCGCGCATTGCTGCTGTTTGCCAAACCACTGATGGCTGCCTTTACGGACTTTGCGCGTTCATATTGGAATTGCATCATGATTTCTGCCCCCCGTTTTTGATTCCTGAATTGCTGTTACAATGTTGGAATAAGCTCCGTAACGTCAAATAATACCGTCATAAATCCCTTTATGTCGTTTTCATTTTTAGCATGATCTCCATGAATGCAAGCCACTCGGCTTTTTTACACCATTTACCAGCGGGTTAACAGGCGCGGTTTCAAATGGCGTGCTTAGCTTTTTCCCAGGTTGTATCCAGCAGCTTTCTCGACCGTTGCAGGCGCTACGGCAATGGCGTTCAGATTGCAAGTTGTCTTAAATCGTACCAGTTAATGGTGATCTCAGGCTGCGCGATGGGCCTGCCTGAGACCACTTTTTTATCATTACTTCGCGATAGAAGCCAGATTAATGACGAAACGGTATTTCACGTCGCCTTTGATCATCCGTTCGTAGGCTTCGTTGATCTCCTGAATATCGATCATTTCAATGTCTGCGACAATATTATGTTCGCCGCAGAAATCCAGCATTTCCTGCGTTTCGGCAATGCCGCCGATCATCGACCCGGCAAAGCTTTTACGACCCATAATCAGGCTGAAAGCTGCAACCGGCAGCGGATTTTCAGGTGCTCCAACAAGCGCCAGCGAACCATCCACGCGGAGCAAACTCAGGTATGCGTCGATATCATGCTCGGCCGAGACGGCGTCAAGAATGAAGTTGAGCTTGCCCCGGTAAGCAGCCATTTGCTCCCCGTCTTTCGACAATACCACTTCATCTGCACCAAGTCGCTTAGCCTCCGAGAATTTCGATTCGGAAGTAGTGAATGCAACCACGTGCGCGCCCATTGCTTTGGCGATTTTGATCCCCATGTGGCCCAAACCACCAATCCCGACAACCCCAACCTTGTGCCCCGGCCCCACTTTCCAGTGTCGTAATGGCGAGTATGTAGTAATTCCTGCACATAATAAAGGTGCTGTCGCCGCCAGATCCAGGTTTTCAGGAATGCGGAGGACGTAATTTTCATCGACCACCACGCTTTCGGAATAACCACCGAAAGTGGGCGTGTCCAGGTATTTGTCCGGCGAATTGTAAGTGCCCGTCATACCCGGTTCGCAATACTGTTCCAAACCTTCCTGGCAATACTGGCACTCGCGACAGGAGTCCACCATACAACCCACGCCCACGATATCGCCCACTTTGAACTTGCTCACATGATCGCCGACTCGGATGATTTCCCCAACAATTTCATGCCCCGGAACGCAGGGATAAATCGTACCGCCCCATTCGCTTCTGGCAGTATGAATATCCGAGTGGCAAACACCGCAGTATCGGATTTTAATTTGTACGTCGTGCGCAGTCGGAACCCTGCGGCTGATATCCATTGCGTTTATAGGCGCCTCGGCTGCTGTTGTGCCGTATGCTTTGATGTTTGTTGTTTCTGTCATGATAAAAAATACTTGTGGTTAAATCTGTTTTACATCCATTTGCAATCATAGCCGGATCATCCGGCAACTTCTTCCGGGAATTTCCCATGTTCAGGATCATTCTTCCGAAGAAGCTCACCGCCCTGTGCGCAGGCAAAAATGTCCTTTTTTTTGTTCATGCTGTCTTATTTCAATTTTTTGAAAATTTCCAGCATGGTCACTGAATCCAGCGAATTCATATCTATCAGCTTCAATGCCTTTACCATTTTCAAAGTTGTCGTTTTGTAATGCTGGAAATGCGGGGTCTTTAAATGCGACTGGTAAGCGGCACTATCGGCATAAATCTCCACGATCCGGATCTGATTGGGCTGCTCTTTGATAAACATTGGAAAAATGGCCACCACACCCTGCTCTTTTTCGACCGAAGCTGCCGCTTCTTCCTTCAAAATGGCATTGTACTCCGTCAGAAACTCCGGCACGATCTCGATTTCCGAAATCCGCACCATCATATCCTTTTCAATGACAGGAGTCAGAGGTTTTGAAATGACCGTTTTCAACGTATTCCCCTGCGTTTTGCTGACATACTTTTCAATCAGGTCAGCAATTTCCGCGAGTTGGTTTTCGGTAATGCCCGTATTCATTCCCATTTTCACGTGAGCCTGTAATTGCGAGGTAACGCCCGGCATGGCAGCCAATGCAGAAATGGTCACGATCTCGCGCTGCCGGAAGGTGAGCACTTCGCTTTCGAAAATGTCGGCAAACAAATGTTCCTTCAAAAAAGCATCAATCCTTGGCGCAAATTCGCCGAAGCCGGGAGCCGGTTTTGTCTGTGCTGTTTTCGTCAAATTTTCCAGCACTTTCCGCCCCTGCTCGTACTTATCAGCGGTTTTTTTACTTGTTGCTGCCGCTTTCCCCTGCTTGTCATTCTTTCCACCCGCTTTCCGCTCTTCAACCACGTTCATTAATGTATGGATCGCATTTAAACTCCTTGGAAACCCACAGTAGGCATAAAGCTGGACAAGGATTTCCTTGGTTTCTTCAACGCTTAATCCGGCGTCCAAACCAGCACTGAGCTGCGTTGACAGGCCTTCCATATCGCCTTCGGCGGTTATTGCGGCGATGATGGAGATGCTTTGTTCTTGCGGGGTCAGGGTTTGGGATGTCTTATTTTGCGCCATCATACGCTTGGCGGTAATAACCAGGATGAGAAATAGGATGATTTTGTATTTGCGCATGCTGATCGTTTTTATTGTTTGTTAACTACCGCATATTCCTCCTCTGTAACCGGTTGCAGCCAAACTACATTTTGCTCCCCTTCATAATTGGTAACCGCGATATGCACCATTTTGATCCTGGCTGAGGCTCCGTGCCAGTGCTCTGTGTTTTCGGAGATGTTAATGACGTCGCCTCTTTTGATGGGCCGGGCTGGTTTGCCTTTTTCCTGGTAAAATCCGGAACCCTCGGTTACGATCAAAACTTGTCCTCGCGGATGCGTGTGCCAATTAGTGCGGGCGCCTGGCTCGAAAGTCACGCTGCCCATTGCAAAATCGTTGTTTTTATCTTTCGATATCAGCGGCGTCAGGAAGGCGTTTCCGACAAAATAACTTTCTGGCAGTGGATTCCCCTTTGGAAAGAGCGGGGTATCAGGCAGTTGTATCATGGTTGCTGGATTTTTAGTTTTTGAATAAGCCGCGATCGAAAGCATAGCGCCAGGTAGCAGCAGGATGTAAGTTATTGATTAATTGAAGCATATCATTGTTCTACGATATCGACGGCGCCTGACTCCATTATTTCCGCAGACTCACATTTACACAAAAATCCGTTAACACTTTGGAAAATAATGGGTTAGATTATCCGCATTACCTGTACCTTCTGTCAGTATAAGGCATTATTCCAAGGCTTTGTTGGTCATAGTTGTTCGAAACACCTTTTCCATCTTCTCCTCTTAATCAACGTTAACAATGAACAGACAAAATTTTACCCTCACTATCCTATGCATTGTATTACCCCTCCTCACTGTCACGCGCTCTGCGGCTCAGATAAATGCAGGATCAACTAAAAACCAAAAGCTCCAAAGCCTGATAAAGCGTGGTGAAATCAGCATGGAGACTATGAATAAATGGGTTGAAAAACCGGGGGCTAGACATACTATTGCTGCCTCAAACCAGCCCGGCACCCATTCAAAGCTCGCTGCCTTCACCGGCCCTACCCGGCAGGCAAAACCCCCGCGGGCAATGCAGCGAAACAGGACCAGGCCTGATACAGTCGCTAAAACCTGGCTAAAAAAAGCCATTCTTGCAACAGGAAAAAGAACTCCGGCAGCGCGGCCACATTCGTCTACCGCCCGGAAATCCGCTACAACGGCCGTACCCCCAACCTTATATGTCAATTATCTTGCGGAAGGAACAGGGGAAGGTGATACCTGGGGAAATGCATTCACAGAACTGTCAGATGCACTTGCATATGCAAAAAACAATGCCGGAGTTGAACAGATCTGGGTAGCGAACGGAATTTACCATCCGCTTTATGATCACAATTATACGGATGAGGGACCCGATCCACGCGACAAAGCTTTCATCATGCTGCCGGATGTAAAAATATATGGAGGGTTCGCAGGAAATGAAACATCGGTCAATGAACGTGATCTGAACATGTCTGCCGGGTCAGAACTTGGAATCGGAGGGGATATTGTAACCATTCTGAGCGGCGATTTTAACGACGATGACTTCTCTGACAACAACACGAATGAGAATGCTTACCATGTTGTTATCTCCGCCGGTAACCTGGGGAGTGCAAGCCTCGACGGATTTGTAATTGTCGGCGGAAACGCCAATAGCCCCACTTCAATTACGGTTAATGAAGAAGAGATCTTCGGAAATTCCGGCGGCGGTATAGCAGCTTTCAATTCGTCGCCTTCTCTGAGCAATTTGCTTATCAGTTACAATGCCGCCGGGCTTGGCAGTGCTTTCTACGGTTTTGAATCGGATTTTGTGATGACCAATGCATTGATCGGCATCAACTATGCGCTGGGACGCGGCACCGTGTATGCCGACAATTCTTCCCCTGTAATTACCAATGCGACCATCACATCAAATACTGCAGATGGTACCTGCGCCGGGGTGGTTTTGACGGGGGCCGGTACCGCGGCGGCAATCAGAAACTCCATTATCTACGGCAATTACGCTGCTGATATAACGGAGGTATCTTTCGAGGAGGGCGCAAATGCGTCATTTGCATACAGCATCGTTGCAGGAAGTGGCGGAAGCAGTGCCTGGAATGCCGGTTTCGGAACTGATGGAGGAAATAATCTGGATACAGACCCCTTATTCCATTACGGTTTTCCCGGTTTGCGGCCTGGCAGCCCCGCAGTGAATACGGGTAATAATCTATATTTTCAGGCAGGACAGTCTCCCGAGTTGTCAGCGCTCACCACCGACCAGAGAGGGACAGTAAGAATCACAGGAGACGCAGTCGACATCGGCGCCCTGGAAAGTCTGTATGGAAATCTGAGCTCAGTCCTTACTCCGAACAGTGACGGGGTATTATTTGTTAAAAAAGGCGGCGCCGGTTCAGGGAATGGAGATAGCTGGGACAATGCCGCACCCGAGGTGGCCGACGCACTTTTTGCCGGTCAATTCAAACCCGAAATTTTTGAAATATGGGTCGCCGGAGGAACATATCTTCCACTTTACCGGCCCGATAACTTATCCAACGCCGATCCGAAAGATCAGGCTAACACGTTTCTGATGGTGGACGGGATAAGCCTATACGGCGGTTTCGCAGGGACGGAAACCACCCGCGAGGAACGGAATCCCGGCCTTACCGCCAATGCGAGTATTTTGAGTGGGGACTTTGAAGAAAACGACAATTTCAATTTCACTGAAATACTTGATAATGAAGATTTTGATCCAGGGTATGAGGACAATGCCAACCGCCTGATCACGATGGTCGCCTTGCAGGATTTCGGCGTGGCGTTAAATGGGTTTAAGATAGAAGGTGCGCAAAATTTGTTCGGCAACCCGGAAGAAACAATCCTTGTCAGCGAAACGGAAGTACCCGCCGGTTTCGGCGCCGGGATTTTGGTCATGGATTCCGATGCATTGATTGAAAACGTTGTTTTGAGGAAAAACATCGGAATTCTGGGCGGTGGCATGATGGCGTTTAATGCTTACGTGACCATCACGAATTCCCTTATCTATCACAATATTGATGCCGGCGCCGGAAGCGGAATAGCTATTTTCGGGTCCTTTTATCCTTCCGTCTTCCTGAACACCACTATCACACAAAACCTGTCCTTATCAAGTGGCCCCGCAGTAGGTATGATCGCATCAGAAACCTGGATCGCTAACAGTATTGTTTACGACAATATAATAACAGAAGATTCATCACCCGAAGGCGAGATTTCACCTCTGTCCAACTTTATGGCCCTGGGTTCGATTGCATTTTTTTCAAATAGCATCGTCGGAGGCAGCGGGGGCAGTTACGACTGGAAACTTCACGATTACGAAAATGGATCAGATATCCATGACGGAGGGCGAAATCTCGATGAAGATCCCGGATTCAGCGACATCGGGAATGAAGATTTCTCACTTACGTTATGCAGCCCGGCAATTGATGCAGGCGACGCCGATTACTACCTACCCGGCACACTCCCTGTAAAAGACCTGGCCGGAAACAACAGGATATTCAACGGCAGTATGGACATGGGCGCTTTGGAATTTCAGGGTGTGCGGCCGGCAGATGTAACTGCACTGGCCGCAGACGGAAATACAAGCTCATACCTTTTTGACAACAGTTACCCCCACACTTTTAGCACGGACGGAGCGGTATGTGACTCAGATCTGTTAACATTGATACCGACCAGTCTGACCGGCACCGTAAACGCCAGGGTGTGGGTTGATACCCAGGTACAAACATTCAATGATGCCGTGTATCTGCAAAGACACTTTGACATTGTTCCGGAGGACGATGCGGAATCAGCGACAGGTCGCGTGGTCCTGTATTTCACCCAGGAAGAATTTACCGCATTGAACATGCAGCTTACTTCTTCGGCCTATTTGCCGACCGGCGACCCGGATGGGGAAGAAGACCGAAAGGGTAACCTGAGGATCTACCAGTTTCACGGACCAAGTGAAGATGAAAGCGGAAACCCTTCATCTTATGGCGGTTCGCGCAGGGTGATTGATCCGGATGACAATGATATCCAATGGAATACCGGCCAGAACCGATGGGAAGTAACTTTTGACGTTGATGGTTTTAGCGGTTTTTTTGCCGGTACTGCCACTCAGAATCCGTTGCCAGTTCGCCTGATCAGTTTTGAAGGCAAGCATACCGACGATCAGAAAGTGCGGCTGGACTGGAAAGTGACCGAACAGGAAAATATTGGTACATACCAGGTAGAATACAGCGAGAATGGAAAATCATTTAACAAGATCGGCCACGTTATGGCAAATACACTGGCCAGTACCGATTACAGCTTTACAGATTCCCATACCCGTTTTGGTCACCGCGCTTATTATCGTTTGAAAGTGTTGGAGTTAGATGGAAAAACGGCATACAGCAAAATCGTCTCGGTTAAATTGCCTGAAATAAACGGAATGATAGCATACCCTATCCCTGCTAAAAACGAGCTATGGATCGATTGGCAAAAGACCAATGCAGCGTCTGTGGATTTCGTTGATTTGACCGGCCGGATAATTAAGACCGTCAAAAAATCAGCAAACTCCCAGAAGATAGACATATCAGGATTTTCCCCGGGCGTATTTTTACTAAAAGCAGAAGGGAATAATGTATTGAAAGTAATTAAAAACTAGCTTGCCGGCGCGTTTTGACAGCTTTTCACTTCCGCCACCGGATTGTAAGCAACAGCTTCATTAATTATTTGCCGGGAAAATTAATCTGAGTACTGAGTAGAATAAAAGCGTTTTTGTTTATATAAAATAAAACTACATATATAAACAAAAACGCTATAAAAATGCTCGCACATTACCTAACCCTTTCCTTCCGGCGAATGTGGCGGCAACGCCAGGTTAATATGATCCGGGTGTCAAGTCTCGCTCTTGGACTTGCCAGTGGTCTTGTCATTTTTCTGGTGGTCAACTATATGTTCAGCTTCGACCGGCACCATCCGAATATGGGCCGGTCTTTCTGGGTGGTGACCGACATTAAAAGAGAAACCACCATGCAAACGGATGCGGCTCCCCGCCCACTGGCAGAAGAGCTGCGCAGGAAGTATCCGTTTGTAAAAAGTGCGACGAGGCTCGAAACCGTCTTCGGACGCACGATCAGCGTGCCGGACGGAAAAAAGGGCTGGGTCAAAAAATTTAATGAAGCACGGAATGTCTGCTTTGCCGAACCACAGTATTTCAATCATTTTTTGGTCGAATGGATTTCCGGCAATCCCAAAACCGCCCTGTCTGAGCCTAACACGATTGTGATCAGCGAACGCTATGCACGCAAATATTTCGACGGCGCCGATCCGATCGGTCGCACGTTGCGATTAGACAACCGTGTGGATCTTACGGTGACGGGCATGATCAAAAACCCGCCTGCCAACACCCAGCTGCGTTTCGATGCATTGATATCGTACACTACCATACCAGGCATGGAACAGAGCGGCGCAACGGCCGACTGGGAAGGCCTGCAAACGATGTGTTTTGTATTGTTGCGCGATGGAGCAAGCCCGCAGCAGTTGCATGAGGCCCTGGACGCGATCCGTAAAAACAGCCTGCCTGCTGAAAAAGCAGCGCAATACGACTATCATATGTTGCCGCTGGAAGACCTCAACCATGAACGCAGCGGCATGGCGCCACGGCCAGTCTTGTACGCCCTGACGGCCATCGGGTTACTGCTGGTTTTGGCTGCGTGCATCAACTATATCAATCTGGCAACCGCCCAGGCTTTGCAAAGAGCAAGGGAGGTGGGCGTGCGTAAAGCTGTCGGAAGCAATCAATTCCAGCTGATCAGGCAATTTATGCTCGAAACAGCGATACTGACGTGCATCGCCATTATCATATCCCTGATGCTGACCCAACTGGCTATGCCGCTGGTCAATCGGACGCTGGCTACGCAAGTGGATATGCTCCACCCCGCCATATCCATCCTCGATCTGCTGCAGCCAAAAGCGCTGGTATGGTTTCTTGCTTTGATTGCCAGCGTCATCATACTGGCCGGCCTGTATCCTGCGTGGGTGCTGTCCGGATTTAATCCGACAAAAGCATTGACGGGGCAACTCACTACCAAGACAGTCGGCGGATTTACCATCCGAAGGACATTGATTACCGCGCAATTCACTTTGTCACAACTTTTTTTGATCATCGTGCTCGTCATCACGGCGCAACTCCGCCACATGCAGAAAGTAGATTGGGGTTTCAGGCATGATCGGATGCTTACGGTCTGGCTTTCACCTCCCAACCCTGTACCTTATGATCAGTTGCGTCAGAGCTGGTTGCAGTTACCCGGCGTCGAAAACGTCACATTTGGCAGCGATCCGCCCGCCTCACCCTACAACCGCCCAACTCCGTTCAGCTATCACATTGCCTCCAAGCCTGAACCTTTTGAAACGCGTCTGCGGGCGGCCGATGAACATTATATTCCCTCATTTGGACTGTCCCTGGCAGCAGGGCGCAATTTTCGTTCAACCGATACCACTGCGCAGGAAGTACTGGTCAACGAAGCGCTGGTGCGACAACTGGGCGTTTCGCCGGTAAGTGCTGTTGTGGGTAAAAGAATGCGAATCAAGGACGCTGACCGTATCATTGTCGGCGTGGTAAAAGATTTCAGAAGCGGCGATCTGCATCAGTCGATCCAGCCCGTTACCATCGTCCACGACCTCGGACATACGACTATGGCTGTACTCACATTGTCGCCGACTCCTCCTGAAACGACACTAAAAGCCATCGAGCAGGTTTGGGATGAAGTCCTGCCGGACCGCGTTTACAAAGCCGACCATCTGGATGATTTGCTGGGATCTTTTTTTGATATGGAGCGGCTGCTGGCAGGATTTGTCCAGGTGTTCGCATGCATTGCAATGGCTATGAGCTGCATTGGACTTTACGGATTGGTAACATTTATGGCCGAAGGCCGCGCCAAAGAAATTGGCGTGAGGCGTGTACTGGGCGCACGCACGCAACAATTACTATGGATTTTTGGCAGAGAGTTTGGCCGCCTGATCCTGATCGGCTCCCTGATTGCCGCGCCACTGGGATGGTGGCTCACCGGCAGCTGGCTGCAGCAGTATGCCCACCGCATCTCAACGGGCGTCTGGCTAATTGCGGCCACATTAGGCTTGACCCTGCTGATCACCGCATTGACCGTACTGGGACATGCTATGAAAGCAGCGGTTGCGGATCCGGTGAAATATCTCAGGGCACAGTAAGAAATTTTGCATAGAAAGGCGCATTACATTTTAATGAACTCTACCCGCCGGTTGCCAGCCTTACCCACCTGGGTTTCGTTGGTATCAACGGGCTGAGTCTCGCCCTTTCCGTCAGTTTCAAGCCGGGCACCGTCGATGTTAAAGTGTATAATCATTGCCTCTTTCACGGCAGCGGCCCGGCGTTTCGAGAGATCGATATTGCTGGCGTCGTCGCCATCCGCGTCAGTATGCCCGACAATCTGCACCTTCATCGATGCATTCTCCTGCAGTACGCGCGTAATTTCTTTCAAAGTACCATAGGACTGTGGCAGGATCTTATCGCTGTTTACGTCAAACAAAATTCCGTGCGTGGTAAACCTGCCTTCGGTCACCAACTTGTTACGGGTATCGGCAGCTCCGACTGCCAGGACTATATTACTTATGAAAAATGCACCGCCTTTTTGGTTAAAATCGGGATTGATTGCAGCAAATGCCAGAGTATTTAAGGGTGCTGCGCCGTCAAGTGCTCGGGGAAGGTCCAGGATTTTGGTACTATCCAGATAAACACGCACGCGCTGTTTTTGTCGCCAGATGGAAACACGCGTGCTATTCTTTTCCGTCCTGAATTCCGGCACCCCGTACTTGCTTTGCCTGCCGATCAGATTGGACGAATAAATTAGCTGGCCTTTGTCCGAACCGGTTGGCTGAAACGAAATCTTAAAGCTGGGCGCTTGCATGCGGTCGGACTCGCCCCACTCAAATACCTGGTCCGCATTACTGGTCTGCATCAGGCTGATCATCAGTTCGCCGATGTTCGAAACCTGCTTATTCGCAAGCAGGTCAAGTTGAAGCGTAAAGTTCTCAGGAAGGTCAGCCGTCAGGTTTTCAGGATAAAAGATCCCATTTTGATTCATGCGTAGCCATTTTCCGGCGCGACCTTCAACAGTAACCAGCTCGGCGCCCGAGCGGGTATTCCAGTTTGCAGGGAAATCTCCGACTTCATCCTTGGAGAAATCTTCGTGGGCGATGATTTTTTCACCGGGGATAAAGTCAAAGCGTGAATAGGATGTAATATCTCCGGCAGCAGCGTTTTTATCGCCGGCATTGGGGACCGCATCCGATTCCGCGTTATTAGCCGGCTCTTCATTCTGCCTGTTCTCTACTGAGCTGTCAGGCTTAGTTGCGCTCTCTTTCTCCTTTTTTTCGAGGGCCTTATCAATTGAACGGTCGACCTGGTCAACTACTTTTTGCTCGACCCTGTTTTTGATCCGGTCCAGCAGCTGGGCCGGGCAGCAGATCGATATTGCACTGAAAATAATAACCAACAAAAAATTTTTCATACTGAGTTAAAATAAACATTTGCGTCCCGACCAGTAAGTGAAACTTGTCGCGGCTCGTTTTCAATAACAGGTTCGGGTCAAAAATACACCCGCGAACAATAGCAAACTATCCCTGAAATCAGCCATTTTGTAACCGCCTAACTATCAGATTATCTTGCCGCACAATTCGGATCTTTTTTACACTGCAGTGCGTCCTTCCCGCTGCGGTCAGTGCATTTCTTTGCGTTCGAAAGAAATGAAACCCTATTTTTACAAAATCAAATATCAGTAACAGCTGCGCGGCAGCCAGGGATACTTTGAAGTCAGAAAATCAGCGGTTCCATATTACAATACCATTATGTCCATTTCAGCAGAATCCGATTTAACCGGAATGCAAAATGCCAGTGAGGCGGTAGCCTGTACTTTGAAGAAGATGACAGCCTATGCGCAGCCTGGCATGACAACCAAAGAGCTTGATGAATATGGCGCCGAAATACTGGCCGGATTCGGGGCAAAATCAGCCCCGCACTCGACCTATGGCTTTCCCGGCTGGACTTGCATCAGCGTGAATAATGAATTTTGTCACGGGGTACCTTCCGACAAACGGAAATTGAAAGAAGGCGATCTCATCAATATAGACGTTTCGGCAGAGCTGAATGGATTTTGGGCTGACAACGGCGGATCATTTGTTCTTGGAAAAGACATTTATCAACATGAAAAGCTGATCAATGCCTCCAAAGAGATTTTGTTGAAAACGATCAACAGCATAAGAGGTGGCGTCAAAATAGCTGATATAGGCCATTTAATGGAAACAGAGGCCAGAAAACGGGGCTTCAAAGTGATCAGAAACCTGGCAGGGCACGGCATTGGCAGGGCGCTTCACGAACAGCCGAACGAGTTACTGAACTTTAAAAACAGTTCTGACCAGAGACGGTTCAGGAAAAATTCGGTCGTCGCAATCGAAACCTTCATTTCGACAACATCGTCTTATGCAGCCCAGCTGAGCGATGGCTGGACGATGGTGGGAGAAAAAGGCGGATTTATGGCACAGCATGAACACACCATTGTGGTGACGGACAAAGCCCCTCTTATCCTGACCAAAATGAACGGGATCTTCAAATAGCGATACCGGCAAAGCTGTCTAGCTCTTTGTTAGCACTTCATGCACACGCGTATATTTGATTTGCGGATAACGGTCGTTGTCGAGCGGGTGGAGTTTGGGAAGTCCGCTAAGCATATCATGCAGGTATTGCATGCCCTGCCAGGCGGGAAATACTTCTTTCTTTTGTGGAAATAAGGTACGCGCAATTTTGATCATCGCGGCCAGCAGTCCAAGTCCTCCGATCCGAAATATTCCAAACTTTTTCCCTTTCGCCAGACTTGCCGCTTTCGCCAGGTCGCGGACGGTCGCTACTTCTCCTGCCACCCGCAGGTAACGGGGCGTTTGCAGGTCCATGGCAGCGGCTGCGGTAAATTGGGCTGTGTCTTCAATGGTCGTAAAATCCATCGGCTGATAGGAGCTGCCCCAATAAATCACCTTTTTCAGGCCGAACTGTACAAGCGGTGCCTGGCCGGTGAGCAGATCGGCGAACATACCATTCAGTATTGATGTGGCCTGTATATTTTCCTGATCCAGTATCTCACTAAAGTCCCGACGCAGGTCCAGGTTTCGGTTTGTTCCCGGTTTCAGTTTGGTGTAATCGATGCAGTAGTCGGAAGGAATAAACCTTTTTACCCCTGCCTCCACAGCCGCTTTGACGAGCCTTACCTGCAAGTCCACAATCACTTCACGCAATCCCGAGAGCGCCGAAACCACACAAGCCGCACCGGAAAGTGCTGCAACCAGCTCACTGCGGTCATTGAAGTCGACCATGATGACCTCCGCGCCGCTTTTCATGAGTATATCAATATTCCGGTTCGTGCTTCCATTTCTGATCAAAGCCCTCACTTTTGCCCCTTTTTCAGTTAAATAGTGTGTAATTCTTGTTCCTAAATGCCCGCTTGCCCCGACAACTATGATCAGGCTACTTCCAGCTTTATCCAAATCTTGATACATAGGTATTTCGCACTGATGAGTTTGTATGTATAACACAGCTATAATTATCGTTCACTATTGATACCACAAAACAGGCTGCCTTTGCAGACAGCCTGTTTTCTTCACTTTTCACTCCGCACAATCTTCTATTACATTTTAATAAAAGGAGTCGCGATATCCAGCGTTTCCTGTTTTGTCAGTATTTCGTCAAAAGCCTCCGTTGCCGCTTTGAATCTGGTTGAGTCTCCGTCAGGGATGCCAGCCAGGTCAAGATCCAGCAGGTTCAAACCACCCTGAACAATCGTAGCTTCGCTATTCGATCCCTTGTAAACCGGAGCAGGGGAACCTTCATCCAAAGTGATCCACGACTTGATCGATTTGCTGTTACGGATCTTGGCCAGTATTTTCCTCGAAATAGAAGCATGGCGAGCCTCTACCGAATGCACCTGCAATGCGTATTCAAGGATTTGCGGATCATTGATCAGCGTACCGGCCTGACCTTTGTAAGCGCGGACACCAGTATCTTCAAATGCGTGTGAAAGGAATACGAACGTATCGAAATTGGTGAATGCAGCGTAAGTGCCGCCCACGGTGAAATCAAATGTAGGTTTTGCTGCAAACGGGTCTATTTTCAGTGCGCTTTCCAGGAATTTCACGTGTGCAAGTTCATGTTTTTCAATTTGTTCGAAAACAGGCTTGTACATATCAGGGATCAGGCCGGAAGCATCGTTACCAAGCTGGTAAAATTCGTTTTCCAGGTATTCCAGGGTAAGCGCGAATTTTAGTACTTCAACAGCGTCAGCCGACTGTGCATAAGCTTTGTTGATCGCACCTGCAAGGATGACTGGCGTAGCGGCAGCAGCTACTTTCGAACTGATCTTGTTTAAAAAGAAACGGCGGGAAGTGTAGCCAATACGGTCTACTGCGTCGCCATCAAATTTTTCGAATTGGTCAAGTATATTAAATAGGTTCATTTTGATCCGATGTTTTGATGTTATTGATTATGATGGCAAGCCGCTTCCGCTGATCTTATTTACAACGAATGGCTGAACAGCAGGCAGAATAACGCCTGGCTTTACAGCTTTGTCGAAACCTGTGACAGGATCGACCACATCGTCGCCAGAAAAGTCCATCGAATTGGGTTTGATCAGGTCGCGGATAGCCGCAGCGTGGCGGGCTTCCACCGAAACGATCTTGCCGGCAATCAGCAGGTAATTAACATCTTCAATCAGGTTTCCGGCGCCGTTGTAAGCCTGTACACCTGTGTCTTCGAATAATTTGGCAGCACCCAGTACGCTGTCACGGCTCGAAAAGTCGATCCCTCCGAAGTTAGGCGTAAGTCCTTTGATCGCCGCCGCACCCAATGCAGCCTTGAAAAACTGACGGTGAACGATCTCGTGGTACATAATATCAGTAAGGATCGTTTTTTCTTCTTCCGACATTCCTGTGTAGGGAGTCTTCATTACCTGAATGTAGAAGGCAGCTTCCAGTTGTTCCAATGCATATGCATAGTTCAGGATACCGATATCGCCCATACCAAGGTCGACTACCTCTTCCCCGGGAACATTATGATCGTCCAAAGTACATCCCATTACGAAGGCACCTGTTGCAGCAGCGACTCCCGCTGATCTCAGAAAATAGCGCCGATTAACCTTTTCAAGCATAGGGCCAGCATTTTTTAGTAAGTTGTTTTCCATTACGGCAAATCCGGTTTTGTTGAGAGAAAATTCTTTTACAACACTTACGGATCGGCTCCCACAAAAGATCAAAAGGATTTGTAACTTTCTTAGAGCTTATAGGAGTAAAAATTTTGTATTAAAACAAAACACAGAATTTTATACTAAAATCATCGATTTCATAGCATTATACCAATAGCCGGTTTTAGTCGACAGACGGAAATTATCCCGAATATTTCCGCCCCAAAATATTGCCCGCCGTAAACCATTTCGCATTCATTTTTTTCTAATTTTGAAACAATCAGTTCATTGCTACTAAACATTCACTAATTCAATCTGTTAGACTATGAAAATGAAATACCTTTTAATGATCATGCTGGCGGCGAGCGTTGCATTTGTAGCAGCCCGCAACGCAGCCGAAAATCTGGCCGGTACCTGGAAGTACACCGTTTCGAATGTACCTCCGGAGTACGAAACCGGGACGATGACTTTTGAAGAAAAAGACAATAAAATGGTCGGTTATCTGGGTGACACCGATCGCGCAGAAATGAAAGAACTTACCGTTGCCGATGATAAGGTTACTTTCAAACTGGATTTTCAGGGTGGGTTGCTGACCTTTAATCTGGTACAAAAAGGCGATTCCCTGAAAGGTATGGTCGTTTCAAATGACGGCGAATTCCCTATTGCTGCTGTAAAGGCTGCGAAATAAATACTAAAAACAAAAAAAGCCTCCGCCATTGGCTGATTTGGCGGAGGCTTTCACATGATATAACGATCTAACTTTCAAGCCAGGCTTTGAAGGCAGGAGCCTTTTCCCGGCTCACGATTACTTCCTGGGGCGTCTGCGGCCGGAGCTCAATTTTCAGTTTCCCATTGAAATAAGTGTGGATCTTATGGATCGCGTCGATCCGCGCAATAAACTGCCTGTTCAGCCTGAAAAAGTTCAGCGGGTCAACCAGCGCTTCCAGCTCTTCCAACTTGTAATCCACCAGATATTGCCGCCCGTCGCCGCCTACGAGGCATGACATTTCATTTGCAGTATAAAAATAAGCGACCAGTTCCTGATTGATCGGAATTAGCTGCTCACCGTTTTTCACCAAAAACCGCGTTTTGTAGGGTTTCCTGCTAATATCCAGACTATCCAGAAGCGTTTCAACTTTTCTTGCGTAAGCTCTGGGTGAAAAATCTTCGCGGATCACTTCATATTTACGGATCGCCTCCGCCAGCTCGGGCGCTTTGATCGGTTTCAATAAATAGTCAATACTCTTGACGCGAAAAGCTTTGATCGCATATTCGTCGTAAGAAGTAGTAAAAACGATCGGGCTGTGGGCGGGGTATTCTTCGAAGATCTGGAAGCTCAGGCCGTCGGAAAGCTGGATGTCAGAAAAGATCAGGTCCACCGCCTCTCCTTTCTCAAACCATTTCAATGCCGACTCGACACTGTCGAGCACCGCGGCGACTTCGATCTTAGGGTCAAGTTTGCGGATCAGTTTTTCCAGTCGCTCGGCAGCGGGGTATTCATCTTCAATGATTAAAATTTTCATAGCTAATACACAAATGCGTCCGGCATTATTATACCAATTGTCCCAGTAGCGGGATTTTCACTGTAAAAAGGTCTTTTTGTCTGGTAACCTCCACCTGCTTGTCACTCAGCAAACTGTACCGGTTCATGATGTTCTGTAATCCTACGCGCGTTGATTTTTCCAGGATTGTTTTTTCAAGGATGTTGTTTTCCACCACCAGATAATCTTCGTCTTCGTCGCTGATCGTGATTCTCAGAGGATTTTCACGCGAGGCTACATTATGCTTGATCGCATTCTCGATGAGCATTTGCAGGCTCAGCGGGGTCACGTGTTGTTTTAATGTGTTATCAGAAAGCCGTTTGTTCACCTGCAGATTTTCCCGGAAACGGATTTTGTTCAAATACACATAAGCATCCACGAAGGCGATTTCCTCCTCCACTGTCACCGTATTTTTATTGCGGCTCACCAGCACATACCGGTACACGTCCGAAAGACGCTCGAGGTAATCCTGCGCATCGGTATTTTCATCGTCGATCAACGCGGCGAGGGTATTCATGCTATTGAACAAAAAATGCGGATCGAGCTGATTTTTAAGCACTTCCAGCTGCGATTGCACGCCTTCCCGCATCAGCGATTCGGTTTTGCGCACGTTCATTTTCCAGGATTCGAAAAAATAAACGGCTTCATAAATCAGGAAAACGATGACAGTAGGCACAATGCTGATCCGGAAAGTGATCATAAATGCATCGTGGTGAAAATACGGCTTGCAGATCGTTTCATTTAAAAACACACTGATAACCAACACATAAAGCAGCCCCAGCCCCGATTCGTACAATACCCGACGGGTCGTCTGGCTGTGATCCGGGAAAGCGCGCCACATGCGTATGATAATAGCCCGGTTACCTTCCCAAAGCACGAAAGTGATTAATGTAGAAAACAGCACACTCATCCCAAAGGCCGGGCTCAGTTTCAGGAATTCCTCGAAGCTGATCATCGCCGGGATCAGTATCCCTGCCAGCGGGATGCCGATCATGCGCATCTTTCGATCATTTGGTGTGTAGGCTGGTTCGTTCATTGATGGTTTCAGGAAATATACGCAGCGTGTTTCAGTGCATTAAATTACCAGTTTGCGCCGACTTCGGCATCAAAACGTGTAGCGGAAATAGGGAACGGGAAAGAACCCCTGCTGATACTGGTTCGCGAGCCGGTTAGTCCGCGGGTTATAGGTTTGCTGGAAGATATTTTTATTGGCCGATACATTTTGCAGATCCAGCGATGCTTCAATGGTGCTTTTCTTCATTTCTTTCCGGTAAGAAAACCGCAGGTCTGTTCTGAAATAGGGATTTTGTTTGACAGAAAACGCCTGTCGCTCATCATAAACCGCCTCTTTCCGTACTTGCGACGCGGCCAGGTTCAAAGGAGTAAAGTACTTTCCGCCTACCAGTGTGCTCCGGAGATTAAACCCTAGTACGTGATCCTTTTTTTGCCCCATTCTGATCTCTTTGCCTGCCAGCAGGTTTACCACATATCGCGTATTAAAAGCAGTATTACGTTCGATGCCGTCGCTTCCTTTGTATTTGGAATCAAAAACGGAACTTGTCAGCAGAAAGTAGTAACCCCGGTCGAAATACCTTTCCAGCGTCAATTCAATACCCATATTCCTGCCCGAGCCTTCGTTGACCAGACTATCCCGCTCAGCCGGCCCGAAAGATGCACCGGTATTCAGCGTGGAAAACGTGGAGCGCCGCATTTCGACGGGCACGTTGTTTAATACCTGATAATAGGGTTCAATTTTGAGCATCAGTCGTTCTGTGAGCCTGTTTTCATAGCTCATTACAAAATGGTGACTTTTGGTAAAATCCAGATTGCGGTTAGTCTGCACTGCTCCGCTTTCGCCCGGGGTTTCTATAAAATAACTGTACAGGCTCTGTGTCTGGCTGTTTAGTCCATACCCTACACTCAGGGATTGTCCGTTTCCAAATCCATATTGCAGGCCCGCGCGCGGTTCCAGGGCTGCGCTGTTGTTCAGACTGAAATGCTGGAAATGCAGGCCCGTCGTGAGCAGGAACTTCGGCGAAAACCGGTAGCGCCATTGTGCATAAGCCTGTGTCAGCGTGGTTTTTTCCCCATTCACATTCACCCGCACACTATCCAGCTTGCCTCCGTTGTGAATGGATTTATTGAAGAGGTCAAAGCCGAGCAAGTCCACGGTTACCCCCCCGTACAAACTGCTTTTCGCATTCATTTTATGCCGCAGGTTCAGTACTGCCGAGTATTTGGCGGTATTGTATTTCGATTCACCGCTGGGAAATGCCTCTCGTGTTGCAATGCTGATCGAATCCCCGCTGAATTTTTCCCTCGTAGTACTCATTCCGAGTGTCAACCGGGCAAAGGTTTTTGCGGAGATATTGTAGTCGTAAGCCAGTCCCGCAATATTGGTTTTATAGGTCACGCGGGTGTTGGTATTCTCGGTTCCGTATAAATTAGTAAGTGTGGTATCCACTTCACTTCCCAGAAAGTCGACCTTACTGCCGCCCAGTATCCCGAAAAGTGACAATTTACCTTTTTGTCCGGTGGGTACGGTTACTTTAAAATTGAGATCCTGATAATCCGGCACCGCACTGCCCGTGCCAAACTGAATACCCAATGCTTTGAAAACGCCGAGCGTGGAGTAGCGGTAATTAATTAAAAAAGAAGCTTTTGATTTTTTGGAAAAAGGCCCCTCCGCCCCTGCTTCAAAACCATTGAAACCAATTTGCCCCAAAAATTCATATTGCTGATTGTTACCCTCCCGCATCCGCAGGTCAAATACCGAAGACAATGCATTTCCATATTGGGAAGGAAACGCGCTGGTCAGGAAATCGGATTTGCTCAGTACATTATTATTCAGCATACTGATCGGCCCGCCGGTAGCCATGAAAGAACCGAAATGACTCGGGTTAGGAATATTCAAACCTTCAAGTTGCCAGAGCATGCCGGTCGGCGAATTACCTCTTACCACAATATCATTCCGCGAATCGTCGCCCGACACCACGCCCGCGAAATTGGCCGCCATTCTCGAAGGATCTCCCAGCGAGCCTGCGTAGCGTTTTGTGTCTTCCACATTAAATGACCGGCCGCTCACAAGCGTGAGTTCATTGTTGGTTTTACTTTTATCCGCGGCGCGATCGGCGGTTACTACGATTTCATTCAGCGCCTGGATATTTTCGGTCATCGTCACATTCACGATCACCTCCTTACCCGAAGTCACGACCAGATTGGGTAGCCGCTGCTCTTCATAACCTACCATCGTTATGCGAAACGATTGACGGCCTAGCGGAATGCCGGTAATCCGAAACTCCCCGTTTACATCCGTAGTCGTCCCCACCGGACTGGCCCCGTCGGCTTGCAGCAGCAAAACGGAAGCGCCGATCACCGGTGCATTGGAAACTTCATCGCGGACCATGCCGCGAATCGTTTGGGTACCCTGCTGCGCGAAGACCGTACCCGAAAGAAAAATTGTCATGGCTAATAGTAATGCTCTCATGTCTGCTGTTTTTAAATGAATAGCAAGACAAAACTTGTCAACACCGAAGTAAAGCAAAACCGCTTCCGGGGCGAACCGTCGAATTGCCAAGCCGAAGCGAATTAATCCTGCGCTGAGTTGTAGGAGATAAATGGAAGATCATTTCGTAGTAACTACACGCCGAAAACTGCTAATCTGCGGCGAGATTAGTCTTCCCTGCCGAAGAATAATCACAATAACCACGTGCTCATTCCAAACCGCTTAATCCTTACACAAAAACTTTTTTTGTAGTCAGTACAAAATGTTGTTTTACTATAAAAATTAAAAAAATGAATCTCTTACAAAAGTTACCCATTAGTCTCGGACTGGCCTGTTTGATGATGCTCAGTAGCTGTTCAGAAGATGCTTTGCAAACAGCCGATCCGCTTGAAGGACAAAAAAGCTCGTCTTTGAGGGAGGGACAGGAAGGTGGAGGAATTGTGGTTCTACCCAGCTTCCCGACCACTAATGGGCCCACTGGCAACAATGTTTATGCAACCCGCTGGGAACGGGATATTCTGACCAGCCCGGATGATTTACAAATGCTGCCCACCGGGTCTTCAAGCTTTACACATCTCTGGGGCAACAGCAATTACCCCTGGACTAAACCGCTTCCAGCTATTGCGGGTGCAACCAATCCTGCTTCCATTGCAACGGTTACTACGAATTCAAACACCTGGTCGCCAAATGGAAAACGATCGGCCGTGAAAACGAAATTGCGGTATTTGAAACCGGGCAAAAAGTATGCAATTACTTTCCGGGTTGCGACAACCCAGTTCAATGGCCATCTGCTTCCGTTCGCAGCAGCATATGCCAAACAGGTGTATCTGGTCCGGTCCTATTCCACCGGCGCAGTAGCCGAGTACATTGATATGACCGGCAAGCAGGCGGTGTGGGTTGATAAAACAATTACATTTATTGCAGAAGAATCAGAAATGACACTTTCCTTCTCAGCTATCAATGCGAATGCGGGTGAATACTCGTACGCCCACATTTTTGTTGACAAGAATGCTATTCAGGAGGTTAACTGAAAACATCACTTCCCTTTCTCTCAGGAGCTGCTCATTCCAGGGCAGCTCTTTTTTTGTTTGGTAAAATAAAAGACACATTCAGTCACCGCAGACTGCGATACATTAACCATTGCGTAACCGGTAGTTAATATTCGCATAATAAAGCCCATCTACTTTTGCAGCGTCAAAAACAAGGCAACACAATCGGCCAGCAACTCTCCTGAACCAACTTTTGATACTCAAAACTCAATTGCACTCCGGCTTAACCTGTGCCAGGCGAAGTGTGCTCAATTGTCCCGACAGCAACCACTAAATTTAATTACAAACAAAAGATGAATCGATCAATTACAAGACGTATTGCGTTGTTTTTCATGCTCTTTTGCGCCGGCCTTACGGGTTTTGCGCAGGGCAATGAGGCAACCATTATCGGAAAAGTAACGGAAGTGCAGGCAGGGCCGATCCCCGGCGCGACCGTTCTGGTCAGAAACGAATCTACCGGTTTTCAGGCTGGTACAGTTACCGATATCAATGGGGACTACATTATCAAGCAATTGCCGCTTGGTTCGCCATACTCCATTACGGTTTCTTTTATTGGTTTTGGAGAACAAAAGAAAACGGGCTACGCACTAAATCAGGGCGACCAGCTGAGGCTGAATTTTGAAATGGAAAGCAGCGCAACTGAATTGCAGGCTGTGGATATCAAAGCCAATTCGCTAAAAAATACAGTGGTAAGCCTCGGCGCATCCACTGCAATTACGGCAAAAGATATTACCAAACTGCCGGTAAACGGACGGAATTTCACCTCACTAATAGAGCTTTCTCCATTGAGCAATGGCAACAGCCTTGGCGGCCAGCTGGGGTCCTCTACCAACTATACAATCGATGGTATGACCTCGCGCAGCACCATTGCGGGTGGTGAAACCGGAGGTACCTACGCCATCTCCATGGAGGCAATCCGCGAGTTCAAGGTGGTTACCAATGAATATGATGTTACACTCGGCCGCGCGGGTGGTGGAACGATCAGTACGGTGACCAAATCGGGTACAAACCAGCTGACCGGTAGCGTATTTAACTTCATGCGTGCAGACTGGCTTTCAAGCGGTTACGATTTGAGAGGAAATAAAAGAACGCAGGACTTTTCTACAAATCAGTTTGGTATGTCACTGGGCGGTGCATTGAAAAAAGACAAAGCACACTTCTTCGTAGCCTGGGACCATCAGGCCGACTCCCGTCCCCTTTTTATCGCTAACCTGCAATCAGAAGCGGACGTAGCTGCTAACAAGGTAACGCAGGAAACGCTGGACAACTTCCTTGACATAGCAAGATCAAAATACGGTGTTTCCAACAATCCGCAGTTTGGTGCATTTGGCAAGAAAAAAGGTACTGACGCGATTTTCGCAAGAATTGACTGGCAGTTGAATTCCAAGAACCTGCTGACGCTCCGCAATAACCTGATCAAGGAAAACGACAAGCTGTCGGAAGGTGACAACACGGGCATTAATGCATACGAATCTTATATCGACCGTGAGCGGTTCAACAATAGCATCATGGCATCGCTACGTACCATCGTGAGCCCAAAAATCACGAACGAACTGAAAGTGCAGCATTTCTATCAATATGAAGCGGTAATCCCAAGCTCGGAGCTTCCTTCCGCCGGTATTCCACGTGCGATTGTAGAAAACGTCAACTCAACTTCGGGCACAAACAACTACATTAACTCGATCCAGATCGGTGGTCAGCGTTTTTCTCCCGAATGGTTCAGAGGACAGGTGTACCAAGCGGTCAACAACCTTTATTACAATACGGGTAAAATCAATTTCACTTTCGGTATCGACGTGATGTTCAACCGTATGAAGTCAGTTTACGGCAGCGAAATGAACGGACGTTTCTATTTCACCGGTCTTGATAATTTCAACAACCTGACGCCTTACCGTTACGCCCGTGAAATCAACTTGCTGGCCGATCCGAGCTCAATCGTGAACTCGCTCGCAACAGGTCTTTATGCACAAATGGATACCAAGCTGGCCCGTGGTCTGGATATGATGGCAGGTTTGCGTTTGGACAACACACAATACCTGAACAAAGCGAATTTCAGCCAGGTCGTATTTGATGAGTTGGACCTGCGTACCGATAATAAGATCAATACAACGCAATTACAGCCACGGGTACAGTTTACGTGGGATGTAAATGAGCAAAGCAAAGACATTATCCGTTTCGGTGCGGGTATCTTCGGCTCGCAGCTGAACCCGTATTCGATGATCAACAACATGTTATTCGACGGAACGAAAGTAGCAGCCGTTGAGATCCAGGGTGCATTGGTTCCGAAACCTAACTTCCCGGGTTACCGCGAAGATCCTTCGACCGCGCCAGGTGCCGATTTGTTCAATACGCCGGGTATCGAGCGTCTGATCACGATCAACATGAACAATGCCGACGCAAAAATCCCGGTTCTTTACAAAACGAACTTCTCGTATAACCACTTTTTCAGCGACCGGCTGCGTATCGGTGTGAGCGGTTATGCTTCATGGGCGCGCAACAACTATATGTATGTGGACCGCAACATGGTAGAAGATCCCTATTTCCGCATTGCAGCAGAAGCCAACCGTGGCGTATACGTGCCGGCCGACAAAATCGCTACAAAAAATGGTGCTACCAACTGGCTGGACAGCCGCAAGACTACGAAAGTAGGCCGTGTCCTGGAACTCGTGAGCGAGGGTAAAAAGAACCAGTTTGCATTCGTAATTGATGGTACTTACCGTTATTTCAAAGATGGTCAGATCACGTTCTCGTATACCTGGAACGATTCAAAGGACAATACATCCTACAACGGTAACGTAGCAAACACTGCAACGCTCGATTTGATGGTCAATGACGATCCGCGCGATCTGAGCCGCATTACTTATGCGAACAACCATTTCCGCAACAAAGTAGTATTCTACGGAACTGCGCCAAGCATCTGGGGTGTGACACTCGGTTTGCGTTACTCCGGCATCGGCGGAACGCGCTACTCCATGGCCGTGAGCGGTAACATGAACGGTGACTTCGTTTCTTCAAACGACCTGCCCTACATTTATGACCCTAACAGCCCTGAAACGCCGCAAACCGTACGTGACGGTATCAATGCAATCCTCAACAATCCGGAAGCAGAACAAAGCATTAAGGATTATCTCTTGAGAGATATGGGTAAAATCGCTGAGCGTAACGGAGGTATCAATGGTTTCTACGGGGTGTTTGATTTGAGATTGGCGAAGAAATTCAATTTCTACAAAAATCATGGTTTGGAAGCATCAGTTGACATTTTCAACGTAGCTAACCTCCTGAACCAGGACTGGGGCGTAGGAACCAACCTGGGCAAGCAAAACCTTTACACCATCAGGTCATTCGACGCGACAGCCAAAAGATACGGATACGGCATGAGCAACGGAATCGGTGTTTCCAACCTGAATGGTAGCCCTTACCAGATCCAGATTGGCCTGCGGTATGCGTTTTAATTAAAGGAGGAAAGGGAGGATGGAGGAAAGGAGGATGGAAACAGGAAAAACCCTTCCACCTTCCTCCGTTTCTCCCTTCCTCCTTCCTCCCCAATTCAATCATTCAATCATTGATGAAAAAACTCCTTTACATCTTAGGCATTGCCATTTCGCTGAATGCAACTGCCCAGGACTCCCATGTCGTTTTGATCAGCATCGACGGGCTTCGTCCTGAATTTTATAAAGACCCGAACTGGTCGATGGTGAACCTGCGGCAGGGAATGGCGACCGGCGCTTATTCCGACGGCGTAACGGGCGTTTTCCCTACTGTCACCTACCCTTCCCACACTACGATCATTACAGGCGTAAAGCCCCTCAAACACGGTGTGCATTATAATACCCCGCCGGAGCCGCTGGAAGTGACCGGGAAGTGGCTTTGGGAATATAGTACGATTAAAGTACCGACCATTTTCAGTGTGGCAAAGGATAAAGGTTTAAAAACGGCTTCCGTTTTCTGGCCGGTTTCAGTGGGCAGCCCGGCTACTTATAATATTCCGGAGTATTGGTATTTGCCCGAAACAAAGGGTGGCAAGCGGAATATGACCAAAGCTTTGTCCGAGCATTCTTCGCCGAAAGGGTTGTATGAAGAAATACAGCAAAACGCTACCGGCAAGCTGGAAGAGATTGATTTCGATGGAGACTACCTGAGCATCGACGATAATATGTCAAGGATCAGCAGCTACCTCATCCGGCAGTACAAGCCTTCCTTCCTGGCCGTGCATCTGGTGGCGGTCGATCACTTTGAACATGAAGAAGGCCGCGACGGAGATAAAGTGAGGGCGGCTCTTTCCAGTGTGGACCGTGGGATCAAAGCCATTATTGAAGCGACAGAAAAAGCGGGAATCCGTGAGAAGACGACCTTTATCATCACTGGCGACCATGGCTTCGTAGACATCCACACGGCGATCGCGCCGAATGTACTGCTGGCAAAAGCCGGCTTGTATGACCCAAATAACAAGGCAAACTGGAAGGCCTATTTCCACAGTTCGGGCGGCTCTGCATTTTTGCATTTGAAAGACAAAAACGACACGAAGACGCTTGAAAAAGTAAAACAGCTGCTCAAAGAACTGCCTGTTGGTCAAAAGCATCTTTTTGCCGTGAAAGACCGCGCCGCACTGGACGAGGTCGGTGCCGATCCCAACGCAGCACTGGCGCTGGCGCCTGTCCAGGGTATTACAGTGAGCGGAGTCGCGACGGGCGATTTCACCCGCGCTTCCAGCGGTGGTACACACGGTTTTTTCCCTGATTTTAAAGAAATACAAACAGGTTTTGTTGCATTTGGGAAAGGTATCAAACAAGGCGCGGTGGTACCGGAAATGGGCTTGCAGGACATTGCCCCGCTGATCGCCAAATTGCTGAACCTCGATTTCCCTACTGCTGACGGGACCTTGTACCCGGGGTTATTGGCGAAGTAATTCACAAATCACTCTCAAATAGGCAATTATACGTTAGCAAAAAAGCTGTTCGCGTCATAGATTTACATTTCAGGATCTATTCCTTTTGTATTCTATGACCGAACCTTTTTCTCCACCCCGCTCCTCCTGGTTCCTGAAATTCTGCGAATGCACCCTTGGCGTACTGGCGGCATTGACAACACTCACATCTGTCCTGAACTTCGCTCCGGTTTCATTCCTGCATCGATATGGACACTATTTCAATAACCTGCTGATCACCATCGTCTTTGTCTCCTTTCTGGGCGGCCTTTGTTATGCCATAATCTGGCACGAAAAAGAGAAGGCGGGTGAAGGCAACAGCGGTATCCGGCACGCAGTTTTGCAGGGATTGATACGCTACTGGCTGGCATATTCGATATCGGTTTATGGTTTTGCCAAAATCCTCAAAACCCAGCTTCAGTCACCGGAATTTAACCTTGATATGCCGCTCGGCGATTTGAGCGGGTTCGCCCTTACGTGGTACTATTTTGGTTACTCCTACACCCTGGCGGTAATCCTGGGCTTGTTTCAGGTTGGAGGATCTATCCTGCTTCTTTTCCGCCGCACAACATTGATCGGTGTGATGGTATTGCTGCCGGTGATGGTCAACATTGTCCTGATTAACATGTTTTACCAAATCGCCTCGGGCGCATTCTTTAACTCGGTTATCTATACGATCAGCCTCACCTTTTTGCTGCTACTGGATTTCAAAAAGCTCAAAGCTGCATTCTGGGATCTTGTTGAAAGGTTGCCGCGGGTATCTGATAAATCAGGTGTACTCAAAAATGCGTTGCGCTTCCTTGTCATCGCGGCGGCTTTTACCACTATTCAATCCTATTTCGTAATCCATAAGACCGACAACGTGCTCAAAGGGACCTGGAAGGTAGAGAAGCTGACCAAGAACAATCAGACAGTCGAGTCGGCAGCCTGGCTGACGGACACCAAGGCCTGGAACAAGGTATATTTTGCAGGTTGGAGCGGCTGTGCATTCAGCCCGAATCCCTACCGGTACAAGGCAGATGAAAGTCTCACAGGATCGTACGAATTCGATAGCCTGAAAAACAGTATCCGCTTTATTCACGCTAACCCGAGCCGTGCCGACCGGCGAATAGACACATTGATGATCTCCGTCCGAAACCGTTCGCCAAAATCAATGCAGCTGCATTTCATCATGAGCCGCGACACAATAGAAATGCAGCTGGCGCGGCTTAGATAAGATTCGATCCTACCAGCGGAGCGATTTAGTCAAGTATCAGAGGATAGTAAAAGTCCAGCCTTCCATGAACAAAAAAGTCATCTTAATCTCTATTGTCGTCGCAGTCGTCGTTGCGCTGGTTTATGTGGTTTTATCCGAAAAGCCGGCTGCAAAAAAATATCAGGAGCCTGTAAAACCGTATCCCTATTACAGCGAGGATGTAACGTTTAAAAACAGCCAGGCCGGTATTACCCTTTCAGGGACATTGACTTTGCCTGAAAAAGAAGGCAGTTTTCCGGTGGTGGTACTGGTCACCGGCGGTGGGCCGCAAGACAGGAATTCGGAAGTTTTAGGACACAAACCTTTTCTTGTTATCTCAGATTACCTGACCCGCAAGGGTATTGCCGTTTTGCGGTACGACGACCGTGGTACGGCGAAGTCAACCGGACAGTTTATAACAGGTACCTCGCTGGATTTCGCCACGGATGCTGAAAGTGCGGTCGCCTATCTGAAAACCAGAAAGGAAATCAACCCGAAGAAAATCGGTATCGCCGGACATAGCGACGGCGGACTGGTAGCCTCGATCGTCGCATCGCGTACAAATGATCTGGCATTTGTGATTTCACTGGCCGGGCCGGGCGCAACGGGCGTTGAGGTGCTCAGCCTTCAATCCGAATTGATCGCCCGCGCTGGCGGGGCCAGTGAGGCGGACATTGCGATCATCAAAAAAGCTAACCGCGAAACGAACGATATAATAAGGCAGACAACGGATACTTCGCAGCTTCGTGCCAAACTCACTGCATATACCAAAACGCATTTGCAAAACTATCCCGCGAAAGCAATTCGTCCCGGCATGACGAAAGAAGAGGCTTTTGAAAGACAGATCAATTCCATTTGTACGCCCTTTTTCCGGTTTCTCTTTCAGGTTAACCCGGCGGATTATTTTAGTAAAATCACTTGTCCGGTACTGGCTTTAATTGGCTCGAAAGACTTGCAGGTAGATGCGCGGCAAAACCTTCCGGCAATCGAAAAAGCTGTAAAAAGCGGAGGTAATGCAAATGTGACAGTTCAGGAACTGCCCGATCTCAATCACTTTTTTCAGAAGTGTAAAACCGGCCACCCGAGCGAATATGCAGATCTGGAAGATACCTTTTCACCCATAGCGCTGGCGGCTATGTCGGACTGGATATTAGCGCAGGTTAAGTGAGGTAAATGCTGGGCTAGTTCTTTTCCCCTATCTCGTTCCTGCGCATCGGCATCGCATCTATTTTCCCGAACAATTCTTTTGCAGGTACCACGCGCTCGGCCCTGTGCTTCTCGCCGCCGTCGCGACCAATCAGGATGAATGTAAAATCGTTTGAAGTGTCCACTTTAAATCGCTTCCATTGTGCCGCGTTCTCCCTGGAAAGCTGGTATGGAATTACGTTGATATCCCTTTCCCGCAAACCGGCATCGTTCGCCCGTAACTCCTCCGACTGCTTTTCGAACAGGCTTTTTCCATTTTCAGTATAAAATAAAATTACCTGCCTGGGCTGATCGTCGGTGGTTATCATCATCATCATCAGTGTTAATAGTAGCGTTTTCATCATGCTACTCCTATAATAATGATACCAGGCACCGGTTAACTTTCTTTCAGATACCCTTTCAGCAGCGGGCGAATTTCTTTCGAACTTGGTTTTGGCGCAACAGCTTCAATTATGGTCCCATCTTTATTTATCAAAATATATCTGGGTATGCCTGACAGATAGTACTTTTTCGAAATTGACCCTGGCTGATCGACCAGATGATTGATATGCATTCCCTGCGGGACGTTTTTTGTCTTCAAAGATTTTTTCCAATCATCAACTTCCGTATCGATCGACACATACAAAAAAACCAATTGATCGTTTCCCTTAAATTCTTGGATCAGCTTCTGCGACGAGGGAAATTCCGCCCGGCATGGACCGCACCACGTTGCCCAGATATCTATGTATACCATTTTCCCTTTTAAATCTTTCAACGAAAACTTCTCACCATTTGCGGTGATACCTGTAAAATCCGGAGCGGGCTTGCCGGTCGCCAGGGCTTCCCACTTTCCAAAACTTTTCGCCAGACTTTTTGTGTAGACTGTCGATTCCGCAGATTTGAGAAAGTCTGCGCGGAGCCGGATAAGCCCAGGGGTAGCGCCTTCATTTCTAGCCCAGTAGGCGATGTTTGCACCGCGAAAATGTGTTTGTAAAAATGGCGACTGAACTTCTCTCCGGATAAAATTGTCGCAAATAACTGCCCACTTTCCATAGAGCGAATCCTTATTCAAACCTTTTATTTCTTCGGCAACGTCGCTATAAATTTTCAACCGAAGGTGATTAGACAATATCCGCAAATATTCATCCATGTGCACAGCCAGCGCTACCGAGTCTACTGGCAAATCTTGTATTGCTTGTTGTAATGTTACCGGAATATTCGGCCGGTCACGATGCTTCTTATAATATTCGGTTACAAAATATTGCTGAAAACGATACAAGGTCATTTTGCTTTTAGAAGCCATAATCTGCCTTGTGGGGTTACTTACACCTTCATCTTTTGCCCAATCCAAAAGCAACTGGTTAAGATCACTTTGAAGCGAATCCCGACGGATAACAATTTCCTCAGGTGGAATGTCGCCGATGTATGTGCCTTTCGGCTCCTCCCATTTCAAGCAGGCTTTCTTGCTATTTTCCAGAAACTGTTGTGTACCTGCGGAGCTGCCGGTAAAGTGCAATCCACTGTCTGTTTTATTCGTATCATAAGCTATGGAGAGTTCGTCTCCGGGACTCAGGAAAAGCTGAACAAACTGATCCCCGCTTCTTAGTTGGGCAAAAAGAGGTTTATCGAGAGATAAGGACAAAAATGCATTGCCGCTACTGTCAGAGGTGGTTGTTGCCAATAGCAGCGTATCCAGATTAAGCACATCTGTTGCTGTGAGGTCTACTCTTCCATTCTTATCTTTTAGCTTTACCAAGCTGATTTTTACGCTGCGATCCTCCTCTTTTACACAACCAGAGATGATCAAATTCACAAGTAAGCTGAGAAGAATAAGCCTTGCAGACTGGAACATTGGAATGATGATGTTTTTAAGTATTTGCTTAAATGTTTTTGCAGAATTGGGATGCATTTTAAGTCTCTTTCAAATACCCTTTCAACAGCGGCAGGATATCCTCTGAACTTGGTCTAGGCGCGTGGGTTTTCAGCATTTTCCCTTTCGCGTCGATCAATATATATCTGGGAATGCCCCAAAGGTGATAGTTATCCCAGATCGCGTCGGATTGGCCGTCTTGCTTTTGGTGCATATGGATACCGGCGGGGACACTTTTGTCAGGCAAAAATTTCTTCCAGGTATCCATGTTCGAATCGGTTGAGACGTACAGAAATACAATTTTATCACTGCCCTCAAATTCTTTCACCAGCTTTTTGGAATGCGGAAATTCCTCCCGGCACGGTCCGCACCAGGTAGCCCATACGTCGACGTAAACGAGCTTTCCTTTGAGGCTGCTCAGCGAAATCGGTTTACCATCGGCGGTGGTTCCTGTAAAATCCGGCGCAGGTTTTCCCGGCGCGAGGACTGCCCATTCATCGTAGCTCTTTTGGATCGCTTCTTTATAAAGTGGATTACGCGCAGTTTTCTGGTACTTCGTCCAGAGCGAATTCACCTCTTCCGACAGTCCGTCACTCCTAAACCAGTAATTGATATTCGCAGCTTTCAAATGTTCTTCCAGAGGCCGAATGTAGTTTTTCGATTCAATTTCCCTGCTCGCAAAAGTCGGGTGACTTACCTCTGGGCCGTCGGTTTGGGAGCTGTCCGTTCCCTCGTCTGCCGGCCAGATGATGCCGGATTGAAGGTAGGTCGCCAAAAGCCGACCGTATTTATAGCAATTGGCAGCCAATGCAAGCGAATCCTGCGGCAGATCCGCCATCGATTTTTTTAGCATTGGCGACATACCGGGATCTTCCATATCATAGCCGAAATTGGCAGTCACGTAGCTTTGCGTGTATGAATAGAGAATAATGCGGTTGTTCGTCTCCATGATCTGCAAAATTTCCGGCTTTACCGTTTTGTCTTTTTTGAGATCAGCGAAATGCCGGGCCATTTGTTTTTCCAGAGAATCCCTCTTCGCTAAAAATGCGTCCAGAGTCATCTTCTGAAATATTCTGTAATCAAAAACCTCGTAATTCCCGTAAGTTGAATTTATCTTTTGCAAGTATTGATTGACAATCGCCCCGTCGCCGCTGTACGTTACCGATTGGTCAGTTTTGCTTTTCATAGTTGTCACCATCTGATTGTCTCCCGGACTTATGAGAAGCGGAACAAAGCTTTTCTTCTGATTTACATATACAAAAACAGGGTGGTCAACCGACAGCTTAAATTCACCCTTTCCCGTACTGTCAAACCTGGTTTTCGTCAGCACAACCGGATCCAGGTTCAGCATGTTGAATGTAACCAGTTCCAGTTCCAAATTTGCCACACTATCAAGCTCTGCGATGATTGTAACCTGATTCAAGTCCTTTTTTTCACAACCCGACAGACCGACATAAAGCAGTAAACTGAGAAAAGTGATTTTGAAGAGATGGAACATTACGAAGGAAGTTTTGTGATAAAAAGGGATCGATAGCAACTTGATATACTGCGCATAAGTCTGTATTGATGCAAGTATCCTATTATTTACTAAAAAAAATGCTGCATTCCGGTCGAACGCAGCATTAAGATATATACTAGCAATCAGGCGATTTTATTTATTCAATGCCTTCCGCACCGCCGGCGCCACTTTTTCTCCAAGCAATTCAATGGACTTCATCAGCATTTTATGATCCGGCCCGCCTACGTCGGTATGAAGCAGAAAACGGGTCAACCCGAACATTTCCTGGTTTTGCAATATCTTCTCCGTGACCTGATTGGGGTCGCCCACAAACAACGCGCCTTCGATGCTCCGGCCGCCTTCAAACTGTCCTCTCGTGTAAGGTGCCCAGCCGCGGCTGCGACCTACCCTGTCCATCTGGCCCGCATAATTTTCAAAATAGGCATCTGCCAATGCGGCACCGTTCTCCCCTACCAATCCGTGCGAATGCGTGGCGAGCTGCATTTTAGCGGGATCGTGGCCGGCATTGATGTATTCTGTTTTGTACAAATCAAAAAATGGCTTGAACTGCGCCGGCATCCCCCCGATGATCGCGATAATCAACGGAAAGCCCAGCTTCGCCGCGCGCACCACCGACTGCGGCGTGCCTCCGACAGCAATCCAGATATCCATTCTTCCGTTAACGGGGCGCGGCAAAACCTGCTGACTTTCCAGCGCAGCCCGGTATTTTCCTTTCCAACTGATCGTCTCGGTTTCATTGATCTGTTTCAGCAATTCCAGCTTTTCGGTAAATAACCCGTTATAATCATTCAGATCGTAGCCAAAAAGCGGGAACGATTCAATAAAGCTGCCCCGGCCGACGGTAATCTCGGCACGGCCATTTGAAAGCAGGTCCACAGTTGAAAAATTCTGGTAAACGCGCACGGGATCATTGGAGCTCAATACGGTTACCGAACTGGTTAGCTTGATATTTTTGGTCACTGATGCAGCTGCGGCCAGGATAATTTCCGGACTTGAAACGGCATATTCGGCGCGGTGATGTTCACCGATCCCGAATACATCCAGCCCGACTTCGTCAGCCAGCTTAATCTCTTCCAGCATATCCTGTAACCGTTCCTGAGGGGATTGAAATGCCCGGGCCGTCTTGTCAAAAGACAAATCCCCGAACATACTTATACCTATTTCCATGATATTGAGTTGGTCTATTTTAGTTAGTAAGAAAGGGAAATTTATATATAGAAAGTTCAAAAGAGGGTTTTGTGGCATGCTTTAAGCAGTAGGCTATTGGCGTAGTTACCAAAAAATGGTAACTTCGGGTTTGACCTACAAGTCGTATGTACAATGGGTAAAAACACATCCATATCAATAGGCCAGCATTTCGATTCTTTTATTCAAGATCAAATAGATACCGGCCGATATAGCTCTGTCAGTGAAGTAGTCCGGGCGGGACTTCGCTTGCTGGAAGAACAAGAGCAAAAACTCATATTGTTGAGACAGGCGCTAATTGACGGCGAAGAGAGCGGCCTTATCGAAAACTTCAATCCCATAGAATTCAAAGCTAAATTGGGGAAAGATCACGCCGGAAATGAGTAATTACCGACGAGGACCGCTACCGGAATCTCCTCCAAACCTCACAATAACCTCCAATGCGCCAGATATTTTTCAGCAAAAAATGGTTGCTCGGTTTTGCCCTGGCGCTGGTTTATATTCCTTTGCGGACTTACCTGAATGTGCCGCAGGACGTTTGGGCTACAATCCTGCGCAAATTGCCGCTCTTCTGCATGGAGATTGTGATCAGCACGGTCTTCTATACCAGCTGGATCTATCTGGTAGACTGGGGGCTGCGGCAGCTGGATTCACTTACCGGAAGCAGCGGATCAGGGGAGTTTAAATTAGTAAATCAACTTATTGCGCTGATACCGGCCATTTTGCTGGCAATCCTTTTCAATATGATACTCAGTCATACCTGGCGTTTGATGGACAGCTTATGGAGCCACACACCCAGAATGGAGTTTCGTAACAGGCCGGCTCCGATGGTCCGCCTGCTCTGGAGAAGAGCAAATGAGGCACTGACGGTACTGGCGTTGATCGCGGCTTACTACCTGTGCGTCAGCGACCAGATCCAGGAAAGGTTAAAAAAGGTGCAGATCAATGCGGAAAAGCTTGAAAAAGAGAATCTTAATGCACGTTTCCTTGCCCTGAAAAACCAGATCAGCCCGCATTTTCTGTTCAATAACCTCAGCGTGCTTTCTTCGCTTGTGGAGTCACGGCCGGAAAAATCGAGCGAATTTATTCAGCAGCTTTCGATGGCTTACCGCTATATTCTCGAACAGGCAGAACTGCATCAGATCAGTTTGGAAGAGGAGATCAAATTTCTGGAAACCTATACTTATTTGCTCCGCACGAGGTTTAAAGATAAGATAGTGATGGACATCAGGCTCTCGCCGGAAGATTTGAAGCGCTATTCGGTGATTCCGCTCACTTTACAGCTTTTGATCGAGAATGCGGTGAAACACAACACCATGTCGGTATCCAATCCACTTACCATCGTTATTTCAATCGAATCGGGTATACTGATTGTTAAAAATCATTTGCAGCTGAGAAAACTAAGTGAACCTACGACAGGACTCGGGTTAAAAAATATCGTCAACAGGTACAAGCTGCTGCTCGGCAAAGAAGTTGTTATTGAGAAAAACGCCGATCATTTTGTGGTAAAAATCCCGCTCATAGCATGAAGGTACTGATCATTGAAGACGAAGAACTGAGTGCGGAAAGGCTGGAAAATTTGTTGCGCGCCATTGATACAGACATTCATGTGCTGGCTATCATTCCCTCTGTTTTTGAGACGATATCCTATTTCCAAAACCCGACCAACATCCAGCCAGATCTCATTTTTCTGGATATTCACCTCGAAGACGACAACGGGTTCCGGATCGTGGAAAGTCTGAACCTGATGATCCCGATCATTTTCACGACCGCATTCGACGATTATATGCTGAAAGCTTTCAAAACGCACAGTATTGATTATTTGTTAAAACCGATCAATCCGCTGGAGTTACAGGCTTCGCTATTGAAATTTCGAAAATTGAGGGAGCCTGCCAAAGAAAAAAAGGAAGCTCCGGCCGCCGGTCATGCGACAGAAAAATACAAGGACCGGTTCCTTGTATCGGCCGGCCCGCGCATCTTTACATTTAAGACTTCCGAGATTGCATATTTTACCATCGAACAGCGGGCCACCTTTCTGCGGCTTTTCGACGGCCGCCATTTTGCCGTGGAATACAGCCTGGAAAAATTGACGCAGCTGCTCGACCCGGCCAGTTTTTTCCGCATCAACCGCACTTTGTTGATTTCCATTCACGCAATCCGGGACATCCACACGATCTCCGCGGGTAGGCTCAAAGTCGAGCTGGACCCGCCTGCCTCTCAGGAAGTTTTTGTTAGCCCGGAACGTATAACCGAGTTCAAAAGCTGGCTCGGGCGTTAATAGCAAATTCAGTTCCGCAACGGAAAACAGGCCCTTGCGCTCTGAAAAAAGCTCTTCCGACATTTATAATTTCATTTTACCAACGTATTCTGGAATTTGGGTTTAAACAAAATCCACTCGCAATGTCCGCGGTTAAGTTTAATGTCCACAAAAAATTTCACCTGTTTCAAAGCAAGACCAGAAACTGGGAGGCGAGCCCCGAGGACCTGCTTTGTTACCGGTTGATATTTATCATTTCGGGCCAGGGGCAGTTTGTCCTCGATGGCACAATTCATTCTTACTCCAAAGCAGGTCTCATCTTCCTGCCGCCTGATCAGCAGCCGGTTTTCCAGGAAGACCGCGGCACCGAAATTTTCATCATTGCATTCAACACGCACCTGGATTACGACTTTCAGAAAAAGAAAACATTGGATCCCGACTTTGCAGATACTTACAAGCAGGCTGCAAAGCTGTGCAACAACTACCGGCTTACTCAGGGCAAACCTTTACCCAACGACCGCGACGGCCAGACTATCACCTACCTGATCAACCAGATCGCCTTTGAAATCACCCAGAAACCCTCCTCCCATTTAAAACTGATCAAAGGCAGCATTGATCTGATCGTGACGATTTTGGCACGTAACAATTTTGAAACTAAAAAAACCGAAGAAAAACCTACGCAGCAAATGCTCACCGAGCGCATTTTGGAATACCTGAAAACGGAGCTGAACCAAAACAAAACGGTCCGCATTCCGGAACTGCTGATGCATTTCAATGTTTCGGAGGAGGTAGCAAACCTGTTCATGATGAACCGTACAGGCATGTCGCTGCGCAATTTTATTTTCAAATACAAGGCAGACCTTTTCAAGAGCCGGCTGCTGAAAGTGGACGTAGCGGAAATCTCACCCTATTTGCAGCCCCGTTGATATGCATTCCCCCCATAACCGGTTTTATGCTTGCAGTCTCCTTTAATCGAGTGTTTAGACATGCATTAGAGAGTAAGTTTGTGGCTTTCTGTCGCTTTAAAGGAGTATTGAAGCGATACGACACCTAAACCCGCATACAATGAGCATACATACCAACAGGAGAGATTTTGTCAAAATGGCCGGCCTTGGCGCGCTGGGCTTCACCATTTTACCTTCACTTTACGGCAAAGTTGCCGCCAGCGACCGGGTACGGGTGGCTCACATCGGTCTCGGCGGAATGGGTAATAACCACATGAAATGGTTTGCGAATTTACCGGAGGTCGAAATCGTAGCACTTTGCGACGTGGATGAATTGCACCTGGGCGAAACCAAGCAGAGGCTGCTTACCATGCAGCCCAATGCAAAAGTGGATACGTATGGAGATTTCCGTCAGATACTCGACCGGAAAGATATTGACGCGATAACCGTCGCTACTCCCGACCACTGGCATGCTCAGATCGCAGCGCTGGCATTTCAGGCAGGCAAGGATGTATATGGTGAAAAACCGCTTTCCTACAATCTGAAAGAGGGGAAAATGATGCTGAAAAACCTGGAAAAGTACGAACGCGTATTTCAAATGGGTAACCAGATCCATGCGGGGGATAACTTTCACCGGGTGGTCGAGATCATCAAGTCCGGCGCGATCGGTAAGGTGAGTACGGTGAGGTTGTGGAAAACGGCCAATGCCAAAGAAATAGGCTCGCCGGTTGCCCAGGCCGTGCCGAAAACCCTCAACTGGGACATGTGGCTTGGACCTGCGCCATTTACGGAATACGTTCCCGAAAAATGTCACTTTACCTACCGGTATTTTCTCGACTATTCCGGCGGCGAATTCGCCGATTTCTGGTGCCATATTGCCGATGTAGTTTACTCCGCACTCGCCCCTACCGGCCTGAAAAAGATCAATGCCCGGGGCGAAGCCTTTGCCGGAATTGCCGATGCGCCCAAAACGCTGGACGTGGATTATGAATTTGACAACCTCAAAATTCTATGGACAATGGCACCTCCGAACGTTCCGGGAGCGGCCGAGAAAGGGATTGGCGCCTATTTTGAAGGTGACAGAGGAACATTAATGTGTGATTATAACACCCGGTCGATTACCATCAATGGCGAAACAGTTACTGACCTTCCCACCATTCCGATCACCAACCCGAGGTCGCCCGGGCACCAGCAGAACTTTGTCGATTCTGTCAAATCGAGGAAACAGCCGGAGTCGAACCTCGCCTATGCGCGCGAAATGACGATCCCGATGCATTTGGGGTTAATCTCTTACAGGTTAAAAAGAGAACTTACCTGGAATGCGGAGAAGGAAAAATTCGTGGGGGATAAGGAGGCGAACAGGTTGTTGTCGCGAAAGCCGCGTAAAAAATGGGACCTGGCCTAAACTGATTACTAAGCAGTTACGGGGCTATTTTATGAGAGATTGAAAAACTTCGAAATAGCCCCGGACCATCTTTTCCCAACCACAATTCTCGATCGTATATTGCCGGAATACCGGTTTATCTTCTTCCAACGGCTCATTTTCAATTACTTCGTTCAGGCGCGCAGCCCAGGCTTTTGCATCGCCCGACGGAAGCAGGTAACCGTTTTTCCCGTCCTGAATTGCGTCGGGAATACCGTCGATATTAGCGGCGAAAACGGTCGCCCCGGCGATCGCTGCTTCGAGGCAAACCAGCCCAAAACCTTCCATATCGCCTTTTACCTTAATATTGGGCATAATAAAAGCGGCAGAATGCGATAACAGCATTTGTACCTCGTTTGTAGGCAGCTTTCTCAGGTGCCTGACGCGGGCGGCAATATCAGGTTTTTCCAGTAACTGCCGCAAAGGCGCATTGTCGGTCGGAAAGCCTAGAAATAAAGAGATTTTTTCAGCTATTCTTTTAGGTAAACGAGCGAGCAACTTTTCTATCCGCCCCGGCGAAGCCTCATAAGCCCCGATCAGCAACAACAGGAAATCTCCTTTCAACCGCGGCACAACATTTTCAATAAACCAGGACATTCCCTTTCGTCTGACAGGCCGGCCAAGGGCTACTAATATTCGCTCATCATTATACGCAATGCCATGGTCAGCAAGCAGTTCCCTAATTGAGCCAGTAGCCGACGCTGTTTCACCACTCGTGTCGACTCCATTTGGGATAACGACAAGTTTATTTTGATCAATACCCAATCGCTGCGCCTCTCTGGCGGTGGCATTGCTTACGGCAATTAATTTGTCAAAACGATTGAAACGCGGGAGAATAAACCGGTGGTAGATCTTACTGGGAAAAACCACATCTAATCCATGCAGGGTAGCAGTGCGTTTAAGTTGACCATACCCTTTGTGACGTGAGCAAAAAGCGGCGATCAGACCGTCGTTGAAATGAATGATACGGATACCCGGGTTGTTTGCACAGGTACGCAGAATCCTTTGTTTCAATAACAAAAAATAGCTCAGGGTGCTTTCATTCCCATCCAGGACAATGCGGTGCACTTTGCAATGCCGCTCCATGCCTGTTATGAGCTCGAAGCTTTGCTTTTCCATTCCACCCACAGCCGGGGGATATTTGTGGCTGACAAACAATACTTCCATGGCGATCAGGAAAGGGTTTTTTTACCCCGGACAAACAGCGCGTAAAACAGTGCGCCCATCAGTATCCAGAAAAGCTGACGGGTGCGGCGCAACGCAGAAACCGAGAGCCACAGCGTAGCACTAGCGATCCCTATAACACCCAGCATCAGCTTGTTACCTATTTCCTCTACGCCTATCTGCCCCGGCACAAATGCTCCCGCTGACTTAACGAGCACTACGCCCATATCCAGCAAAAGCCCATGCATGAGCGTAACATCATAGCCCAGCAGTTTTAAAATGATATAAAACTCCAACGAACCGATCAGCCAGTGAAGCAGAAAGCAGATGAATGCGAAAAGCAGTTCTTTAGGATGGTTTATTGAAAATTGGTAAAGTGCTATCCTGACTTCACGGATCTTACTGTTGACACGGCTGAGTCGACTTTCTGAGGTACTATTCCCAACAAGTAATTGCAGTTTGCGAGCGCTTTTAAGCCAGAAAAAGCAAATAGCAGCCAGCAGCAGCAAGGCCGAAACCATCACCACAATGTAACCTCCCGGCAATGCACCGCCACCCGGCCCGGTACCGGAAACCATCCAGAACATGGATACAACAAATAGTACCAGCTGACTCAAAATCATTAAAAACCGATAAATGATCACCGAGGTAAGCGCGGGTTGCTGCGCAATACCGTAGGGTTTTAATAAAAATACCTTGAACATATCGCCTCCTGCAACGCTTGCGGGGTTGAAGGCACCAACCGTTTCGCTGATGTGCCTGACTACGAAAATCCTGGTATGGGAAATCAGGCTTTTGGATTCGCCAAGGCAAAACCACCAACCGACCGCACCACACCAGTACGCAACGAATGTACTGACGATGACCCAGATAAACCCCGCCCCCGCCTTTCCCAGCGCACTTTTAACCTCTGCAAGATCAGTATGCCGGATGAATTGAAACAGCAATACCAACATACTGAGCACCAGGACAATCTTGAAAATGCGGATATGGGCGGGACTAATTTTCAATTTTAATTTTTTCAGTTGGTGCGGTCAAAGCAATCAGATCGCTAAAATAAATCCTGGCGAGTTCATCCCAATCATAACTCTGGCTGTATTGCACTGCATTTTTGCTCAGCCGGGCTTGCAAGGCGGGATTTTCGATGATCTGTTTGATCTTTTCCAGATAGGCCGCAGCATCATAAGGCTCGCATTTATACCCGTTTTCCCCTTCCTCAATAAAATCGCGGCTGCCTCCGCCATCGGCCACCACAGGTACCAGGCCCGACGCCATCGCTTCCAGCACCACATTCCCGAAAGTCTCCGAAACAGAGGGAAATACAAATACCGAGGCCGATGCGTACAAGACGGATAACTGTTCATGGTCCAGCTGTCCCGGAAAAATAGCATCCGGCATACGCGCTTCGCATTCTTTACGCGCCACTCCGTCACCGGCCACAATAAAATTATAAGAAAGCCCTCCTATGCGGACAGCGTTGTAAATGTCGATCAGCGTTTCGAGGTTTTTTTCCCAAACCAGCCTGCTCGCAAACAGTATAGTGGGATAATCGTTTCCTGTGCGTGTGCGGAGGTATTCCCGGTCTTTCTTTTGAGGCGAAAATAATCCGGTATCCATGCCGCGCTTCCAGATTTTCATGTTTTTAGACGACATGCCAGACTCTGCCAACTCCCGTGCTATACTGGTGGACGGAATATAGATCTTGTCGCAAAGATCATAGAACCGGTTCTGCCTTTTTCGAATGAGGTTTTCAACCGGTTTCACCAAAAACGGCAGGTATTTGAGATAGTAAGCGATGTAGCTGATGAAATGGGTGTGATAAATAGTGGTAACCGGCACCGATCTGCCCCGCGCATATTTAAGTGCGAAGTGGCCCAGAAACGACGGCGTGGCAATATGTATCAGGTCGGGGGCAAAATCATCGAGCCTGGCCCAGGTGCCCCGGTTTGCCAGCGAGGGCAGTCCGATCATGTAATTATTGTTAAAAGGAATGCGCAGGGATGGAATTTTCAGGCATTCAAAACCCTGAATCCGGTCGGGACCGCTGGCACAGATAAAGAGAAATTCGAATTTGCCGGGATCCAACCGCTCGAAAAGCTGGAACATCGTGCGCGCCGCTCCGTCAAAATCAGCGATCAGGATCTCTGCGAAAAAGGCAACCTTTACTTTTCTCATAGCCTAACTTTAATCTGCTAATGTAGCTCCCGGATATTTCCTGCGGATGAAATTTTTGTTACCAAAATGTCAACGCAATTTTTGTTTCTAATAATTCAGGCCGGAGCAAAAAAACAGGTAAAGCGTTGAGAATGGCTTTGAATAAGTTTATAATCGACGAAAATTTTGCAGGTTCATTTTTCGGCGCCCACTTTTTCAAGTAAATACCCGCCCAGCGGAGACAACGTGTATCCTGGCTCGTGAGAGACGGTAAGGCCGAGATTTTTGAGCTTCCTGACATTCAGCTTCAGCCATTCTTTTTCCTTTTTCACTTTAACCGCAAGGTCGGCCGCCCGTAAAAGCGGATTCTCCTGAATCGCTTTCAGAATTTTAATCGTCCATTTCCCCTGGTTGCTCGCCATATCAAGGCGTTTCAGCTTATCGAGTAGCTCCTCCAATTCCTGGTCAGTTACGTCCGTCTGCTCCCGCAACTTTATCCGGGGGTCTTCTGAAACATAACGAACGCCCATCTTATAGATCGTTCCCTCGCTAAATTTGTCGAGCAGTGACAACATCCTGTCCAGATCCGAAAAACCTGCCTGGTTTGCATCCGCTGTGGTAATATGCTCTCGGTCACACTCGGTCATTGAAGTAATCTCGATGATGCCGATCGCTGTATTGATCCGGCTTCCTGCATTTACACCCTGATTTTTCCACTTGCGAAAAGCGAGTGAGATTTTGCCTGACTTAATTCCTTCGAGATGATTTACGGTAAAAAGCATTTGTTAAGATTTTAGTATACGAAAGGGAATGATCTGACTGATCTACCACCTGAAATAATTGACATAAAACTTGAAATTAAAATGACGTTAAAAGTAAATTAAATTTATTCGGCAATGGTTAATCCAGCCGGAAGGTTTCGTCGTACATGCTGCTGAACCATTTCCAATTTTCACAAAAAGGCAGCTTATGAAGATTCTCAACCAACCTTTAAAGCGGACAATTGTTGCCGCTTCGCTCGTATTCACCCTATTTCTTGCATCTTGCGAAGACCATCGGGTGCCACCGACAGAGCAGGCATTGCCGGACAGGATATTTTATGCACTCTCCGACAACAACCAGCTCCACGAAATTAACATCAGGAATACATCAAGCCCTGTCCGCTCGTTCGCAATTACCGGCTTGCAGGACAATGAAGTACTTGCGGGGATTGACTTCCGCCCCGCCACCGGCCAGTTATATGCGATCGGTTCCCTGAGTAACCTTTATCAGGTAAATATAAAAACCGGTGACCAGGAAGGAAAAGCGACCAGGATCGGGATGAACCCTATTGCCACCATACTGAACGGGTCGAGCATCGGGTTTGATTTCAATCCGACAGTCGACAAGATCCGTGTGGTATCCAATACCGCCCAAAATCTCCGCCTGAACCCGGAAACCGGAGCTGTACTCGCCGGTGACTCACCATTGAACGGACCGGCCAGCCCGAAAGTAGGCGCTGTGGCTTACACCAACAGCCGTGCGGGCGTCACTGCCGCGCCAGGCGTAGGTACCACCCTGTATGACATTGATCCGGAGGCAGATATGCTTTACATTCAGAGTCCCCCTAACCCCGGCACGCTCGTTCCTGTAGGTGCACTGGGGCTTGATATTTCAGAAGTGGGCGGGTTCGACATTTCGCCCGATATGAATCCGGCAGATGTATATCCTATTGCCTCGGTGAAATTCGGTGGAAAATGGGAGCTTGACTTTGTAGACCTCAAAACGGGGAAACTTCAAAAGCTGGGCGATTTGCCCGCAGGTGTTAATATCACCGGTATTGCGATCCCTGCTATGCCAGTTGCCTATGCTCTCGACGGTGCAAATAATCTGAAAATATTCAACCCGGCTGACGGAAGCGAGTACGGAACCAAAGCAATCGGCGGGCTGCCCGGCGGCGTCATGCTGGAAGGTATTGATATCAGGCCAGCCAATGGAAGATTGTATGCTTTGGGTAACGACAGCAAACTGTACAGCGTAGATCTTGGAAGCGGCGCTGCGATGGAAGCCGCTGTCCTGAAAAAAATGGACAATAGCCCGTTGATGCTCGACGGCACTTATTTTGGAGTCGATTTTAACCCCGCAGCAGACAGACTTCGCGTTGTAAGCGATAAAGGGCAGAATCTTCGGATCGATGTCGCAACCGGAATTACTACCAAGGATACTGCTTTGAAGATTGGTATGGATACTCCATTTGTTACGGCAGTGGCTTATACCAATAGTTACCCCGGGGTGGTCGCGGCTAATACCACGTTGTTCGATATAGACAGCCAATCTAATATGCTATACAAGCAAATCCCGCCGAATAACGGAACGCTTGCAGACGGTAAGGCCCTGGGAATCGACGTTGCCACAGGCATTGGGTTCGATATCGGCAATTTCACGGGAAAGGGATATGCCATATTCACGGTTGGCGGTACGACCAGCTTCTACACAATTGACCTGGCCTCAGGGAATACCCAGCTTAAATACAGTTTTAGTACACCTGTCAAAGGGCTTGCGACAGGATTTGGTCTTTAAATTCGGTTTAAAGCAAACAGGCGGCCTGACATTTTCGGGCCGCCTGTTTTTTTGTGCCTTTCGCTGGTGACAACACCAGAGCAACCTAACGCCGTTGCCGGTGTTGTCACCGGCAATTTGCATAAAGTCTCGTAGATGTTTTTATGCCATCAGGATGTTGGTGACAACACCAACACAGGCAAAGAACACCAACAACGGAAAAGGGGACGACACAGGCATAATTATTTTTTGTAACAGGGAAATAAAATACTTCCCGCTATGACTATCTGCCAGCTTCTTCCGTTTGCGTTATTTCTATCGATCGCCCAGCTTGCCGCTCAAAGCACACCTGATAGTATCCCCAAATATGTCAAAGTGCCCGCAGGCTACCTGATGGTACTGAGGCAGGGAGATAATGTCTTTACCGAACTAGAAAACCTGGCTTCCAGGGAGCAGATCCCTTCCGCAAATCTTACCGGGATGGGTTTCCTAAATACCACCTTCGGCTTTTTCAATTTCAAGACAAAAGAATATGATCCCAGAGATTTCAAAGATGTGGAACTTGCTTCTATGCAAGGTTCTATTGCGTGGCAAAACGGCAAACCCTCGCTGCATTGCCACGGTGTTGTGACCGGAAAGGATTTCAAAGCTTATGGCGGGCACTTACTGAAAGCTACCGTGAGCACTGGCTCTGTGGAAATTAGGATAACCGTGCACGATAAACAATTCCAGCGGCTCATGGAAGAGCCGCCGGGCGCTAATGTGCTCAATCTGAAATAGTAGCAGTTAATTTTTAGATTTTTTCAAATCCTTGATATACAGGATCACCGATTCAATATCCGTGTCGGACAATACACCCACAAACGAGGGCATTTCTTCATTATAACCTTTGACAATCTTTTTTGAAGGTGCTAAGATCGACTCCCTGAGGTACTTTTCGTCAGCGATCTCTTTGGTACCATCGTCAAATATCCTTTCCGATTTGTAAAGGTTTTTAAAGGGTGGCCCATACATTCCGTCTGTTTTGGTCCCGGGCGAGTGGCAACCGAAGCATGCCATTTTCTGAAATATTTCCTGCCCCTTTTCAGCAGAAGCTATTTCCACTTTAACCGGTTGTGATGCCATTTCTTCTTTATTGGCAGTCAGCAATGCCAGGTCCACATGATCGAAACCATACTTTTTAAAATCGATGTCATCCGAACTGTTTACAGTGAAATAGAAGTGGTCGTTGATCTTCTTACCGTCTTTCGCTTTCAGGCGGTACCCCACTTCCATCTGCATTACTTCTTTCATATCCGGGACCAGCAATAAAACCTTTTTACCATCCGCTGAGAGATAAGCTCCCGCTACGGGCAGCATTTCCTCTCCTGTGCTTCCGTCCAGTTTGAAGTGCCCCGAGCCATATTCTTCCGTGCGCTGATAGTTATATCTTTTGATTTCAAAATTGGCAGGATCCAGCGCGGTCGATTTGTCGATTTCAGTATCAAAACCGATAATAATACCCTGGTTACCAGCCCGGAACTGGCTGGGCATGTAGCTTTGCTTGCCAGTATATCTAAGTCTTATCAGCGAACTGATTCCGGTCGAAGCCGATCCCCAGAGGTTGAAACCCGTCACATACATTTGTTCATCAACCGGGCTGAGTGCGCCTTTGGAAGTAGGTGCGGGATAATAGGCATTGATATAAGAAACACCGCCCTGCATAATTTTCGAAGTGCTGTCGATCAGAACGCGGAACAGCCCCGGCGTGCCAAAAGAGAAATGGATCAGATTACCATTCAGCGGTCCCATCTTGTTCCCCGTCACCCATGCCTGTCCAAGGCTCGACCGGTCGACGCTGTGCGGTATCCAGGTCAGAGGAGGTGCAATTTCAGGATTATCGGTACGATGGGCGGTCGGGATTACCCCGTAATAATCTCCTTTTTTTATCACATAAATCGGTGTGGAAGGAACAAAGTTACCCTGCTGGTCGGTGGCTGTAAGTACGCCGGTTTTTGGATTAAAACCGAGGTATGGTCCTCTCAAACCAGTTGCGATGACTTCAAATTGTTTTCCATCCGGAGAAATTTTCAGGATTGTACCGTTCTGGTCGGAACCTGTCCTGAACCCTTTCCCAGGAGCTTTGGAAGTCATTCCCGGTCCGTTGCTCAAACTGCCTCCCTTGGCAATGTAAAAGCTTCCGTCAGCCACGTATACCATGTCCGCCGCCCATTCCCGCGATTCGGCGGATTGCGACATTACATTTGAGAAATTTTCGTAATAATCGGCATTACCGTCCCTGTTCAAATCGTGGAGCTTCACAATACCGTTCCGGTCAAAAACATAGATAAAGTCCTTGACCACCTCGATGCTCATCGGCTCGTGCAAGCCCGAAGCAAATCTTCTCCATTTAACATTTTGCAAATCCTTATCGATCCCTTCGACCGTCCAGACGTCCCCTTCAAATGTAACCACAGCGGCCCGACCGTCGGGGAAAAAGGCGATATCGGCTAACCGGACATTGCGTTTCCAGGGATTATTTAAAGGTAATGTAAGCTGATCGGTCACAAATGCGGCGGTGTCCGGGGATAGTTTTCCTTTTGTAGTAATGGTCTCTTTCCAGGCTGCGGGGCCTCCCTTTTCGAAATCCGGAAACAATTCCGGCTTCGTCCGGCATACTTTTTCAAATGCTTTTAATTCCTTCGCTGGCCCCTTCCACATCACAATCATCCCCAACGCCTGTTTGGCCGATGCCGGAAGTTTAACGGTGATGTACTTGTTCTCATTTATTTCAAGCTTCCAGTCGACTTTCCCGGCAATCCCGATTGCAGTCACGCTATCCTTATTGGCACCCTGATAGATATACGCGACTTTCCCTTTCACCTCAGCCCCAGCGCCGTTACTGACTTCCGCTGCGGTTAAATACAGCTCCTTATCAACGGTTTCAATCCGCAAGTTCCTTGTAAATGCCACCTGATCTCCGAACTTTCTGCTCCCCGGCAACTCATATATTTTTGAATTACCTACCGAGTAAGACAGAATAGCTTTGCTTCCGAAGACATACGAACCATTCCATCTTGCCTGATCGGCGGGCAAAGGTTTCCAGGTTGGCTCTCCTTCCTGTTGTCCATTTCTAAAAACAGGCTTTCCCACGGTCCAGCCCGCATAATTACCCGTTGCAATTTTCGGTTCACCTGTCAGCCTGGCGATTTCATTGTTCTTGTTAAAAAATTTTTTATAGGAAACCTGCGCCATCAAAACCATTGGCAAAAATTTCCCCGTCCACGCTACCGACCATCTTAGCTGATCGGTGTCAAAGCAGGCATAAGCGCTGTCGCCGAGCTGCAAAGCCAGTGTGCGCGCAGCCTGATTGTCTTTGGGAAACCCTGCACCAATATTCCTGGCATCTACGGAAGTAGAAATATAAGGAAAGCCCGGCTCTACAAAAGCGGCAAGATTCGCAGAATCCGGCTGGTCGGAAACAATGTGCTGGTATTTGGTATAACCGGTAAGCATAACAGTCGCGAGGGACAAAACCACAACAGAAACAACTCCCCACTTCCTCACCTGCTTTTTAACGTATTGAGACATGTAAAAACGAATTAAAAGATCTAGTCCAAAAGCCATCATCAGGCAAAACCTCCTCATTCGATTTAAATCAATATATTTGAACTAAACCGTACTCCTATGTTTTCTTTTTCCGGGTTAAAAAAAGATCACACCTCCGTTTCTACGGAAATCCTGGCCGGCATTTCCTCGTTTCTGGCAACCGCCTACATCATCGTTGTTAATCCGTCTATTTTAAGTCAAACGGGCATGCCTTTTCCGGCAGTACTGACAGCCACGATCCTCGTTTCGTTTTTCAGCTCAATGATGATGGGCCTGTATGCCAACAACCCGATCCTGGTCGCGCCGGGAATGGGATTGAATGCGTTCTTCACATTCACAGCCGTTTTCACTTATAAACTTACCTGGCAGGTAGCGCTGGGTACTGTTTTTTGGTCGGGGATATTTTTTTTACTGCTGTCGGTTTTCAATATCAGGTCCTATATCGTTAAAGCGATTCCCAAACCACTCCGCTACGCAATCGCCTCGGGAATAGGTCTTTTCATCACACTCATCGGCTTTGCAAATGCAAAGTTCATCATCGCCAACCCGGCTACCATGATCAGTCTGGGTAACCTGAATGCCGCTACGCTCACCTTCCTTGCGGGCTTGCTTATTACGGTCGTACTGCTGATCAGAAATGTAAAAGGGAGCATTTTGATAGGTATTGTACTGACCACCCTGCTCGCCTGGCCGATAGGTCGCTGGTGGGGAGGAAGCGAGACGGTGATCACGATTACCAAACTGGTGGCCCCGCCCGATTTTAGTCTCCTGTTCCAACTGGATCTGGTCAACTCGCTGAAATGGAGCCTGGCACCGGTTATTCTGGCATTTGTTTTCACGGATATGTTCGACAGCCTTTCCACCTTTGTCGGCCTTTCGGAAGCTTCCGGCCTGCTCGACGAAAACGGCGAGCCGCGCAATATCAGACGCTCGCTGATCGTGGATGCTTTTTCCACCACCGTTGCAGGGCTTACGGGCAGCAGCCCGGGCACTGCCTATATTGAATCGGCGGTGGGTATTGAGCAGGGCGGGAAAACGGGCCTTACTGCTGTGGCAGGTGCTGTTCTGTTTTTGCCATTCCTGTTTTTATCGCCATTGCTAAGTGCAGTCCCGGCCATTGCTACTGCGCCCGCGCTGGTACTTGTAGGTGTATTTATGATGAAACCCGTCGTCAAAATCAACTGGAATGAGCTGCACGAGGCATTTCCTGCATTTCTCGCAATGGTATTGATCCCCTTCACCTATTCCATTACCCAGGGCATTATCTGGGGATTTTTGAGCTGGACAGTCCTGCACATCCTGACAGGCCGCACCCGGGAAATCAGCCTAGCGCTGATTATCATTGACTTATTCGCTCTTCTTGCATTAATTTTTTAATCCGTTTCATGAAAAGACTTCTGTTGTTACTCTTTCTCTATTTTGTTCAAATCCATATTCATGCCCAGGAAATAATAGGTATTCTGGGTGCTTTTCCACCGGAACTTAAACTGTTGCGGGAAAATATGGTGAGCCCGAAAGATACCGTGATCCGGTCGGTGGGATTTATTACGGGAGAACTGAGGGGCCAGAAGGTGGTAATCGCGCAAACGGGCATAGGAAAAGTGAATGCGGCTATCACTACCACCCTGATGCTGGATCACTTCCGACCAAAACAGATCATTTTTTCAGGGATTGCTGGCGCCATCGACCAGGCGCTGCGGCCGGGTGACATTGTGATCGGCACCAGCATTACTTATCATGATTTCGGAGCGCTAACTGACGAAAAAATGGATTACTGGGTGACTAGAAATCCGCTGACTGACCAACCCAATCCTACTCATTTCAAATGCGACCCTATGCTGGTCAGCAAAGCGGTGCAAGTAGCAAAGGGACTCCGATTTACGCAGATAGGCGGCAAATCCGGGAATCGCGTCCCGGCAGTAAAGCAAGGGATCATCGTTACCGGCGATGTTTTTGTTTCTTCCAAAAAAGTCACCGAACGACTTCGGAAAGACCTCCACGCAGCTGCTACAGAAATGGAGGGTGCGGCTATTGCGCAGACCTGCTTTCAGCAAAATGTACCCTATCTAATTATCCGCAGCATGAGTGATAATGCCGACGACAATGCATCGGAAGATATGGGCAATTTTTACGATATAGCTGCCGCCAATGCAGCTACGCTCGTGATGGCCGTGATTGAAGTAAAAAATTAAGTCAATAGTATATATAAAAAATCCCCGCACATGGCAGGGATTTCACTGATTTTGAATCTATCCTTACTACTCTTTTGGTTTGGCTTTTGGCGTGGTGTTTTGGCTGCCTGTCGCATTGCCCGACTTGCTGGTAGCTTCGCCCTGGTTGCCAGGTAACCTGGTTTTATCCGTTGCTTCCCCATTCGCCTTTCCTCCCGGCTCGCTGCGTTTTCCGGCGCCAGTTGCCCGGCCTGCCTGCGTGGCGGTGTTAGGACTATCCTTAGCCTGCGCCTGGCTTCCGTCCGAGGTTTTGCGTTCCCCCTGAGTGGCAGTGGCGGAGCTTCCGGTATCCGCCGACGTTTTTTGTTTTGGATTTGTGGATATGGTCGTGGCTTGTGCAAAAACGGCCCCTGATGCAGTCAGGAGGAATAATGCCACGGTTAAGATTGAATTTTTCATGATGTTTGACTGGTTTTAGCTGTTGAAAAAACCCTTTTCGCTAAATAACCATTCCAGCAACATCATTCCAGGACGACCGCAGAGGGGGCATCACCTTTTTTCAAACTGGACGGATATTCGAGTTTAAGTTTTTTCCCTTTTTCGTCAGCTTCTTCGAGCAGCTCAAAAGTCCGGCGCTCGCCGACCATCAAAAGTGCCTGAAAAAGGATACCGGCATATTCACTTTCTTTGCTGCCCGGTCCCTTTTCCTTTGCGAGATCATTGTAATGACCAAAAAGTTCTTTCCCTTTCCCCATGGTGTTTGTTTTGCTTGAACCTGCTTCAAATCTGTAAAATTGCGTGCCTTTCGATAAACACACGCCAGGCTGCATGCCTCGTTGTTGTCGAAAAGCATTGAAATTGGGCTACTTACTTATTTGATGGAGCAGATTCGGCGGGCTTTGTCTGTGGTTTTGTGGCGCAGGAGTTAAGGGTGGCTCTTGCGTCTTTCACGGACTTCTGCCTGCATTTGCGTAAATGTTTCGAAGGGCGCCTGCTTAGCGAAGTAGTTGACAACGTGGGCAGGGATCATCCCGCCAGGATCTACGCGTAACGTGTATTCGATTTTTACTTTCCGCTCAGCGACTGGTACGATCTTCCACACACTTTGCGAATGATTTATCCTTACAAGCCCTTTTTTGGGTGCGACCTCCCCCGGCACAGCAGGTGAACTAACGGTCAAAATCTTTGTAACAGGGTCTTGTGTGATTTTTAAATGGGTGACAAAGTCGCGGTTTTCCAGAGGCCAGGGCAAGCTGACTTCGGTGTAGTAATACATCTCGCGGTCAGAAACCTTTTTCAGCAATTTGCATGACCGGGCATGGCACATCCATTTCGTTGTCGCCGGAATATCAACAAGCAGATCTGCGATTTCCTGCACCGTAGCATCCATGACATATTCGGCGCGTAAAGCTTTGATCCTCGAACCAGGTAGGGCCTTGCTGTATACAACAACGCCTTCCTTTTTAAGCGCGATTACCCAACCGGCATCAACCTCCGGTTGGGCAATCGCAAAAACGGCCGGGAAGAAAATCCCGGTCAGGATGACAATCAATTTTTTCATGGCTATACAAAACTGTCACTCGAATTCGCTCAGTGCCAGGCAATTCTTCCGGAATGCCGGATCTGCTGTATCAATTGCAGCAAATCGCGTTCAAATTGAAAGGTGCGCCGGCGGAGGATTTAAACGTGTATTAATATACGTAATCCCTCTTCTGACAGATCCATTTGCAGCATGACAATTCAGACAGCCCCTACCCTTTTTTTCCGTTCAAATAAAATGATAATGTAGCACGGTAGGTATCTAGCACAGCACTTCCTTTTTGTGCGGAAAAGGCATAGCCGAAATCGGCCTGGTATTTTTTAAATATACGCGCTCCTGCGCCGACGGTCACGAGTTTTTGGTTTGTCTTCCTTTCGTTTTCGTTGTAGTAACCAGCTCTCAGTGCCACAACGTCATTGTACCAGTACTCTGCGCCTACTCCGATCATGATCTCCTGCATTTCCTCCTTAAAGCCTCCGGGTGCATCGGTGAACGATTTGAAAATCGCTTCGAATGATTTTGGGGAACTGACGATGGAACCGCCGACTGGCGTGGGCACCAGCAGCTTGCTTGCGTCGGCGATTAGATTAATCCTGTGACGCCCGGTTGCAGAGTACGATATTCCGCCTCCAACCCGGAGTTTTGCAGGCAAAAAGTACTGTCCTCCGCCAACTCCATAATCGATTTTGTTGCCAATATTTGCCAAAACAGCCCCAAACGACCAACTGAAGTCCTGACCTGTAGATTCGTCTTTCAACCGTTTTCTGTAATAAGCGCTGATATCTGCTGCAATCGCCCGGCCGGGTTTAACACTGTTGCCAGCCACGACGCCCTGCCCCCAGTCGGAAGAAATATATTTTAATGTAAGCCCCATTGAAAAGTTCCTATCGAGCTGCCGTGAATACATGCCGCTTATTGCAATGTCGTGCGCACGGTTACCTGCACCGCCCGTAGTATATACATCATAATCAAAGTACTGGACTGATGCAGCAACAGCTTGTCTTTCGCCCAGCTTCTTGTAGGCACTGGCGTATCCTAACCACATTCCGTCGACGAGATTTGGCAACCAGGGCGTGTAAGAAACCGATGCACCGAAATCCTCCCTCGCCGCAGCCAGTTTCGAAGAATTGATATAAGTTGCATTTGCGTCGGGACTTAACGCAGCGCCGGCATAACCCATTGCAGCTGTTCGAGCATCGGGGTTGATTTCAAGCATGTAAGGAAGCCCAATCGGGATTCTGACCGAATCGACAGGCTGTGCTCCGGCTTGCGCAAGGGTTAATAAGAAAAAACTCAGGGACAGGATTTTTCGATTCATAGCAGACAGATTTAGGTGCAGGTTTCATGACGATCGGTTACAAACGTTCAACGGCTACCGTATCTTACTTAGTATGAAAATTTTCAAGGTATTTCCTGGAAATATTTTGGTGGCAAATCACCTGAAAAATGCCAGCTGAGATCTTTTGATAAATCAAACAAACACTTCATCCTCAAAAAAGTATAAGTGCCAAATTGTTCTTTCTTAACTAAATACTATCTTTCGCTTCGATACACCCGTTCCTCTATAAAGTACTCTTGAAACCTGATAGCACGCAACACGTTGCAGATCAATTTGCAAACATTGCATTATGCAAAATCCCCCCGTTAAATGCCGGAGTAACACTGTCAGATCAGATTTCAGTTTTCTTTTCCAGGCTACTTGATACAGACGATTTTCCCGCGAGATGGTTTTGCGGCAACTGGTCCGACTTTCATGGCTGGCTTTACATCATTTCCGATCTGGGCATTTGGGCAGCGTATTTTGCGATCCCCGTCCTTTTGCTGATCGTTTTTCGAAAACGAAGGGATTTACCCTTCCATCGGGTATTTATGCTGTTTGTGGCTTTCATCCTGCTTTGCGGACTTACGCATTTAATTGACGCGTCGATGTTCTGGTGGCCTGCATACAGGCTGAGCGCGCTGGTCAGGCTGTTTACTGCGATTGTTTCCATTTTTACTGTCTTTGCGCTGTACAGGACACTTCCTCTGATTGTAAGTTTGCGGACTGTCCGAGATCTCGAATGTGAGATTGAGAAGAGAAAAATAGTGGAAGAAAAGTTGGCAGCCAGCGAATTTCTACTGTCGGAGGCAGGGCGGATCAGCGAGGTAGGCGGCTGGGAAAACGATCTGACAACCAAGGTCAGTACCTGGTCTAAAACAATATATGAGATCCTGGAACTCCCTAAGGAATACCCGCTCAATCAGTTAAGTTTATACAGCCACATTCAGGAGCCCTACAAAAAAATCGCTGAAGAAACGGTAAGCCAGGCGATAGAAACTGGCCGGGAGTGGGATGAGGAGCTTGTGGCGACCACGCTTACGGGCAAGTCGGTTTGGGTAAGGTTTACAGGCAGACCGCTTTTTGATGAAAACGGAAAAGTGACGAAACTGCGGGGGATTTTTATGAATATCGACCGCTACAAAACTGCTGAACTGGCTTTACACAAATCGCTTGAACTTACCACCCGGAACAATGTGCAGCTGAAAAATTTCACGCATATTCTTTCACATAATATCAGAAACCACGCTACGAATATGGTATTGCTTTCCATGCTTGTTGACAAAGAAAAGCTTGACGAGGAAAATGCAGTGCTATTCGAGAAAATGAATGAAGTGTCGAATGGATTGAATTCGACGCTGGAAGACCTTTCCAGGGCGATCAAAATCAAGGAAAGTGTGATAGAACCGGAAATTATTGACTTGAAAGAGCTCACTGAAAAGGTTCTCCATATTTTTGATACAGACCTCAATATAAACAATGCCGATGTTAAAATCCGGTTTGACGTAGTCACTGTGTTGTTTCCAAGAGTATATTTGGAGAGCATCCTGACCAATCTGATATCCAACGCAATCAAATACCGTAACCCTGCCAATACGCCCCGGATCGAGCTGACCTCTTATAAGGACCACGATGAAAAGACGGTACTCGAATGCCGGGACAATGGTCTGGGAATCGATATGGCCCTGCACGGAAAAAAGCTTTTCGGACTGTATAAAACATTTCATAGCAGCAAGGATGCGCATGGGGTCGGGCTGTTTCTTGTGAAAACACAGGTCGAATCACAGGGAGGAAAAATTGAAGTAGAAAGTGCGCCGGGCAAAGGATCGGCTTTTAAAATAATTTTCAATGAATAAGGTAAATAACCTCTGGGTAGTAGACGATGACGAGATCTACCGTTTCGCGATCAAAATCATTATCAACAGGGCAGGGATTTCGGAGCAAACATTCTACTTCAACAATGGACAGGTGGCGATTGATGCTTTCATCGACAATCTGCACACGCCGGATCAATTGCCCGACCTGATTTTGCTGGATCTGAACATGCCCGTCCTCGACGGCTGGCAGTTCCTGGATGAGGTAAGTAAGCTGCTGCATAACGTCCCGAAAAAAGTAAATATCTTTCTGGTGAGCTCATCCAATGACGAAGAGGACGTTGCCAGAGCAAAATCATTTGATATAGTACAGGATCTGATCGTCAAACCACTGACAACCAAAGCGCTGAATGACATATTGATTCGCCTGCAGGAAGGTCCCGTCGCCTGCTGATTTCATTTTTTTTATCCAACTGTTTTTCGCAGTGTGCCCTCCGGCAGTGCTTTCGCGCTATCTGCTGGCCATATTATTGTTCTGATAAAAATATCTGATATTTTTAAGATCATTTATTTGATACTTATTATATCATTATTATTTTTGTAGTGTTACTAGTCATTGACCTTCAACAAGCTACAAAATGAAAAGTATTCACATCAACAACAATCACCCCAGCACATTGACAAGCATCCGCAAGCACATGCTGGAATATTTACTGATCTTCTCCTGTGACGAAGTCACGAAAGCGCACATCGCCGGTGTGAAAGAATTTTTTGAGAGGCGTTACGGCTGCAGGTTCGCTGCCAATCTCACACCGCACATGACAGTAATGCAATGCGTCATTCACGAAAGCAAGATCGACCGCGTTATCCAGGGATGTAGAAGAGCCGCTGAAATATCCGCCCCATTTGATATGGAGCTTGATGGTTTTAATAAGTATGACCACGGCACCATGTATGTGAATGTCGCGGATGCTGCATCGGAAAAGATCATCGCTATCGTTAAAAAACTCAAGGCGGATATCGACAAACATATACAGCAATGGTCGCCGGCCGAGCATGAATACTGCAAAGACCCGCACTACACAATCGCCAGGAACATGACCGACAAGCAGATGGAGCAAGCGTGGTTTGAGTGGAGGTACCAGCAGTTTTCAGGCAGTTTCCACGTGAACGAAATGCAGCTTTTAAGAAGGTCGCTGGTTAAAGGCGACAAATTTCAGATCGTTGAACGATTTCCTTTAAAAGGTCTTCCTGATGTGGAATTTGTTCAGGGGGCTTTGTTTTAAAGTAAAGGCTGTCTGTCAATACTTAATCTGCTCTTCCGTGTAGTACGTTTTTCTGCTACCCACTGTCGCATTTCTGATTTGTCCGCCCGTCGGGCTCGTTTTTCGCTTGTGATTGTGAACAGCCAAAAAATCGCGGATTTCGCCTGAAATAATGTCGGGATTTGATTCTTTGATTTTTTTGATCGCATCCTGCACAACGCTTTTAATCGCTTTGGCAAGGCGGCTTATTTCTTTTGCCGGGATTTGATTCGCTACTGACTCGGGATGTATTTTCGCCTCCCATAGAATTTCGTCGGCATACGCATTGCCAATTCCCCCGATGATTTTCGGGTCACAGATGACTGTCTTAATTGGTGATCTTCGTTTCCCGAGTTGTGCTGTCAGCCACTCGGGAGTCATTTCATCAGATAATGCGTCCACTACGTCATTATCCTTTGGATTGAGTGTTACCCTGGCTGCCTTCTGATAATCCGACAGTACCAGCGTGCCGGTTTCGTCGAAGAGAAATGCTGCTATAAAATCTTTGGGCAGAGTTTCGGGCACACTTAACTGTCCGTGCAGCATCAAATGCATTGAAACAACTTGTCCGTCGCCGAAATCGAAATAAAGCTCTTTGGCCTTTCGACCGACACTTTTCAATTTTTTGCCCGCAAGTGCTTTTTCAAACTCCTTTTCAGACGTTTCGATTTTTGCACTTTTGCCAAGCTTCACTGATTGCAGCTTCTTGTTCTTAAAACGCTTTTCGAGATTGCTTTTGAAAATCTCGAGATCGACAATTTCCGGCATATTGGTTCAGTTGTTGGATTAGATATAATATGTGAACTTCAAAAAAGCATGGTTCAATTCACAAATTCAAGAATGTCCGCAGGCTGGCAGTCCAGCACCTGGCAAATTTTTTCGAGCGTTGAAAAACGAATTGCCTTCGCCTTCCCGGTTTTCAGTATTGACAAATTCGATAAGGTAATATCAACTTGTTCAGCAAGCTCAGACAGTGACATTTTGCGGCGTGCCATCATCACGTCAAGATTTACTATAATAGGCGCGGGTTAAATGGTTAGCGCGTTTTCATCTATAATAGACAGCCCGCGGTTGTAAATAATTGCAATAGCGTAAATAACCAGACCATTGATCAGCCCATCACCCAAATCAGTGAACAACTCGAAATGCTCGGTCGTCACATTTTTATGCATTAATCTATTAAAAATGATGTAGTCGGCAATTTTAAAAACATCGGAAATTGCGAAAACAGCTGCGAGCAAAATCAACCTGCGATAAACGTTTCTAATAAAAGTATCTTTCAACCTCGCCTCGCCAAATATTTTGCTGAATAAATTCAGTATAGCGACACCAAAGCTCAGAAAGATTATGCGGGAAACAGATGTGTAGTAGCCTGGTGCTGAGTTGGGTTCGATTTTAATTTTGTACCGGTCGGTAATTGATATCAATCTGATCAGACTATCTGAAGTAAACGTAGCCTGCGGCTTAACCTTTTCACCAAATTTCCGCACGTCGTAGGTCATACCTGAATCACCAAAGCGATGCTGGATACCGAAGAAATTAGATATTGTTGAGAAAAAAACCAGTGAGGTGATGATCTTAACTATAAGCGGCTTTTTAAATTACAGGGCTGTCGTTGCCGGTGTTTTCACCGGCACAATTCATGTGCGCTGCGTCTGGCTGTTGTTGGTGACAACACCAACAATTGCGGTGGCATAATATCACCTTATTCCCTAACCAAAAACGGCTTGGTAACAAACAGACCGAAATATGCTTTTTGGGATTTCAGATCCACAATATCCCCAAAAAAATCATCGTCAAACCGGCTCGTATACCCGATTTTCAGACCTGCCTGTAAACCGTTAAAATTGCCGTCTTCCCGTTTGGTCAAAAAATAAATAGGAATGTCGATATTGAGCTTTTCACTTTTTACGAGCCAAGTAAGGCTTGGGTTCAGACCAACAATCGGCACTTTGTCCTTCGTCACCATCTGCCGGAGCTCGGCCTTGATCCGTGAATCAACACTTCGGACAGGCTCGCCGAAAGTAACCTCCGAGCTGAATGCGTGGCCATTGTTACCAACTGGAAATGAATAGTTTAAGATATCATCTCCACTGGCATGGTTGATTACCAGACTGTAAGAGAACGAGTAGTAGGTATATAGACTCCTGAATTTGGAGAATGCAATATTGAAATTCTTCCCGATCCGTGTAGTGGCCAGTGGCTTAGCGGCGAGCGAATCAGTAATATAATCGAATCCAACCCGGCTGGCGCTGAAACGGGCTGTGAATATCCACGGCGTGGCAAAAGTATCAAGATCAACCGCACCCGCTTCTATTAATTCCTTTTTGTCCGACTCGTCCATATCCAGAAACGTAACATCTTTGGCGGGATCCATCTTTTTACGCTCACGCACCTTGTGCTTTACATCGATAAACTTCCGCAAATCGCTGATTGGCAGTCGCCCCGGAATAGCGGTACGCCCCATAGTCCTCTGCCAGGCGACTGAAAATGTGGTTCCGGTGGTGATCCCTTCCAGGTCCAGAAAAGTTGCGGTTTTGGGCTTTTCAGAAAATGATTGTGAAAGACCAATGTTAAACAGGCTTTCGCCCGCATTGAGCGAAAATCTGGCCTCAGCCTGCGTATCCGAAAAAATTGAAGTCAGGCTAATACTCGGCAGGTTGCTGACTGTACCCGTGCTTGTGGTATTTCTGTTGGATTGCAGCTTTTCGTTCAGGCTCTTTTTGGCAATCACAGTATCCTGTTTTGAAAAATCATCTCCCGGCTGGGCATAGCTCGAAAAACCAAACAAGGCACTGATAATCGACAAAATACATAAAAGTACATTTTTCATCTTCTGCGAAGTAAACTAGCTGGCCCGAAATTCACCTCCACTAAAATCCGTATCACCGCCTTTGAGAGTCCTCGGCCCCACTCCTGTTCCGGGTACCGCGACGCCATTGTTCGTCATGCGTATGGAATATCTGGTCAGACCATCTTTCCCATTAACCTGCCACTGATACTCGTGGCCACCGGATTCGATTATCATTTCCTTCGAATCAATAGAATCCCTGGCGCTGATAATCTGGTTACCATCCAGAAAAAAGGTCAGCGTCCCATGCTCGACCATTGTGCTGATGTAGAAATTGGAAGAAAGTGTCTTGAATCGCGCCATTGCTGATGAAATTATGGGAGTATTCAAATCGATGTAAGAGCAATATACTGAAAACCGACGGCTCCTGCATTGATTTATCATTGAAAATAAGCCTCTGATCGCAGCTTTTACAGTAGGTTCCGGGCATTCATTAATTTTAAAAGATACCCAACGCATTATTCTTTAAGTCGACTTCATCAGAAGGCTGCCAGGACATTCAAATTCTCAATTCATGAAAATAAAAATACTGACCTCAATCTTGTTGACAATTGCGACTACATTCTCAGCGAAAAGCCAGTCGTTCAACAACTTCCCCGTCACAACACAAAAGCCCCCGCTTCATGGGAAGCATTGGATGGGAATTACCGGGAAGCCACTGGCAGCAACTGCCGGCGCGATGATTTTCAGCAAAGGAGGAAATGCGGTGGATGCATCCTGCGCCATGCTGGCCGCAACCTGCACGATGTGGGACGTGCTAAGCTGGGGAGGTGAAACACAGGCTTTGATATATAATCCTAAAACGAAAAAAGTGATCGCTATCAATGCGATGGGTGTGGCCCCTACCGGCGCAACTGCTGAGTTTTACAAAAGTAAAGGAATGAAATATCCGCCCGAATACGGACCGCTCGCCGCTACCACACCCGGAACTCCGGGCGGGCTGATGACGATGCTCGCAGAATATGGTTCCATGAGCCTCAAAGACGTTCTGGCACCTGCGATGCAAATGGCGGAAGGCTATCCGATTGAAGCGCAGACTGCGAATGCGATCGAAAAGGACAAGGCCGAAATTAAAAAGTGGCCGTATTCTACAAAAGTATTTTTGCCGCATCTGGGCCAGCAACGGGAAGCACCTGACGCGGGGGAAATTTTCGTGCAAAAAGATCTGCTGGCCACACTGCAAAAGCTCGTTGATGCCGAACAGCAGGCTTTAAAGAAAGGAAAACAACGAAAGGAGGCTATCTATGCAGCTTACGACCGGTTTTATAAAGGTGATATTGCCAAAGAAATTGCAAGAAGCACCCGGGAACAAGGGGGGCTGATTACTGAACAAGACCTTGCCAACTGGAAAGTAAAAATCGAAGAGCCGCTTATGGTCAATTATAAGGGAATCGAAGTGTATAAAATGCAGCAGTGGACGCAGGGGCCGGTGATGTTGCAGGCGCTTAATATGCTCGAAAACTTTGATCTCAAAGGGATGGGCTACAATTCTTCGAAATATGTGCACACGCTGTATCAGGTAATGAACCTGGCTTTCGCCGACCGTGACTTTTACTACGGGGACCCCGCTTTCGCGCCGGAGGAACCGATGAAAGGATTGCTTTCCAAGGAATATGCTAAGGAGCGGATCAAACAGATCGACCTTGAAAAAAACGATGCGAAGGTGCTTCCGGGCGATCCCTACCCTTTTGAAGGAAAGAAAAACCCATATACGGATCAGATCAAAAAGTGGGGGAATTTCCATGCGGCCCTGGATCATAGTGAAAATGGACCCAGCGAAAAGTTTATGAAGGAATTCACTGCCGGCACCACTTCGGTAGAAGCGGCGGATGAGGAAGGTTGGGTAGTGAGCATTACGCCCAGCGGCGGGTGGGTCCCGGCCTGCATTGCCGGAAATACGGGCGTAGGATTAAGCCAGCGGATGCAATCTTTCGTACTTGATCCCCGGGAAAACCCATTCAATGTAGTGGAGCCGGGCAAAAGGCCACGCGTTACCCTTACACCAAGTCTCGCCCTGAAGGACGGAAAGCCATTTCTTTCCTTCGCCAAGCAAGCCGGCGATGAACAGGATCAGCTTTTGCTGCAATTCTTTTTAAATATGGTCGAATTCGGAATGACGGTACAGGAAGCGACGGAGGCACCCAGCTTTAAAACACTGCAAATGTATGGCAGCTTCGGTGCGCATGAAAAAATCCCTGGCGGCTTAATCCTGAACGAAATAATGCCCGATTGGACCAGAAAGGAGCTTTCCCGGATGGGCTATAAGCTATCTTACCAACCCAGAACCAGCGGGCCGATCAACGCGATTTACTTCGACTGGCAGCACGGCAGCTTCTGGGGCGGATCGAGTAATCATGGCGAAGATTATGGTTTCGGCTGGTAATAACCGCCGAGCTACTTACATGCTATTTTTTGCGGTCGATGATCCTGATCATTCCGAAGGCAGGTCCGAATTGGGCCTGCCGGTAAAATGACGACAAGTGCTCGCCGGTAAATAACCCAACCATCGCCTTGTCCGGCGCATTGTGGTCCAGCCAGCTTGTTAACTCCTGCATCAAAGCAGATCCCACGCGTTTCCTCTGCCAGCCGGGATGAACCACAACGTCTTTCACATAATAAAAACTGAAACCGTCCCCAAGCAGCAACGCACATCCAATAACCTGGCTACTTTCCGTATTTTCAGCCACCACAGCATATTGAACAGCTTCCAATTGCCTTTGCAGTTCTGCATGCGAAGCCTCATTTGTCCAGCCAACCGCATTCAGCAACGATCTGTATTCGGCAGGAGAAGGTGCCCGACCTACTATACGCACAGAATCCGGTAAGCTGGCTGATACACCCTTTTTTTCATTCGACGGAGCAGCAAAACTGATGTAATATCCATTCAGATCCCTGATTGTATACTCGTCGAAGCCGTACCCCTGCTTTTTGAGGGGCGAGACAATATCCGCTTTCCTTTCCTGATGCAATTGATAGAGCACCTCGATATGCTGGACGCGCACCCAAATGTATTGCCCATGCGGATACTTGGCCAGCTCGGGATTGTATGAAAACTGAATAAATGCGCCATGCCAGGATACGCCACCGTGACTTGGCGGGTCTCCCCAGGTCCACTGTCCCGGAAAACCGAGCACTTCCTGCCAGTAGCGAATGGACGCAGATACGTCGCTGACAGACAAAACCGGCTCAGCGTGTGAAAATACGGGTTGCAGATCCTGGGTCATTTTACAGTAAAGTATCCGTTGTGAGGCGCATTTCGGTCAGGTGTTTTTTGAAGCCCACTTTTTCATAAGCTGTCACGGCAGGTTTGTTATCGTCATACACCTGCAGGCGAACTTCTGGAAGCCCTTTCGCTTTTGCCCATTCAACTAAACTCTTTATAATTAGCTTGTTGATTCCCTTACCACGGTGCTCCGGAACGACATACATAAAACCCAGGAAAGCATAGCGATCGAACTGATTATAGGGCTTGGCGGGCAGGATCCGTGCGTGCCCGCTGCCGGCCAGCTGGCCATTGACAAGTGCCACCACTACTTCCGCTTCGTCGCTTTCGATCATCTTAGCGAGATCGTAATATTTAAAATCTTCTTTTACAAACGTCTCGTCAAACGGTCGCTCGGCTTCAACGATACCTCGCTCAAATTGTAACAATGTGGGCAGCTCTTCCAGCTTCGCTTTTCTGATTTCAATTGCATCCATATTTTTCTTGCTAAGTTTCTGATAAACAACCGTTGCTTATACCTTGGCAAAGAAACTAAAATATGGAAACACTATTTGCTCTCCCAGGCAACGTATCAACAGAAATTCGTTCTTTTTGGTACCGGAAACACGCCATTCGGGTCAAGCAGTTTTGCCGGAATGTTCTGCACCCGTAAGCCGCTTTCCTTATATTCAATTTGCAAATTTTCAAAGAAAAGCGAAGTACTTTCGATCAACCACCGGCCGGTCGGCGACCTGACATTTGCCTGATCGAATACGTTTATAATTTCCGGCTGGCCATGAAGCAAGAGATTGGGTAACAGTTGATGGGTAAAAATAAAGCTTGCAAACTGAGTACTTTTCAGTAGCTGATCCAGTTCAAAAACGCTTCTGTCGGCCCACTTGTCTATCATTTCATCATTTTCCGCATAATTAATAAAGCAATCTATCTCAAAGCCGGCATTCAGGACTTCACAAACAGCGATGATACTTTGACTGTCGGCAGTGTCAATCTGATAAACGACGACCTGCTGCTTACCAACATTTCTGATACGAAGCGCCAGGTCCGTAAGTACGGGCATGTTCTTTCCCAGCAAGATCAAATGCCTTTTTTCGCTGGCCAGTTTCAAGGCAAACTGCTGGCCCCACACGGTATCTGCTCCCCTCAACACGGTATAGCTCATGGAAAGTGACGGATTTGATAAAAATTCCCGTTGCATTTTTAAGGTGAACCGGCTTTAAGTTGTCGTAAGAAAATACAAAGAAAACCAGGATCTCTATGAGGCGAAATACTGATTTATCATTACTCAATTCCGCGATACCTCCGCACAACCGGCTACCTGAATACCACGAGCTGCTCTCTCGCAGTTTCAATTTCGATATCCATAAATCGCTGATGCTGGAAAAGAAACTGACCGCCGTGCGCGCCATGGCGCAGCTGACAAAAAGTGGTATTACAGTCTACGATATGCAAAAACGGACGCACATTTATACTTCTGGCAGCTTTTATCAATTATATGGCTATTTCAAAGAACACCCCGGGGAAGTTTGCAATGATGTTTTTGACAAAAAAATACATCCTGACGACCTCAAAGAACTGAACCGGAACGGATATGCCGCCATGCAGTTTTTAATGAGCCTGCCGGCGGGAGAAAGAAAGCAGTACAAAATGGTAACCGAATACCGTATCCGCACGAATGAAAACAAGTATGTAAGCGTGACGGAACAACATCAGATCCTCGAATCGGACGCTTCCGGCAACATCTGGCTTTCGCTTGGCATTCTGGACATCTCGCCCAACCAGTCTGAACGGAAGCATGTACCGTTTCAGATCATTAATTTTAACACCGGCGAAATGATTTGCCTTGAACCGAAAAACCAGCCTGTCCATCCCCTTTTGACCGCCCGTGAAAAAGAAGTCCTGCAGATGATCGGTGATGGTAAACTGAGCAAGGAGATTTCGGACATGCTGAAAATCAGCTACCATACCGTCAATACACACCGGCAACGCATTCTCGAAAAGCTGAAAGCCAACAATTCCATCGAAGCATTGGAAGGCGCCAGGCGTCTCGGCCTGATCTGAAAGCTGGCGGGATATTTTAGGGATTTCCGGAAAGCAAACAAAAGAGGCCATGAATCCTGTAATCCGCCATTTCTTTACCGCCGATCCCACGGTGCTGGTTTATAAAGACATACTGTATTTGTACACCGGCCATGATGAAGCGCCCGTCGGGACTGAAAACTACGTCATGAACAATTGGCTTGGCTTTTCTTCTGCGGATCTTTTGCATTGGAAAGATCACTCCATCCTGCTCCGTGCCACCGATTTTCAATGGGCCTCGGGAGACGCCTATGCTTCCAAAGTAATTGAAAGAGCGGGGAAATTTTACTGGTACGTATCTGTTACACAAGCCGCCCAGCCCGGCAAGGCGATTGGTGTCGCTGTGTCAGACGCGCCTGCCGGCCCATTTCGGGACGCGATTGGAGAGCCGCTCGTAAAGCATCAGATGCTTCCCGCGACAGTCAACGAAAAGGCCAATTTGGATCCTGCCGTTTTAATCGACGACGATGGGCAGGTTTATATGTTTTGGGGCGCTGGGAAATGTTATTTTGTCCGGCTAAGTGAAAATATGACTGAACTACATGGAGAAATCCGGGTGATCGATTTGCCTGGTTTCCAGGAAGGTGCGCACATTCATAAGCAAAACGGCTGGTATTATCTGTCGTACGGTTACGAAAAACCCGAGCAGGTCGCCTACGCCATGTCGCGGCGTATTGATGGCCCATGGGAATTCAAAGGAATTTTAAACAAAGTCCCTTATAACTGCGAAACAAACCGGCCGGCTATTGTGGAATTCAAAGGAAAAAATTACTTTTTCTATCACAATGGCGCATTGCCTGACGGTAGCAGTCACCGCCGCTCTGTTTGCGTGGATGAATTGTACTATAACGCCGACGGTACGATACAGCAGGTGATCATGACGGGATGAAGCGGGCTGAAATGACCGGCAGACGATTTTAACACTTAATAGTAGTAAAATACAGAAAATCTGCAGTGCGGAAAATATTACGCTGATGCACGGCAATCTGCCTGTTAACCTTAAAGCGATCTGTTTAGATGCAAGTATTCGGGAAAAAGTGGTATTTGATTTTCTGCATGGCGGGATTTATCGCGTTTCATGCCTGCAAACAAAGAATTGCAACGGAAAAGCCAGCTCCTGATATCAGGGAAATCAATCAAAAAGAAATCCCGAAAGGCAACAAGACCATAGCCATCACCAGCGTACTGATCATAGACGGGAACGGCGGAGAACCGATTACAGACGGCTGCGTGATCGTGCGCGACGGCCTTATTGCGGAGGTCGGGAAGACATCGGAAATCATGGTGCCGGCGGAAGCCGAAAGAGTAAGTGGTGCCGGTATGTCATTGCTACCCGGATTTATCGACGCGCATTTTCATCTCGACGGGGTCGAAGGCCTGCCTTCCCTCTTTCTTCAGAACGGTGTCACTTCCCTGCGAGACCCCGGAGCATGGATCGAAGCGTACGACGGGGAACGAAAATCCGGTAAGGCTGTTCCGCGCCTATTTCTCGCCGACCCGCATATTGATATGTTCCCGCCGGCTTATCCAAAGGATGCGTATGTCGTGCGGGATGCGGAAGAGGCAGTTAATCAGGTGCACCGAATGGCTGATCGTGGCGCTTCTGTGATCAAGGTTTATTTCCGCCTGCCACCAGGCATCATCCGCGAGGTTTGTAAAGCTGCGCATAGCCGTGGGTTACCGGTGACCGGCCATCTGGAAACAACCGAAGCTATGGAAGCAATCAATGCAGGCCTCGACGGGATCGAACATATTACTTCTTTCGGGCTGTCGCTTATTCCTCAGTTAGAAGGCGAAAAATACAGGCAAATTGTACTCGCTGATAATAACGCCAGGAAAAGGGGAAGATACGAGGTTTGGCAAAAAATAGAAGTTGATAGTCGGCAGGCAGATTCTCTTGCCAGATTTCTCGCATCCAAAGGCACATTTGTAAGTCCGACGCTTGGAGCATTCGAGTATCAGCAGGAAACTAATGTACCGCTGGACACGGTGAGGCTGGCTGGTTTTGATAAAATGAAAAGACTAACGGGTAAGCTGCGAAAAGCGGGGGTCCGGATCGTTACCGGGTCGCACGCTATGATCCCCTATGCCGGGAAAGGGTGGGCTTACCAACGCGAAATGGAGCTGCTGATCGAAAGCGGATTGAGCCCGGCCGAAGTAATATCGGCCGCTACAATCGAGAATGCCCGCTTTTTCAGGATTGATGACAGATTAGGAAGCATTGAAAAAGCGAAGGTGGCGGATCTGGTGCTGGTAAGAGGAAATCCGCTTGAAAACTTTGCAGCGGTCAGGAATATCGAGAAAGTAATGTTGAACGGTACGTGGGTGAAGTGAAAGAAAATCACTTAGTTTGGAGTTTCTTGCCAAGAAGCTGGCTTTCAGTGATTATCCAAAGCCCTTAACTCAACGATATGCAAAAATTACTACCCTTCCTGCTACTACTGTTCCTATTTGGGGCAGGCGCCCCGGCCATTGCTCAATTCGAGACCGAAAAATTAGACTTACCGGGAGATAATCTCAATTTATATGCAGTGATGAGGCTTTTTCAGGAATCAAAAACACTGGAAGCTTTTGAAAGAAGCCTGAACTCGGAACAGTCGGAAATCAATAACCTCGACCTCAACGGAGACGAAAATATTGACTACATCCGTGTGTCGGACAATGTGAACGGTGACATTCATACCATTACTTTGAAAGTTGCGGTCAGTGAAAATGAAGACCAGAATATTGCCGTCTTTTTCGTGGAGAAAAATAGTGACGGAAAAGTACTCATTCAGCTGGTCGGCGACGAGGACCTTTACGGAAAGGATTATATCATCGAACCCAACAATACCGAAACCGCCAATCCCGGCTATTCTGGTTTGGAAACGGTAGGAACGACTCAAAGCAGTCCCGTTTCGGTAAGCTCCTGGCCAATGGTGCATTATATTTTCGTGCCTGGTTACTCGGTCTGGCATTCACCCTGGCGCTGGAACTATTACCCCTCCAACTGGAAACCCTGGCGGCCGCATTACTGGCATTACTACTACGGGTACCACTATCACTGGCATAAATATTACAATGCGCGCTATCGCAAATGGAAGTATTTCAGGAATCCGGGATGGTATGGGCAGTATTACGGTGCAAATTTCCGGTCGAGATCGATTATTGTACGCACGAAATACAATCGTGGAGATTACAGATCGACCTATTCCCGACCTGCATCCGCGAGGGAAGGTTCCGCATTGTTTGTTAAAAGAAACCCCAAAGCCAGGTCCGCCGGTTACCGTGTTCCTTCATTTGACAAAAGCGGAAAGCCGGTGATCGTCAAGCCGGCAGTACCGGCGAAACCAGTCAATAAAAAACCTGTAAAACGAAAAAAACCAGGGCCCACGACTACTACGCGACCCGGCCCATCACGCCCCACAGATCGCCAGGAAACGCCGGGACCGGTAACCAGACCAGCTACAAGCCGGCCGGCACCAGACAAGGGGGTTAGCAGACCTTCTTCCCGTGAACGGGTAAAACCGACAACGCCCGCTTCTTCACGTGAACCTAAAAAACGAGATTGAAATAGAATTTACAGGTTGTCCAGATATTTCTGTCCTCCCAGGTACTTCATTTGTCTCACAATCTGGCCTGTACGCTTATTAACATAGTTTGACGGATTTCTGATTGAGAACCGGATGGGGTTAGGCAAAACCGCTGCAATGCGCGCGGCCTCATACCTTGTCAGTTTTTTTGCTGATTTATTGTAATAGCGCAGCGAAGCCGCTTCCACACCGAAGGTCATTTCTCCCATTTCGGCTACATTGAGATATACTTCCAGAATCCGTTCTTTGTCCCAGATCAACTCGATCAACACAGTAAAATATACTTCAAGTCCTTTTCGGAAATAGCTTCTCCCGTGCCAAAGAAAAACGTTCTTGGCTACCTGCTGAGAAATAGTACTTGCCCCCCGCGCACGTTTCCGCTTTTCGGTGACCGCATTATAGATCTGGTCAAAATCGAAACCCCAGTGCTTTGGAAAGTTCTGATCCTCCGAAGCAACTACTGCCAAAGCCGCTTCTTTCGAAATATTCTCGTAGGATTCCCAATCGTGAAAAAGCTCGGTGTCTTTGTCTTCTTTGAACGCTTCAATCTTCCTGGAAAGCATATAGGGTGTTACCCAGACCGGTAAGAACCTGAGAATGACCACCCAAATAATTGATATTCCAAAAAACAGGAGCAGTAATCTTAGCGCAATAAATCGCAGACGGCGGACAAAAGAACTTTTCACTTCAAGAAAACGAGACCAAAGGACAAAAACAGCGTACAAAGAACAGAAACTAATCAGGTTTAGACAAAGAAATCAAAACCAATATTTAGCGAATCACCCGTATCTGTCCTTTACTATGATGAATGAAGAAATCCTGAGTTTTGTCTGGCGGTTTCAATACTTTGAGAGCGCAAATCTCCTCACAGACGATCAGAAGTGTATTTCCGTGATCCGGACCGGTCACAAAAATACCAACGCCGGCCCAGATTTTCTGGAAGCCTGTGTGGTGATCGACGATGTGCATTGGTACGGGAATATTGAAATCCATGTGCGCTCTTCCGACTGGTTTGTTCACACCCACGAAACTAATCTGGCTTATGAAAGCGTGATCCTGCACCTGGTTTGGGAAAATGATAAGCCCGTGCTCAGGCAGGATGGCACATTAATTCCAACGTTATCGCTCAAAGGACTCGTGAAAAGCAGCATCCTGGAAAGGTATGCATTGTTGCAGGACCTCGATGACGCCATTCCCTGTGCGTCGATGTTTCGTGAGGTGCACGAGATCCATAAGTATGCAATGCTGGACCGTGTGCTGCTGGAACGCCTGCAAAGAAAGGCATCTGCGGTTATCGAGCTCCTGGAAAAAAACCGCAACGATTGGGAAGAAACGGCTTATCAGTGGCTGGGAATGCATTTTGGCTTTAAACTCAACGATCCCGCTTTTCTAAGGCTTACCCAGATTGTACCGTTGAAAATCATTCATAAACACCGGGACAGGCTGCTTTATATCGAAGCAGTTTTACTGGGGTGCGCCGGCCTGATTCCCGAAAAATCGGATGATTTATATGTGCGGGCATTACAAAAAGAGTTCCGGTTTCTGAGCACCAAGTACAACCTGGCCGACAAGCAAATGCAGTCTCACGAATGGAAATTCGCGAAGCTCCGTCCGGCAGGGTTCCCTACTATCCGATTAGCGCAACTCGCCCGGTTACTTAGCTTTGAAAGCAACCTTTTCTCGACCATTATTTCTGTTAATTCGTTTGAAAGAATGCAGGAATTGTTTCAGCTCAGCCAGTCGGAATACTGGGTCCGCCACTATGTGTTTGATAAAAAAGCAGCCACGCCGGTACCATCCATGGGAAAAGATGCCGGCTCATCACTGATTATCAACGGAATAGTGCCTGTTTTAGTGGCATATGCCAAACAACGCCGCCAGCCGGAGCTCCTGGATAAAGCCGTATACTGGTTGTCTCAGATTCCTTCCGAAAACAACCGGATCACAAGAGAATGGGCGACACTTGGAATGCGGGTAAAAACCTCAGCCGACTCGCAGGCGCTTATCGAGTGGTATAATAACTATTGCCTGCCAAAAAAATGCCTTGAATGCACAGTAGGCGCCGGATTGGTACGCTCGGCTAACCTTTGACCAGATTCACTCCGGTAAGCAGAAATACGGTACCAACCAGAAAAGGCACGATCGATTCCCACTTGGAAACGGTCAATCCGAGTACCGGTTTGTCAGACAGGAATGCGATGCACGCAAAAAGCAATACCGAAATGCCGAGGATCGTCAGAAGCGCGCCAAAAAAACGCTTGAACGGAGTGTTTTCCATTGAATTGGTGAAAAGAGAAGATGTTTTTGGTAAAATTACAAATATGCGCCTTATCCTATAAAATTGTATGCCGGGTCACTGCACTGAAAAACCCATTTTTCTTCCTTCTTCAACCATGAAGGCGAAAGCCGCTTCGTATTCATTAGGTATGATACCTTCCAGGATTGCTTCACGGACAATTTCCTTGATGACCCCAACTTCCTTCGCGGGTTTCAGGCCGAAGGTCTGCATAATCATCTCTCCCGTGATCACCGGCTGAAAGTTGCGCAGCTTGTCGCGTTCTTCCAGGTCTTTCAGCTTTTGCTCGACCAGGTCAAAATTGCTGATATACTTTTTGACCTTTTCCGGATTTTTGGAAGTAATGTCGGCGCGGCAAAGTTTCATCAGCGCCTCAATATCCTCACCTGCCTCCACCAGCAGGCGTCGCATCGCCGAGTCGGTAATATCTTCTTTGGACAGAACGATCGGGCGCAAATGCAGCCGCACGAGCTTTTTGACAAACCGCATTTTTTCATTCAACGGCAGTTTCATCCGTCTGAAAATAACCGGAACCATCCTTGCGCCCACTTCTTCGTGGTTATGAAATGACCAGCCGATCTTTTTATCGAATTTCTTGGTAGCCGGTTTGGCAATATCGTGCAGGATCGCCGCCCACCGGAGCCAGAGGTCCTCAGTATGCTGCGATACATTGTCGAGCACCTGTAATGTGTGGTAAAAATTATCCTTATGTCCCTTTCCTTCAATGTTTTCCACACCTTGCAGCTCGATCATTTCAGGAAATATAATGGCCAGTAATCCCGAGTGAAATAGTAGTTTGAAACCGTAGGAAGGTGTTTTTGAAAGAATAATCTTGTTCAATTCATCAGAAATCCGCTCGGCAGAAACGATGGAAATACGATCTTTCATTTTGACGATCGCGTCGAAAGTATCCGCTTCGATATCAAAATTCAACTGACTGGCAAAACGGATCGCGCGCATCATACGCAGCGGATCATCGGAAAACGTGATATCAGGCGCAAGCGGGGTGCGGATAATCTTCTTTTTGAGATCTTTTACTCCGTCAAACGGATCGATCAGATCGCCAAAAATGCCTTTTTTCAGGCTGATCCCCATGGCATTAATCGTAAAATCGCGCCTGTTCTGGTCGTCGGCCAATGTTCCGTCTTCCACTGCCGGTTTGCGTGAGTCGGCACGGTAGGACTCTTTCCGGGCTCCTACAAACTCGATTTCCAGATCGCCCTGCCGGATCTGTGCTGTTCCGAAACTTTTGTAAATGCTCACAAAAACATCCGGCCCGAGCTGACTGGCCACGAGTTCAGCCAATTCGATGCCGCTGCCGATGGAAACGATGTCAATATCCTTGCTATCTCTTTTGAGTATCAGGTCCCTCACAAACCCGCCGATCACATATGCTTCTACATTCAGCTCTGCCGCAGCCTTCGCCACAATCTCCAATATCGGGTAGCCGGATAATTGCTCTTTGAAATTCATGCGGCAAAGGTAATATTTTCTTGTTTTGCCCGCGCCGGTGCAGAAAGTTTAGCGGGTTAATTGATAATCGGCGATGAGGCTGTTTACCGATACATGAAGCAACACCGAAAGATTCCTGATCATTTCAACTGTTAATTTGCGCTTCTTGTTTAATACTTCCGACACCCGGCTTTTCCCGCCTACCGCCTCTGCCAGATCGATCTGCTTCAACTGCATTTCTTCCATCCGGATTTTAATTGTTTCAATAGGATCCGGCTCTCCAATCGGATAATGCTCATCTTCATAAGCCCCGACAAGCAATGCAAGCACGTCACACTCATCGCTTTCCGGTGTCCCAGCAGGTGCATTAAAAAGTTCGCCAAGCCGCTTCAGGGCGGTGCGATATTCTTCTTCTGTTTTAATCAGTTTAAGCATGTTTCAAATCGTATTTGCATTAATCCTGTCGTATTCCTTGTGCGTGCCAATGAAACGAATGTAAACGAGCTGTTTACTAAAATTAAAATGTGCTACCAGCCTGTGAGAATTACCTTTGATATTAAATACAATCCTCCCATTTTTTAAAATGCTGGCAGTTCCGAAAGCAATTTTAATCTCAGCTGGTGACTTAAAATCATTTTTAATTATTGTGTCAAACCAGATTTTCAGGTATTGTTCCGTTTCTGGATGAATTTGCCAATACTGAACCAACGTACTTTTAGCAAAAATCCTTTTCATGAAATGTGCATGGTCAAAAATAACAAAAGTTCCCAAATTGAGAACTCTATTTAGACGCTTGCTTTCAAAAAAAGTCACATTAAATTTTACCCCTCCGTATTCACCATAAAAAACGCAGTCCTCGGAAACCTGTTGAAAAGCTCGTCTTTGAGTTCGTTGCTGATCGGAAGCTTTCCAACTGCTTCCGACATGCATTGCAACCAGGCAACTGCATCGTCTTCGGTAATTGTATGAGGCATGTGGCGGGCGCGCATCATCGGGTGACCATATACGTCCGAATACAACTGGGGACCTCCCAGAAATTGTGTTAAAAACAACCTTTGCTTCTCCTTAATCAGATCTTTGTCCGTTTTGAAAAGGCGTGAAATCAGCTCGTGGCTGAATACGAGATCGTAAAAATTGTCAGTCAGCATCCGGAGCGCCTCGTCGCCACCTATCCGCTCATATAATGATTGATTCTCCATTTCAATGTGCACCTTGCCTCTCCATTTTACAAAAAATTGCAAGCTGCTTTTACTGATAATTGTGATAAACTAATTCTCAAAACGCAAATGCTTGACAGACTCCCCTGAACGGGCAAGCTCTGTCAGCGATTCGATGCCGATTTCCAAATGCTTTTTGACAAAATTCGTGGTGACTTTCTGATCACTCTCTTCCGTTTTCACACCCTCCGGGACCAGCGGATTATCCGACACGAGCAGCAATGCCCCGTGCGGGATTGAATTGGCGAAACCGACTATAAAAATGGTCGCTGTCTCCATATCGATTGCCATCGCACGGATTGCGCGCAGGTATTCTTTAAATTCATCGTCGTGCTCCCAGATCCTGCGATTCGTCGTATAAACAGTCCCTGTCCAATAGTCCATTTTTGCCTTTTTAATGCTGGCCGAAACGGTACTTTGCAGGCGGAAAGATGGCAATGCAGGTATTTCCGGCGGCATATAATCGTCGCTGGTACCTTCGCCCCGGATCGCAGCTATAGGCAGGATCAGGTCGCCGATCTGTGTTTTTTTGAGTCCGCCGCATTTACCCAGAAACAAAACGGCCTTCGGGTTAATCGCCGACAGCAAATCCATCACCGTCGCCGCCATCGGGCTTCCCATTCCGAAGTTGATAATGGTAATATCCTTGTATGTAGCAGTTTGCATAGCCCTCCCCTGGCCTCTTACCGGCACATTGAACTTCTCGGCAAACATGCTCACATAGTTACCGAAGTTGGTGAGAAGAATATAATTACCAAACTCCCCGACCGGCGTGCCCGTGTAACGCGGGAGCCAGTTTTCCACTATCTGCTCTTTAGTATTCATGAAGTCAATGCGTTAATTGGCCAGGTTTGTTGCGATGCGTATCTTCGTTCTATGGAATCTTTGAACCTTCCCGAATTTGCTTATAAAGTTAAGCAGGTTAACGGGAAACCGCATATTTTCGACATTATACGAAGGAAATTCGTATCCCTCACCCCCGAGGAATGGGTTCGCCAGCATTTTATTCATTTGCTGATTTCCCACTATGGTTATCCGAAATCCCTCTTTGCGATCGAGACTGGTTTACAATATAATACCCTTGCCAAAAGGAGTGATATTATGGTTTTATCGTCCAATTCGCTGCCATTTTTACTCATCGAATGCAAAGCCCCTTTCGTACCCATTACCGAGGCTACGTTTGCGCAGATCAGCCGGTACAACTTCACATTACAACCTCAATACCTGGCAGTTACCAATGGAATGAGCCACTACTGTTTTAAGGCAGTCAACGGCCAGATCGACTTTCTTGATGACTTTCCACCTTATGGCGCCAGCAATTCCAGAGCGTAGCTTGTCACTAGCAGTTCACAAAAAATAATCCAATAACGTCGGAATAATTTAATATATAGTTTACATTTGAGATTATATAATTTAATTTAATATATAATTGAAATGAAGACACTACTGACTGCTTTCATTCTAATTTCAGGTTTAAGTAGTTCTTTCGCGCAGAGCGAGGATCAAATTTCCAGAAAACTGGATCTGGACGGTGTGCTCACTGTACATATCACGTCTGCACCCCAACCTGAAATCGTCCCGGTGAGCTTGCATACCTATCATAGCTTCCCGAAATCAGATGTAAATCATTTCACAGATTCGCTGACCCCTGACAGAAGCGAAATCTTTCTGAGAAGTCCGTTCAGAACATTGGGAAAATCCACGGTTTACATTGCAGATTCCAGTTATGAGCTTGTAGGTGAGCCCGGTGATACGGTCAATATTCTGGTTATGAGCAAATCATCAGATAATCAGCAAAGACCACTTGTTGCGTTTGAAGGGAAAAATAAGGAAGTCCAGCAGTATTATCAGGCGAAGACCAGGGTCATGAACGACCCGCTTCAAGCTTGCATGAACGAAGGAATGAGCGTAGCAAACCTTGCACCGTTCAAGAAAATGATGGATTCGACTTATCAGAAATACGAACAATTCTGGTCTAAATATCAGAAGAACCACACTTTGCCCGACTGGTTCAAGACTTATGAAACTAATGCGCTGAATTACGCAGACGCGTGGCTTCGTGTGTATATGGTTTGGTACCAGACTGGGTATCAGAAGAAAAACCAGGTAATCCCCGATTCCTATTATGATTTCAGGAAAAGAATCAAAGTAAAAAATGAAGCCTCCATGTACGATTACGAATACCTGCGATTTCTGCGAGAAGAAATTTTTTCGCAGATGCGGCATTCAAAACAGAAGATTTCGCTGGGAGGCTTTGGTCAGTATGCCAGACAGGAATTAGGTGAAAAACTTGGTTCATTTGTGGAAATATGGGAGCTGAGCGGCTCTGTGGATAACCCGAACTGGGTGGAAACGAAATTCAGCAAACAGTTTCCCGGTGAATATCAATACCTGGTCAACTACATCAGAAGCCGTGCCGCAGCTAACATCAAGTTGCTGAAAACCGGCGACAAGGCGCCCAATTTTGCATTGGTGGATTCGAACGATTCACTGGTTTCGCTAAATGAATACAAAGGCCAGGTCGTGTATCTGAGTTTCTGGTTCACGAGCTGCGGGGCTTGTATCAAGGAATTCCCTTACGAAAACAAGCTTGTCGAGCAGTTTAAAGACAAGCCTGTTAAAATCATCAGTATCTGTACAGGAACTCCGGGAGCGGCAGACGACCAGCAGTTGCCCAAATGGAAAGCAACGTCCAAGAGGTTTGGATTAAAAACGATTGACCTTTATTCAAATCCCGCCTGGACGAAAACATTGCGTGGGAAATATAGGATCAGTGCTTATCCGCATTATGTACTGATCGGGGCAGACGGAAAAGTCATCGAAAATTTTGCGGACAGGCCGAGCCAGGGAATCGCTGCCAAAATCGAAAAAGCGCTCGCTGATGCCGGCAAATGACGAGTGGGTTTAAACAAATAAAGCCTGCCACAAACGGACAGGCTTTAAAGCAATCTATTAGCCATGAAAATTATTTCCCGGCAACCAATTTCACGTCGATTGTAAAATCATCATTGATCATTTTGTCGCCCAGGTTCTCGAAGAATGACTTCGAATTGTACTTAATATCGTATTTCGAACGGTCAACCACCAACTTACCGGTTGCTTCAGCACCCGCAGCTGTTGATTTAACAGTTACCGGAAAAGTTACCGGCTTGGTAATCCCTTTAATTGTCAGGTCGCCGGTCACATCATAAACACCCGCAGCTTTTGGGGTTGCTTTGGTAACCACGAAGGTAGCGGTAGGATGTTTCGCAACAGAAAAGAAATCTTCTGATTTAAGGTGACCGATCAGCTTGCCATTGTATTCTTTGTCGGTAAGGTCTGTACAGGTAATGCTGTTCAGGTCGGCAACAAATTTTCCGCCGGTCAGTTTCGCTCCGTCCATCGTGATGGTTCCTTCTTTCAGCGCAATTGTGCCGGTATGTTCACCAGTTACTTTTTTACCGTTCCAGGTAAGTTCGCTTTTAGAGGTGTTTACTTTCAGATTATTAGCTTTCTTGCCGTCCTCAGCCGAAGCTGATGCAGAAACAAATGCGGCTACTGCCAGAGAAGCGAAGAAAAATTTAACGGATTTCATTGTAGTTTTCATTTTAAATTGAACTGTTTATTGTAGTTATAATAAGAGTGAAAATTATTGTTCGGCTTCACGCAGTTTATCCAGTAACGCGCTGATCTGATCCGCTTCTTCGGGAGAAATGATATTAAAACGGTCTTCCCATTCGTCTACAGAGGGATCCAGCTGAGCTAACAACTGCAAGCCATCTTCCGTGATCACCACGTCCACAGCCCGCCTGTCGTTGGGACAGGAAGTCCTTTTTGCCAGATTTTTTGCGAGCAGCTTGTCTACCAGTCTGGAGGTGTTCGAATTTCTGTCAAGCATCCGCTCCGTAATGTCACTAACCTTGATCGGCACGGTTTGCTGCCCGCGCAAAATGCGCAGCACATTATATTGCTGGGGTGTGATATCGTGTTCCTTAAAGAATTCAAGCTGCTTGTATTCCAGCCAATTAGTCGTATAAATCAGGTTCAGTGCCAGCCGCTGGTAGGGGCTCCGAAATTTTTTTTGTTTTATATCAGTTTCAATGGACATGGTGTCGTTCTTTAAATGCAAATAAATAATGTATATACATTTAATGTAGTAACATCTATTAGTCAGAGTATAGTTCCGGCCTTCAAGAAAATATTCGCCTCTTTCTTACTTCGATTTAGTATATTCTTCTTTTTCAATGATTTATTTACAAAAACCACTCGTTCTAGCCTCCAATTCTCCTAGAAGAAAACAGCTCCTCACCGACGCAGGATTTACTTTTACCGTCGATGTGAAACCTACTGACGAAAGTTTTCCGGCCGATTTGCCTGCAAAAGATGTGGCAGCTTACATCTGCGAACAAAAAGCAGCGATGTTTAAAGGAGACACAGAAGGGCAGATCGTGCTGACAGCGGACACTGTGGTAATAGCAGAAAACCGCATTCTGGGAAAACCAGCCAACGCTGCGGAAGCTTTTGAAATGCTGAAAATGATGTCAGGAAGAAGCCATGAAGTGGTTACTGCGGTAAGCCTATTGAATGGAAATCACCTGGAAACCATCTCGGATACTGCCACGGTTTATTTCCGCGAGCTGGCAGAATCGGAAATATCCTATTATATTGACAGATGTAAACCATTCGATAAAGCCGGTGCGTACGGTGTGCAGGAATGGATCGGAATGACCGGCATTGAGAAGATAGTAGGATCGTTTTATACGATTATGGGCCTGCCCGTTCATATTGTTTACCAAAAATTAAAGCCCTTTTTCCGGGATTGAAATTCTTTCAATGATCGCCGACAAATCGAAATTTATTCCCCGGGTTTGTTACGAAATTTTTGTCCGCTCGTTCTGTGACTCCAACGGGGACGGGATCGGGGATCTGAAAGGGATTATTTCCAAACTGGATTACCTCGCCGACCTGGGCATCGAGGCGATCTGGCTTACCCCTATCCACCCTTCTCCAAGCTACCACAAGTATGACGTTGTCGATTATTTTGGCATCGAGCCTGAGTATGGGACAATCTATGATTTCCGGAGATTACTTTACGAGGCACACACTCGGAATATCGAGATATATCTGGACCTGATCGTAAATCACACCAGTACCTTGCATCCCTGGTTCACTGAGGCGAGAAAAAGTCCGGATAACGAATTTCGTAAATTCTACTGGTGGATGACCCCGCCGCAGATTGAGACGCTGGGCATATCAAAAAGAGAGACTTCCGACGACTCACAGGTAGTATATCCCTGGCATGATAATCCCGAGGACCAGGAAAAATATTACGGATTGTTCTATCAGGGAATGCCTGATCTCAACTATCATTCTCCTGCATTGCGGTCGGAACTCGAAAAGATCATCGATTTCTGGCTGGTAGAAATTGGCGTGGACGGTTTCAGGCTCGATGCAGCCCGGCATATTTTTCCTGATTGGGAAAAACAGCATAGTCTGGAGTTCTGGGATTTCTTTGCAGGTTTAATCAAAAAAAGTAACCCGAATGCCTTCACAGTAGGAGAAGTGTGGGCTGAAACGGAAGAAGTCGCACCCTATTTCGCCCACCTGGACGCTACCTTTCATTTTGATCTCAGTTTTGCACTCCAACGTATTTTAGTTAGTGAACAAGACGAAAACCTGATCCAGAAGCTGCTGGAAAGCTACACGGTTTTTGCCCGGTATAATCCGCATTTTATAGACGCGATTATGCTCACCAATCACGATCAGGAGCGGATCGGGAGTGTGGTCGAAAATCATGCTGAAAAGATAAAACTGGCCGCCAGTATCCTGCTCACGCTCCCCGGACAGCCTTATATCTACTATGGAGAAGAAATAGGCATGCTCGGTGCGAAACCAGACCCGTACATCCGGGAGCCCTTTTTATGGTCCGACAGGGAAGAGAACAACAACGAAACCACCAGCTGGATAGATGCAAAATTCACCACTTCCAAAACGGTGACGCCGCTTTCCAGGCAGATCAATGATCCTGACTCGACCTACAACCATTACCGTACCTTGATCCGCCTGCGCAAGGCTCTGCCTGCATTGCACCAGATTTTTGAACCTAACCTAGCGCATGTGGATTTGTACGACGACCAGATCATGGCATTTTTACGGACGCACGTCTCCAATCCATTGCTGGTTATTCACAATCTGAGCGGTTTTGGAAAAAACATAACGATGCCGGGCGTATTAAGCGACTTCCGTCACGTCGTCTTCACTAATGATCCTAAAATAACCACCGATTTCTCAGGAGGAACCCTGAATGCCTATGCTTCGATAATCCTCGCTGGGTCCGACACCGCCGATTCTCCGCGCATTGAACAGTAGTTGCAGCAATGCATGCCGCTTTTTAGTCAGATTTCCTTCGAACTTCCCAATACTCTTGGTTATGAAAATTGCTTTCAGTTTCCTCATTTCTGCACTGTTGATCACCCAGGTTTCCCTGGCCCAGAAAAACTATCCCACGATGGGAAAAGTCATTTATGACGATCCTGCACTGGAGAAACTGATCTCAAAAGATGCCAGGATTGAAGTGCTGGCTTCGGGCTTCGAATGGTCGGAAGGACCGGTTTGGGTGAAAGAAGGCGGCTTTTTGTTGTTTTCTGATGTGCCGAAAAACAGGGTCTATAAATGGGACGAAAAAGCAGGTTTGTCTGTTTTTCTTGAACCTTCCGGCTACACCGGCAAGGGTGTTTACAGTGACGAGCCCGGCAGTAACGGATTGATCATCGATAGCAAAGGGCGGCTGGTTTCCTGCGAGCATGGCGACAGGAGAATATCCGCAATGCCGCTGAATATTGGCGGAAAAGTGACGCTTGCGGCCCACTTCGAAGGAAAGCGTTTCAATAGTCCAAATGACGTCGCGGAACATACAAACGGCAGCTACTATTTCACCGATCCGCCTTATGGAATGAATAAAAAACACGCCGATCCGACGCGTGAAATACCGCAGTTCGGTGTATACCGGATCGCGAAAGATGGTAAGATCACACAGGAAATTGCAGACCTTACCCGCCCCAACGGGCTGGCATTTTCACCCGACGGCAAAACTCTGTACGTAGCCCAATCTGACCCTGAAAAGGCGTTTATTATGTCCTACCCCGTAGATGCTAGCGGCAAAATCGGTTCCGGAAAGCTATTATATGATGCCACGCCTATGCTAAAAACCGGAAAAGCCGGACTGCCGGATGGACTAAAAATTGACAAAGATGGCAACCTTTGGTCATCAGGCCCGGGCGGAATGCTGATCCTGACGCCAGCGGGAAAACTTCTGGGGCGGATTGAAATGAACGAGCTCACCTCCAATTGCGCCTGGGGAAATGACGGGTCCACACTCTATATGACCGTCGATGGGTACATTTGCCGGATCAAAACCCAAACAAAAGGGGCAGGCTGGTAACTATTTTTCGACGCGCCTGACCGATCTGAGTGTACTTTCAACCTGGGCCTTCACAACCGCCCAGTTGTTTTTGCCGTTACGGTAAATATTGGTGTAAGCTTTGTAAAGCGTCCTCTCATCATCATTAATCCGGTCGAGCTCGTCTGAAATCACTTCCCTGGACGAAGATTTAGCGTTTTTGTATTCATTAATCAGGACGTTGTACCTTCTTTCAAGAATATCGATTTCATACAAAACAAGATCTCCAACCTTATCCATTTCTTCATATTGGGCAAGCAGGTTGCCGCTGGCGGAGGAACCACGCTCATTATTGTCGGTGACTTTGCTGTAATCACGCCGGTAGGTATCGTCAGAGGAAGATGAACCATTGCTTCTGTACCTGTCCGAATCTGTGTCATAGCTGCCGGTAGTCCCATGGCGCTGATCATACCTTTTTTGCAGCGTAGAAGAACAGGATAACTGAATGATTGCCAGTACAATCAGACAAAAAATAGTGTACGATTTTCTCATCGTGTGTTAAATTAAAAGTTGTGCCTTAACCCAAGGCTGAGGGTAGGGTTAAAGTAGAATATTTTTGGAATTAATTCAAGGTATCCGCCTCCTTCTACAAAAAGCGAGGTCGGTTTTTGCCCGAAAAAAAATTCCAGTCCTAATGTAGCTGACGGACCTGTCGAAATGTTGGTGGTATGTACCGACTTTACGTCCCGATTCGGATAATATCTTCTCGAATTCACTTGTACCCCCGGTCCCGCATAGGCTGACATACGCTCATTAAAAAATGGTACGTACCACACATAAGTCGCATTGAACATGATCCCGACAGCTGCCAGATCATCATTGCTTACTTTATAATTCTGTTTATTTTTAAATAGGCCGATATAACTTCCGACACTAATATCCAGTGCATTACGTTCACCGTATTTCCTTACGCTCACCCCAAAAGGCTCCCCTACCTCGACTCCTACCGCCCAGTCCTGGCTTTGGGAAAATGCGGTTGATACGGATAATAAAAGAACGGATAGCAATAGTAGCTTTCTCATATTCGCAAGCATATTTTCTGTAATTACATTTGACTAAACAGATAAAACAAGGCAAAAACAATGCCATTGCCAAGAAGATGTAACTGATTTTCCACTCAATCAAATTCGGATAGCTCTTTTGGTTCAAGACCATTTTCTTTCTAATATTGGGCTTATTTAAGTTTCAAGCCGTATTTAAAACTAACACCTGCACACGTGGCCCAAGAAAAAAAGAGTCAGATTTTTAATGCAAAAGATTTAATCGCTTATTTTCTTGTTGCAGGCACCGGGGCAGTTATCCAATTAGTTTCCAGCAGTTTAATTCAGGACTGGTTTGGTATCTCCTGGAGCGACTCCATTGTACCTTCTTATCTGGTCGGATTGATCTGGGGATTCATTCTCACCAAGCTTTTCGCTTTCGACGCCCGCCGCAGCAACCAGACGCGCCGTGAAATGGTCAAATTTTTTATGGTAGCAACGTTTTCACTGATCGTCACCAAGGTGGGCGCTGACGTATCCTACTACATCGTCACCAATACGCTGGGATTTGACATTTACGAGGCAAAGCTACCTTTTGGGAAGAAGGAGGCGAATATTACTGAAATGGCATGCTATATTTTCGGTCAGGGATGCAGCTTCGTCAGCAACTACATTTTGCACAAAACCTTCACTTTCAAAAGCACAGGATTTTACGATCGCCTGAAAGTGCTGATCAAGTGATCAGAGCCGCTCGACGATCACCGCAGATGCGCCGCCGCCGCCATTACAAATCGCAGCCAATCCGTACCTCGCGTTTCTTTGTTTCAAAACCGAAAGCAATGTGGTGATAATGCGCGCTCCCGAAGCGCCCAGGGGATGTCCCAGCGATACCGCTCCTCCCAATACGTTCACCCTGCTTACATCCAGGTCAAGCATTTTAATGTAAGCCAGGACCACTACCGCAAAGGCTTCATTTACTTCGAAATAATCAATATCGGAAAGCAACAATCCGGCCTTTTTCAGGACTTTTTGAGTTGCTAAAACCGGTGTTGTCGTAAACCAGGCAGGATCCTGCTCAGCGTCTGCATACGCAACAATCCGTGCGACCGGAGCCAGGTTTTCTGCATTCACGATTTCCTTTCCTGCCAAAACCAATGCTGCGGCTCCGTCGTTAATGGTCGATGCATTTGCCGCAGTGACTGTTCCGTCTTTTGAAAAAACAGGTTTCAGAAAAGGGATTTTATCAAACTTTACTTTTTTGAATTCCTCATCTTCACCGACCCGGGCAGGATCGCCGCCTTTCAGAGAAGGGATTTCGACAGGTACCAGCTCTGCCGCAAATGAGCCGTTTTCAGTTGCTTCTGCGCTTCGTTTGTAAGATAAAATAGCGAATTCATCCTGCTCTTCCCGGCTGATCTCATATCTCGCAGCTGTGCGGTCGCCGCATAGCCCCATCCCGATCTGGTCGTAAACGTCGGTCAAGCCGTCCTTTAATAGCCCGTCGATGATCTCGCCGTGACCATATCCGTATCCGTTTCTTGCTTTGGGTAAATAATACGGAATCTGCGACATACTTTCCATCCCGCCCGTCACAACCACCTGCGCGTCGCCCAGTTGAATCGATTGCGCACCGAAAACGGTCGCTTTCATACCCGAAGCGCACACTTTATTGACCGTCGTGCAGATTACACCGGTAGGCAGGCCCGCGTAAATTGCCGCCTGACGTGCAGGTGCCTGGCCTAAATTGGCAGACACTACATTGCCCATCAATACTTCTTCCACCTGCCCCGCTTCCAAACCAGATTTCGCCAGTGCGCCCTGGATCGCAGTGGCGCCGAGCCTGGCCGGGTGTATGGAAGCCAGACTGCCGCCGAAACTGCCGATTGGTGTACGCGCCGCAGACAGGATATATACTTCTTCTTTCATGTGACTACAATTCCGATGAACTTTCCGGCAAGTGTTCGTACTCGCCTTTCCAGGCGTAATAACCGAAAATCACCAGTCCTGCGCAAATCGGAATAAAAATCAATATGATGATAGACCACTGCAAAGTAGTGTTCGTACGGTCTATTCCCTCTGCTGCCAGACCAATCTTATCGGCTGCCTGCATAAATAAAAAGAGGATAATTACAGGTCCCAACAACATCCAGACCAAACCCAGAAATTTCTTTAAAGCATTCATAATTAATTATATATAATTTTTTAGAACAAAATCTCAGTCCATTACATTATTATCCACGCGGTTGTTGATGTAAACTGCGCCGATCACAAACGAGAGCGCCGCAATCCCGATCGGGTACCAAAGCCCCGAAAGCGGCGTAGAGCCGCTGAAAGAAGCGACCAGCGTGGCAATAAACGGTACCAGCCCGCCAAAAACGCCGTTTCCAATATGGTAAGGCAGTGACATGGAGGTGTAGCGGATCTGGGTTGGGAACAGCTCCACCAGGAATGCAGCAATAGGACCGTATACCATGGTAACCAGCAAAACCTGGAAGAAAACGAGGAATATGACCATGATATAAGTCGAGCCGGACAATGTCACATCCTTGATTACAACTTGTTCCGTCACCTCCGAATCAGGTGATATTATTTCTGTCTTCACCTCCCTGAAAGTCATTCCGCTGGCGAGGGTTTTAACGACCATAGTGGTGACGAGCGAGTCGGTTCTATCAGCTGCCAGCCCGCGTTCAATTACCGGTTCTGAAACATTTGCCAGACTGGTTTTTTCAAATTCCCGAACATTGGTAGCGTCAATAAAATATTGATAAATAGGCCGGTAGCAAATAACGCCAAGCAGCATTCCGGTGAGCATGATCCATTTACGCCCTACTTTATCGCTCCACGACCCGAACACGACAAAGAATGGCGTGGCAAAGAATATCGCCCATAGCAAAATATATCTTGATTCATTGAAATCCAGCTTGCAGGTGTTTTCCAGAAACGATTGCGCGTAAAACTGCCCGGTGTACCAGATAACCCCCTGCCCCATTGTAGCCCCGAAAAGTGCCAGCAGTACCATTTTGAAATTGGCCTTTTTCTGAAAACTCTCTTTCAATGGATTTGATGATACTTTCCCCTCCGCTTTCAGTTTGGTAAAAACCGGCGATTCATGCATTTTCATCCGGATATAGATCGACACACCTACCAGAAGGATCGAAACCAGGAAGGGAATCCGCCAGCCCCAGTCAGCAAAAGCTTCACTACCGAGCAAATTTTTAGTCAGCACAATAATGCCCAGCGACAGGAAAAGTCCGAGTGTGGCGGTAGTTTGTATCCAGCTTGTAAAAAAACCTCTCTTTCCCACCGGCGCGTGTTCCGCTACGTAAGTGGCCGCCCCGCCGTACTCGCCGCCCAATGCAAGTCCCTGCACCAGGCGCAATATCAAAACCAGGATCGGAGCTGCATAGCCAATGCTCGAATAAGAAGGTATGAGACCAATCAGAAACGTGGAGCCGCCCATTAAAACCAGCGTAAGCAGAAAAGTGTATTTGCGCCCGATCAGATCCCCTAACCTTCCGAAAACCAATGCTCCAAATGGCCTTACAATGAATCCCGCAGCGAAAATCGCCAGTGTATTGATCAATGCAGAAGCACCGGCGTCGCTGGGAAACAGCTGCTGGCCGATGATGACGGCGAGACTGCCAAAAATGTAGAAATCATACCATTCGATGAGTGTACCAAGTGACGAAGCGGCAATTACCTGGGTAATACTTTGGGTAACGTTTGGGTTGTCGGAACGCATGGGTTTGGGAAAAGTGAGAAAAACAGAATTTAGCTGAATAAGTCAGAACGCCCTTCCCGATACTCATTATAAAAGCAAAAGCCCTCGGGAGTTTGTCCAAAGGGCTTTTAGGTATGATGCTGTAATTGTATCAGATATCATCGTCTTCGTCGTCATCTGCATCGATGATTTCGTCACCGTCTTCGATAACCACTTCCCTGTCTTCGATATCTTCGTCGAACTCGTCAACTGCCTCTTCTTCGTCATCAATCACATCATGATCTTCGTCGTCTTCGTCGCCCCCTATAAGATCCGGATCCTGGGCAACAGGCCTGGATTGCTGGGTATTTTGGGGATAGTCTGGAAAAACCGGCGGTTCAATAATCGGCTTACTTGTATCTGCAATAGCAGGTTCTCCTCTTTCGCGTATCATGGTATTTGAAGTTAAAGTTCCACTAAACATTTGTCTGCATTCCTTTAAATAATCGTTCCAATAAATGCATTACACTACCCTAAAACACGGTCATTTATCAAAAATAAGGTTCTGTTAATCATTTGGTAAAATGTAAAAACCTGTTGAAATTGCCGCACCGGGCCTGGTTATCGTGCACACCCGGCCGATGCACTGGTTTTGGCGGGCGGGTACCACACCTGGCTACAAATGACCACAACCATGACCTACCGTTTCATTCCTAAACCGAACAATTACCCATGAACCGAACAACCGCCTTAGCCTGCTGTTTCCTGTTATGCACGCTTTCCCGGCTTTGCGCTGCCGACATGATTCCTGACTCGGTGCTGATCGTTAAGAAAACAACTGATTTTAAAGTAAACGGCGAAGGTACTGCCAGCAACTGGGCAGCGGCGAAGTGGTTTGATATTACGGTTCAGAAAGGCCCCAAACAAGCCACGCCGGGCAAACAGTTTCCGACCAAAGCCAAGATCATGTATTCCGACAAGGGCTTATATTTTCTATTCGACTGCACCGACCAGAAGCTGACCGCTACGATTATGGAGGATTACGGCATGCTATTCAAGGAAGATGTGGTGGAAGTTTTTCTGTGGCCGGATACCAACGTCCCCATTTACCTGGAATACGAAGTATCCCCGCTCAATTACGAGCTGCCGATCCTGGTACCGAATATCAACGGAAAGGCCCAGGGATGGAAACCCTGGATCTACAACGAAAGTACCCGCGTTCACCACGAAACCAGCGTGCAGGGAGGACAGAAAAAAAGTATGGCTTCGGTAGAAGGCTGGAAGGCGGAGTTTTTTATCCCTTATGCTTTAATGAACCCGATTGTACCCTCGGTCCCGAAAAAAGGTAGCAGGTGGAGAGGCAACTTTTACCGTATTGACTACGATTCCGAAACCGCCTATTATTCATGGCAGAAAACAGGGGGCAGCTTCCACGAATTTCAGAAATTCGGGACACTCGTTTTTGAATAAAAAAAGTGATTAAGCTGGTACTTATTTTAAACCTCATATTACTAAACCTATGAAATTGACCATTCTGACATTATTCTGCCTGATCACTATGACCACATTGGCACAAAAAACAAAAGAGATCCTTTACCTGGGCACTTATACCCAAAAAGGAGAGGGCATTTACGTTTACGAGCTCGATCGCAGTAATATGTCTTTCAAAGAGTTACAGATTGTCACCAGCAAAACGAGCCCGTCTTTCCTTGAATTTCATCCCAACAAAAAGTACCTGTACGCGGCCAATGAAGGCACAGGCACCGTGTCTGCCTATGCGATAGATCCGGCTACCGGAAAGCTGACCGTGATCAACGAGCAACCTTCGCACGGAAGCGGCCCGTGCCACATTGGTGTGGACCCGAAAGGCAGGTTTGTGTATGTTTCCAACTACGGCAGCGGGGACCTGGCTGTATATAAGCTGAATCAGGATGGCAGTATCGGGGCACTTGCCGATACGATCCAGGACAAAGGCGGCCCCGGCCAAAAGCCGCACATGCATTCCATGATCCCTTCTTCCGATGGTAAATTCGTATATGCTTCGGATTTGGGTATTGATAAAATTATGGTCTATGCCGTTGATCCTAAAACAGGTAAACTGACTCCCGGCTCCGTACCGTACGCGGAAGTACAAAAAGGCGACGGCCCGAGGCATTTTGCGATTCACCCGAATGGGAATTTTGGTTACTCGGTGGGAGAGCTGAGTTCTGTGGTCAATTCATTCAAGATCGTAAAAAATTCGGGCGCGCTGGTTCCACTGGAACGGGTTACCATGCTTCCGGCTGATTTTACCGGTAAAAATTCCGCGGCGGATATTCATTTTTCACCCGATGGAAAATTCCTGTATGCTTCCAACCGGGGACATGAAAGTCTCGCGATTTACAGTGTCGATGCTGCGACCGGCAAGCTGACCGTAGTCGGGCATGCAGACACCCATGGCAAGCATCCCCGCAACTTCCTGATCGACCAGAAAGGAGAATTTGCTATCGTTACCAACCGTGATAATGACAATGCCGTGTTTTTCAAAAGAGATCAGGCAACCGGGAAGCTGACGTTTGCAAACAAGGAAATCAGCGTGCCGACTCCTGTTTGCGTAAAGCAGCTTTTCTTGAAATAGCTTTTCAAATACCCTCATCATACCTTAAACAAAGCCTGCCGGAATGCAAGAAATTGCTTCCGGCAGGCTTTTTTGCATCTCAATGTGTTCGAACACCCGTCATAAAAAACCATTATTTACTTCAAAACAAAAGAACTCCAAACACTATATTGACCAAACTTTATTTTATAAATTGCGCAGATCAAAAAAAATAAAGCTACCAGAAGAGTATTCACACATATTTCCTGCATCCTTATTTCAGAGTACCTCAAAAAATCTCAAAATAAGTAATTAAAATCAGTCCTCGACCATTATGATCAATCGCAGAGATCTAATCAAGCATTTGTCCGCCTTTCCTCTTCTGGGCGGTTTTTTAGGGCAGAACGGAGCCGAAACTGCCGGGCTGGTTGCCAAAATGCCGGCCAGAAACCTGGCCAAAGAGCTGGGGATCCGCACATTCATTAATGCCGCGGGCACCTACACAGCTATGACGGGCTCGCTGATGCACGAGGAGGTAATGGAAACAATCCAGGGGGCTGGGAAAGAATTTATGATGCTGGACGAGGTACAGACGAAAGTAGGCGAAAAGATCGCAGCGCTGACGCACGCGGAAGCTGCGGTGGTAACGGCGGGCTGCTTTTCCGCGCTCACCCTCGGGCTTGCAGGCGTACTCACCGGAATGGATCAGAAGAAGGTGGAAGCATTGCCGCATCTGGAAGGTACCGGTATGAAATCGGAAGTGATTATTCAGAAAGGACATAATATCGGCTATTCGCACGCGCTGACCAACACAGGCTGCAAGATCGTTCAGATCGAGACGGTCGAGGAATTACAGAAAGCGATTAATGAAAAAACCGCATTGCTTTGGTTCCTGCATATTCAGTCGGACAAAGGGCAGATCAACCACCAGCAGTGGGTTGAGATTGCGAAAAAGAATGGTATCCCGACGATGATCGATATGGCTGCCGACGTTCCGCCGGTCGAAAACCTCTGGAAATTCAATGATATGGGCTTCGACCTGGTTTGTGTTTCGGGTGGAAAAGCGATGCGCGGGCCACAGAGTGCGGGGATCTTGATGGGCAAAAAACACCTGATCGACGCAGCGCGCCTGAGTATGCCGCCACGTGGCTCGACGATCGGCCGGGGAATGAAAGTGAATAAAGAAGAAATACTGGGCATGTATGTGGCGATCGACAAATTTGTGAAAATGGACCACAAAAAGGAGTGGAAAATGTGGGAAGACCGCGCGGCGCTGATCAGTAAAGCGGCCAAAAGTATTGCCGGTGTAAGTGTGGAAACTTTCGCGCCGGAACTGGGAAACCACACGCCCACCCTGCGGATATCCTGGGATGCAACGAAGGTATCGCTACCGGTAAAAGTATTGCAGCAAAACCTGCGTGACGGAAACCCTTCCATCGAAATTATGCCCGGCGAAAACAATACCCTGACCATTACCACGTGGATGTTGAAGCCGGGAGAAGAAAAGACCGTTGCCAGCAGACTGAAAGAAGAACTGTCAAAAGCAGTAGTTTAAAGCATTTCGACAAAGCAATACCTAAGCCCTTTTTAAAAATGAAATATAAATTTATCACCATCTGCCTGCTATGGGCTGCCAGTTTCGTTGTTGCCAACGCCCAGACTTACAGCATTCTGATCAAAGGCGGAACTGTTATTGACCCGAAGAACAATATCAACCAGGTCATGGATATTGGGATTTTTCAGGGGAAGATCAAAAAAGTAGCCAAAGACATTGACCCCAAGGAAGCCCGTCAGGTGGTGGACGCAAAAGGGATGTACGTCACGCCCGGCCTGATCGATATTCACGGACACGTATTTTTTGGCACGCAGGTCAATCACTACCTCAGCAACGGGTTTATAGCGCTCCCACCCGACGGATTTACTTTCCGGGTAGGCGTCACCACGATCGTCGACGCAGGCGGTGCGGGATGGAATTCTTTTGAGGAATTCAAAAACAATATTATCCTCAACTCCAAAACCCGGGTACTCTCTTTTATGAACATTGTAGGCCAGGGAATGCGCGGCGGCAACTGGGAGCAGGATACCTCTGATATGGACCCGAACCTGGCCGCAGCGGTGGCTTTAAGAAATAAAAACGATGTGGTCGGTTTCAAAGTCGCACACTTTGTGGGGCAGGACTGGAAGCCTGTCGACAACGCTGTGAAAGCCGGAAAGCTGGCCAATATGCCTGTCATGGTCGATTTTGGAGGCAGTAACCCACCACTTCCATTGGAAGACCTTTTCATGAAACACTTGCGCCCTGGTGATATTTTCACACACGCCTACACGCTGCTGGAAGGAAATGTGCGCGAAACGATCGTAGACGAGGCGACCAAAAAAGTGAAACCGTTTGCATTTGAAGCACGTAAAAAAGGGATCGTTTTCGATGTCGGTTACGGTGGTGCAAGCTTCAATTACTCGCAGGCCATTCCGGCTGTCAAAGCGGGTTTTTACCCCAATACCATCAGTACCGACCTCCACACCGGCAGCATGAACGGTTCGATGAAGGACATGCTCAGCATTATGTCGAAGTTTTATGTAATGGGGATGGACCTTCCGGCTGTCATCAAAGCGAGCACCTGGACTCCGGCGCAGGTGATTCACCGCGAGAACCTGGGACATATTTCCGAAGACGCGATAGCCGACGTAGCCATTTTCTCCATGCGCAAGGGAAACTTCGGCTTCTACGACAAAACGGGGTATAAGATGGAGGGCAAAGAAAAACTTGAATGTGAAATGACAATCATGGGCGGCAAGATTGTTTATGACCTGAACGGGATAGCGAAGCCGGTTTATTTGAATTGAGGATTGGCTATTAGCTATTAGCTTTTAGCAGTTAGCCTTTAGGTTTTAGGTTTTAGGTTTTTTTATTAGAGGGGAAATTTTTGGAAGTCATTAAGAATTCGTTTTAGAAAAGTCAAATGCATAAAAAATAGACAACAAAGAGCTAAAAGCTAACAGCCAATAGCTAACAGCTAAAAGCCAACAGCCCACTCCCCCACCCAACGCCAATGAACAAACGTTACCTCAAATACATTCTTACTGCCCTTACCTGCTGCGTGTTGGGTTTCACCCAGCGTGCGGATAAGCAAGTCTCTCCTGTTAATTCCAAAAATGGCGGTTTGTACCTGCCGGAGGGTTTTGAGGCGGTGGTGGTCGTTGACAGTCTGCCTGGCCGTGCGCGACATATTGCAGTGAATGATAACGGGGATATATATGTGAAAGCCAGGTTTGCCGATACCGGCGAGTCGGTGATTGCGTTGCGGGATACGAATGGCGACGGAAGGGCGGATATGATCAAGCGTTTTGGTGGTGTAGGCAGAGAGCGGGCTTATGGAACGGCCATGCGCATTTACAAAGGTTACCTCTATTTCAGCTCTGAGCTGGTGGTGTACAGGTACAAACTCACGCCCGGAGACCTTGTTCCGCAAAGTAAAGAAGAGGTGATATTGACCGACGATCACCCCCACGGGATGCACGAACACATCGCAAAACCGATCACATTCGACGATAAGGGCAATATGTATGTACCTTTCGGGGCCAATTCCAATGCATGTCAGGAAGAGAACAGGATACCGGGTTCACCGGGAATAACCCCCTGCCCGATTCTCGAAGATCATGGTGGCATATGGAAATTCGATGCCAATAAGACGGGACAACTTCAAAAGGACGGGGTGAAATTTGCTACCGGCCTGCGCAGCGTCGTTGGTATGGACTGGAATTTCGCGGATAATAATCTTTACGCATTGCAACACGGCCGCGACGATTTGCTACGTTTGTGGCCTCAGCTTTTTGACGGCTGGCAAAGCGCAATGCTTCCTTCTGAGGAGTTTTTGAGGGTAAAAGAAGGCACGCACGCCGGCTGGCCCTACTGCTATTGGGACCAGATGCAGGATAAAAAAGTACTTAATCCTGAATATGGCGGCGACGGAAAAAAGGTAGGCGACTGCGCGCAGTATGAAAAACCAATCATTGGTTTCCCCGGCCACTGGGCACCTAATGACCTTTTGTTTTACCAGGGTAACCAGTTTCCTGAGCGCTACAAGAATGGATCTTTCATTGCATTTCACGGTTCCACCAACCGCGCGCCTTATCCGCAATCGAGCTATTTCATCGGCTTCGTTCCATTTAAAAACGGTCAGCCGGCGGGAGAATACGAGATATTTGCCGACGGTTTTGCAGGTGTAGACCCGATCGAGAATGTGAGCGACGCAGTATATCGCCCGATGGGGATCGCCATGGGTCCCGACGGTTCCGTTTACATTGCCGAGACTGAAAAAGGGAAGATCTGGAAAGTTACTTATACCGGCGGCAAAAAGAAATTCCCGAAAAAAGCACTGGCCGGAATGGAAAAAAGAAAGACCATGAGCCACATCCGCACACCCGATTTCACCAAAGATAATCTTGACAAAGACAAGCCGGTAGCAGGCGGAATGGTGTATAGCACTTACTGTTCAGCCTGCCACCAACGCAACGGAATGGGCGATTCGCAACGATTCCCTCCGCTTGGCGGCGCGGATTGGGTGACGGGGGATAAGGAAAAGTTGATCAAAGTATTATTAAAAGGTCTTGAAGGACCCATTGAAGTGAAGGGGCAATCATACAATAATGTAATGCCACAACATAGCTTTTTGAAAGACGAAGAGATTTCGGAAGTATTGACACACATTCGCAGCAATTTCGGAAACTCGGCCAGTGCTGTCAGCACGGAGGAAGTGGCTGGTGTGCGGGCTGCTTTGGATAGTTTAAAATAAGGCATTTCTCTTTCCAACCTCATTAAGTGGATATTACTCTCCGGCAATTGAGTATTCCTTTTGGGGGTTGGAGGGAGAAATGCTGATATCTCTATATTCACCTTTTCTGTATACTGAATGCATCAAAACAAGAGTGTCGCCGCAAGCTTTATTTTGTTGTTCGGCCTGGCCCTGGCCGGGTTCTCGTCGCGTAACTTCCAGTATGAAGACAGTCAGCACCAGGATCCCTGGAAGGCGCCTGCCTGGGCTGATACCCTCAAAAATCCACACCACGAAGAGCCGCTCACACTCGCGCAAGGCGAAGAACTTTTCACTTTATACTGCGCTTCCTGCCACGGCGACGAAGGGTATGGAGACGGAGCTGCGGGAGGAGCCCTGGGGCAGAAACCTGCAAATTTTCACGATACGCTGGTTAAAAGTCAGTCCGACGGTGCCTTATTCTGGAAACTATCTACCGGGCGGGGAAATATGCCGCCTTTCAAGGATGTATTTGAAGATGAGCAAAAATGGCAGCTTGTCGCGTACATCCGTCATTTGGGCAAAAAAGAATAACCCTGAACCGATATATCCATGTCAAACCGCAGCAATATTTACAGGTACGGACTAGCAGCCCTGCTTTTACTCGGCAATGCCGGCCACGCATTTTCCCAGGCGAAAGAAACCGGCACGAAAACGCCGGTTGCGCTTCGGAATGATATTACCATTGAGGAATACATGAAGGTAGAGCCCGAAGCAGTGCGGATCATCCGCCATCCATTGACGGGTGAGATCTACTATACTACCTTTTTTGGCGATGTGATCAAAATCGTGGAAGTGGACGGAAAGCCGGAAAGCAAAAAGATTTTTTCGGTTGAAGACCACGGTATCCCGCGACTGCAGGGCGCTGCATTTAATGGCAATACCCTTTTCCTGGCGGGGAACGTGAGTGTCAATAACAACAAGGGAAATAAAGGCCGGATGGTCCGTTATGAAATGACGCCGGGAGTTGAAAAACCCGAAATGACGGTTGTTTTCAATACGGTTGAATACGGGGCTAACAAAACTACTTTTGATCACGGCTGGAATGCGCTGGAAATCAGTCCCGACAAGAAATTCATTTACGTTAATACCGGCGCAAGAACGGACCACGGAGAAGTACAGGACAATGGAGGAGAATACCCAAACGCACGCGACAATGCACTGACTGCCAATATTTTCCGTATTCCCATCACTTCCAAAGATCTGGTATTGACCACAGATATCTCGCAAATGAAAAAGGAAGGATATCTCTTTGCCGAGGGAATCCGGAATGCTTATGATATGGCGTTTGATGCCAAAGGAAATCTTTTTGCGGTATCAAATTCGGGCGATTACGACCACCCGGAAGATATGTTTTGGGTGAGAGAAGGGCACCATTACGGATTTCCCTGGGTCATGGGAGGAATCGACAATCCGCAGCAGTTTCCCGACTACCAGCCCGATCCCGAAAAAGATCCGTTTTTAAGCAAGTTTGCTTTCGCCTGGCTCATGAAGTATTTTCACAATGACCCGGATTTCCCTAAAAGACCGGAAGACGTCAAATTCACCCCGGCAGTACAGAACCTGGGACCCGACGCGAATGAATACCGCGACCGTAAAACCGGGATTGTCATGGATGGAGATACTACGGGCGTTACTGTGGGTACTTTCAATGCCCATTCCTCGCCGCTGGGGTTATTTTTCGATAATGAAAAAGCACTGGCAAAAGATCTGGCGGGGGACGGATTTGTGATCAGATATACCGGCGGGCCCAGAAATGGCATCGCTAACCCGAGCGCGCTGCGCCGGCAGGGCAAAGACCTGCTACATCTTGAAATGATTTACGACAAACCGGCTGATAATTACAAGATAAAAACCACACGCATAGTCGACAATTTCACCTCTCCTACCGATGCATTGCTGGTTGGAAACACTTTGTATGTGATTGAATACGGTGGAAAGCAAGGCGGAAACAAGGCGGGCGGCAGTATCTGGAAAATCACCCTGCCAGCCAGCGACAAACTCACTAAAAAGAGCAAAAAGAAAAGATCCTAAGACAGCTTATTTATAAACTCAATTCAGACAATTATGAAATCCGAAAGAAGATCACTTATCAAGAAACTTTTCGCATCAGTAGCAGGAATAGCCGGCATTGGTGTCGCCGCGAAAGCGAAGGCGGAAGTGGCTCCCGAAAAAGAAGTGGGTAGTGTCGAAATGTACAATGATGTACCCTTATTTTCTGGCCATACCAAATTCAATAACCTTGTTTTTATCGCGGGAAAAGGGGCCCACTTTGAAGGCGATATTACCGCCCACACCAAACACGTGCTCGACGAGCTGGAGAAGGAGCTGATCAAAGCCGGTTCTTCCATGGAAAAAGTACTCAAATGCAGCGTTTTCCTACACGATTTGAATGACTACAAGAAAATGAACGACGCCTACAAAGGCCGTTTCGGCAGCAAACCTCCCTGCCGTACTACTGTGGCTGTATACGGTGGCGTGCCGGGGGATTCGCTGGTCGAGATTGATTGCATTGCTTACGTCTAGTAGTTGATTTGTCAGACTGAGCGGCCCGGTCCGCTTAGTCTGACAAAATATGATCCGTTAAATGATGGATTATATTTGGCTAAAATTCAGTTATGCGGCAGATTATTCTAAATAAAAAAATAAAGTCATCCTTATATTTTAAGTTATTATAAAATAACGGTTTATTTGTTTCATACCTGACAAGATTTGAATAAGAGACAACGCATCGCTGAGGAGAACATGGTTCTTCTGAACCTCTGGCATGAATCCCAGGCCGGAGACAGTCTTGCATTTTGTCAGCTTGCAGACAAGCAATACCGCACGCTTTTCAACTATGCAACCAATTTTACTGCTGACAGGGAGTTTATCAAAGACTCAATCCAGGATTTACTGATCCACATCTGGGAGAAAAGGAGCACTATTCAGATCCAGTTTGTGACTATTTATTTTCTGAGGGCCCTGCGAAATCAGTTGATGCAGGAGTTTAGGAAAAACAACAATGTGCATGCACAAATGGATATTGAAGAAGCCGCAGAACTATCCGATTACCAGACCATTGAAACGGAAATAGAGCAGCATGAGGCTTTTACGGAGAATCAGGTAAAAGTTCGTACTGCGCTTGAAGAATTGCCCCGACGCCAAAAAGAAGCGATATTCCTTAAATACTATGAAGGAATGGACAACGAACAAATCGCCGACCTGATGCAGGTGAACAGGCAATCGGTGGCGAATTTATTGTTCAAAGCGATCAACTCGCTAAAAGTACAAATGCACCTCGTGAGCCAAACCTTGCTTTTGGCCTGCATTTATTTCCAATAGGATCTTCGCTACTTCTTTAGAATTGTGCGGCTTATTTTACTGCCGTCTTGCATTTCAATATGCAAAATATACTTCCCTGCCGGCAACTCTTGTACATTAACTTTTACATCGGCTATGCCTGATTTCAAGACCAGCTTTCCCGCGAGGTCGTAGATACGGACACTTTTAATTCCTTTTTCTCCCAGCAAGATCTGAATGTCACCCTCCGAACCGACCGGATTGGGATACGCGGCAACCTCGGATTCTGTGCCGAATGCTACGGAACGAATCTGGCTGTAAGCGAAAGTCGAATCTCGATCTGTCATTTTGAGCCGGTAATAAATCCGCTTTGCTGTAATATTCTGATCTGTATAGAGATACTCCGCCGATTCACCGGGGATATTTTTTGCCGGAACCAAACCAATAGCAACCCAATCGCGTCCGGTTTCGCTTCGCTCGATTTCAAAATGGCTGCTGTTCAGCTCACTTTCCGTTTCCCATTCCAGCAATGCAGTTGTACCCTCGGCTTTCACCGTGAAAGTTTTGAGCCGGACAGGAAGCGCAATACGCGGATCAATAGCGGCAAACAGCGCTGCAAATTCTTCAAACATCCCGCTCGCAAGCAACGTCGCGCTTGACACGAACGTACCGTTTTCCAGGGTGGCATACAGGATTTTGGGTTGGGGGTATAATGCGCAAATGTGGCCAGCGAGTCGGTGGCGGTAGTGAGTAAAAAGTCATTTTCCCAGACATCGCTTGCTAATACATCCGCTTCCGCCAGGTTAAGCTCTGTTGGAGTTTCGGGATCAGCGGTAACGTCTTTGCAATCGGCAACAAGCATATCGACTGAGTAAGTACTGCTGATATCCCTGCGGTTCGGGTACGTACGCACGCAAGTGATTTGATATACACCTGCGCTTTCAGCCTGAAAAGTTATGTTATCGCCCGTGGTCGTAAAATGTTGGTCACCCGGTGTCACAGTCCAGTTATGAACATACAGCCCATTGGACGGGGTAGCCAGTGATACTATGACAGAGGCTGTGTTGTCCTCGGTGGTCCTCTTTTTATTGAATGGATGGCAAACAGGATAAGTCGTGATTGTCGGCACCGGCGGCAGGGGAATTACCGGACAGGCGCCGACCCATGTTAGTAGGTTTTCGGCGATACCGATGTTGTTCCATTGAATTTCTTCTGGATCCACATGGGGAGTGTTATCATTATTCCCATAAATCGCTGCAAATGGTGTTTTACGATCAATCGTTTCAGCATTTACAGCAGCTACGTTTAACAACTCGCGCTCCGCTTGGGTGACCCTTGGCCCCTGATAATCAATAGCACTAAAAGTAGGCACGAAGCAAAAGTTTAGGCTGTCGGTCGCAAAGAAAAGCTTGTTTGGGACAGAGAAAGTGGAACGCCCTCCCGGCAAAAAATCGTCATTCAATGGGCTATTATACTTCCGGTTGATACCGACAGACTTGGAAAAAATGCCCCAGCTTGCAAAGCGAAGTACATTGGTATTCTGACCAAGTTGATTTGTATGTACATCGATGTTTGTGTTTTGCAAGCCGAACGGTGTCCAGCTTCGTAGTATCCTGTCACCATAATTATATCTTTCAAACAACTCGCGGTCACCCGCATCCATACTGCCATGCGTAACAGCTATATTCCGGCAATTCTGTGGATAACCTCCATTACCAAGAGCTGATAGCTGGGTTCGAAACAGATCAAAATCGGCGTGTTTCCCACCGACATTCGGATGGTTGGTCTGATGCAGCAGGAGCTGTCTGGCGGCAGGCGTTCCCATAGCCTTATAGTAATTGCGCCAGCCTTTCGCGAAAAACTTTAGGATCGCCTTGGTTAGTAATGTAGGACCGGCCTCATGCATCAACTGGGTAAGACCAACTGGTACATTCGCTCCCTGATGGGGTGTATCATAACATAGCATCAGCCGCACCTGATGATCCTGGCCATTTTTCTCCATTTCGGTTAGTGCCCATCGGGCTACGAGCCCGCTCATACTTTCGCCGATCACAATTGATTTTATCGAACCGCTTTTCGTTGCATTTACATGCAGAATCAGCGTTTATAATACTTGAGCATTGTCCTGAATCGCCGCCCGACCATCTGTATAATCAAGAAATACCAGATCATAACCTTCCGTTAAAAATTGGTCTAGCCCGTCTCTGTATTTGGCTTCGAGGTAGTCCAAAAACACGTCCTGTCCTAGGTCAAGACCTTCCGCAATAATGATTGGCTTATTAAAAATCTGATCACACCCCAGAACGATCCTCACATTCCCTCCTGCCAATGCCGCTCTCGCTGATCTGTCGCTATCCGCAATATCGCTATAGATCCTGTTAGCCGAGATTTGAAATTCTGCAAATGGCTTTATGCGCTTCATTTGAAGGACATTCACTTTGGTTTCAAAGCGATAAACAACTTCTCCGGTTGTCAGCCGAATCTGTATCAAATGCTCGCCGTCCGATTCAAAACGATGGGGTATCAGCTGTTCCGAGAGCGGAAAACTACGGTATCCTTTCCCATCCCCAAAATTGATCTCTACCGCTTTTACATGATCATTCTGGTTTGAAAAGTAGAGTCGTGGACTCAATCTAAAAATAACCTCTGCCTGATAAATATGCTCCTGTAGTACCGAGGCAGAAACTATTCTCACCTTTTCGTATTTAGCAAAATCAACATGCCTACTAACCTTTTTTTGAGTTTCGTTTTCCGCAATTTGTGTACCGGTCAGGTATATACCTTCCAGGTTCATTATTCCTATTGGTATCGTGTCGCTCTTGGTGATCTTTTCCGGATCAGTTTCCATCCATTTGTCAAAATTCGCCAATTTCTCTTCTTCCGGTCTTAAATCCGCATCCATTAACCTTTCATACAAATTTTGCCATTCGTCCGAAGTTACACGCTCAGGCCTTTCCAACTGGCTGTTTGACAGCCCTTTGAAATAATCAACTTCCCGCTGGTTGGTTATTCCGGCATTGAGAAAAAGGGTTTTGCCCAGACCGGACAAGTCCAGCGCTTTCAGCCTGATATCCCGTAGCTGATCATAATCCTGAGCTGAAACTGTAGAAACAACACAATGAGAGAGCAGGAGGAAAAGACATAGTTTCCCTCTACTGCATTTTAAGAAATGCATCATGGCAATTGAGTTAAAATTGAAAGTTGACTATTTAGGTATTAGTTGAAAATCATATTTTGTCTTGTTGCCAATCGAAGCAGTACAGCAATTCCTAGTACGTTTATCATTTTTCTCCACATTTACGTCCTTATAATTCTTCTCGTATTTGGGATTATCGACCAGTCCAAAAGGAATTCCAATATCTGCTGAGCCATATTTCCTTGGCACATCTACAACCAGTTCATAGCCACCATCCTCACCCGAATAAACTTGCTTCAACCTCTCGTACTTGAAACCTTTGACACCGTCTATCACTACCAGAATACTATCCACCGGCTGCCCCTCCTCATCCGTAATGGTCCCGTAGACCACTGTGGTACGGTCTTGCTTAAGGAAGCATCCCGTGAGCAAAAAGCTCAGGCAGGCAAGTAAAATGAATGTGGTTTTTTTTCTCTGTCTCATAGTCTGTGTATTCATATCAGTTATTTAGGTATTAGTTGAAAATCATATTTTGTCTTATTGCCAATAGAAGCGCTGCAACAATTTTTCGTAAACTGATCATTTTTAAAAGTTCTCTTGCCTTTATAATTCTTGTCGTATTTCGGGTTTTCGTACGAACCAAATGGTACAGTCACATTAGCTGAGCCATATTTCCTGGGCACATCCACAACCAATTCATAGCTGCCATCTTTACCAGAGTAAACTTCTTTCAACCTTTCATACTTAAAACCCTGCGCCCCTTTGATAACTACCAAAATACTATCCACCGGCTGTCCCTTCTCATCTGTAATTGTCCCGTAAACCACAGTAGTGCGGTCTTGTTTCAAAAAGCAATGCGACAGCAGAAAGGTCAGGCATACACAGATAAAGAATAGTCGAATCATTTTCTGTTTGTTTATAGTTTGTGTTTCATTTTCGATTTATTTAGGTATTAATTGAAAGTCATATTTGGTCTTCTCTCCGATTGAAGCGAAACAACAGTTGCTGGTACGATTACCATTCTTCTCAATCCTAATTCTTTTAAATGGCCTCTCACTTCCGGCAGTGTCGATGGGAGAAGTATCTATTATAATGTTGGTGGAGGAAAATCGCTTAGGCACATCTACAACCAGTTCATAGCTGCCATCTTCACCTGAATAAACTTGTTTCAAAGTTTCGTACTTGAAACCTTTGACCCCGTCGATCACTACCAGAATACTATCCACAGGCTGGTCATTCTGATCAGTAATGGTGCCGTAAACCACAGTGGTACGGTCAATGAAGAGGCCGCAGCCTGACAGGCTGACGAGCAAAATGAAAAATACACTCCGATTGATACAGGCCAAAGAGTCAGGTATTTGGATTAAAATTTGGGTTCCCTATTAACTTCTCTAAATAACCGGGTTAATTCTGATTCCAGCTTTAAAGAATGTGCAAATGGAGTGACCTGGCAATCCATCGGCAATACTTCCCAAAAATAATTTCCACAAAAAGAGTATTACCCCAATATTCCTGCATCCTTATATCAAATAGCCTAATTTTCATTTGCCATTTATGCAGAATTACCGCAATTATCTTCCGGAAGAACTCGCCGCAGATCCTTTGTTCCGGAAATGGGTTTTGTTCCGCGATCCGGTCGCCGCATCGGCCTGGGAGGAGTGGCTGGAACAAAATCCGGATAGGATAGAAGTTGCTGAAAAGGCAAAAGAGCTGCTGACTGCGACAGAGGTCACATTTGACCAGATTTCAGACGAGGAAGTAGCCAACGAAATTTACCGGCTGTCTCACGCAATCGGTGAAAATGCCGCCAGAAGATCGACGCTCTGGCTCAAATTCAGACCGAACTGGTACCATCTGGCCGCCTCAGTGCTTGCGTTGCTTTTTGCAGGATGGTGGTTTAACAAGCAGCGTATCAACACGCAACAGTCCGATCAGTACAAGGTAATCCTGAGCAAAATAGAAGAGCCGCTGGTGGAGCAGCAGAATACAACTACCAGGGTTAAACTGATCACGCTGGATGATGGAAGTACCATTTTACTGCAACCAGACAGCCGCATTACTTATCCCGCCAGGTTCGAGGGGAACAGGCGCGAGGTATTCCTGACTGGCGAAGCTTTTTTTGAGGTGGCCAAAAACCCGAACAAACCCTTCTATGTATACGCACGTTCGCTGGCGACGAAAGTATTGGGTACCAGCTTCCGGGTAAGGGCATTTGAAAACGACAAGGAAGTGAAAGTGGTGGTTAAAACAGGGAAAGTTTCGGTGTTTCCGATGACCAAGGAAGCATTGGCAAGTCAGCATGCCGACGAAAAACTGGGCGGGATGATACTGACGCCGAATCAGCAAATCGTATTTGCCGCCAAAGAGTTACGACTTACCCGCAGCCTGGTACCGGATCCAAAACTGCTCGAATTACCGATTCAGCGACAATCGTTTGAATTCAAAGGAACACCCATTGCCGACGTGTTCGCAACCCTCGAAAAATCATACGGAGTGAAAATTATTTTTGATCCGGAAGTAATGCAGAACTGCTACCTGACGGCCTCCCTTTCTGACGAGCCGCTTTTTGAAAAAATGAACCTGATCTGCAAAACGATCGGCGCTGAATATGAGCAGATGGATGCCAGCATTATTATCAACAGCAAGGGCTGTTACTAACCAATTTCCAAACCAGAATTCTGAAAACACCGCCTATGAGATGAACCGCTACTAATTCTTAACAAAAAAGTCGATGATGCTGCAACACCACCGACCGATTAATCCCCCAAGTTTCCTAAGTATTCCAGGAGCCGTAAAACGGTTCCTGCGGGAATCAATTGATGCCGAATCGTTACAACCCGACAAAACCAAAATTATGCCAAAAACCGAACAATTTCATCATGCTTTACAGAAAATCATGCGCATTACGCTGTATCAAGCCTTGTTTTCCATCGCCTTCGGCACACTAGTCCATGCCGCCGACGTGCGGGGACAGCGAATACTGGAGCAAAAAATTACCCTGCGTATATCCAATTCGGATATTGATAAAACCTTGGAGAAGATCGAGCATGTGGCGAAGGTTAAATTCATGTACAATCCACAGATCTTCAACGATCAAAAAAACAATTTCAAATTTCAGGAAGAGGCACTCTCGGAAGTACTTACAAAGATCCTTGCGCCGCATCGCGTGGTGTATGAGGTAATACAGGACCGCATTATCCTGAAACGCGAGCAGGCTGCGCAGGTTGAGACTTCGGCTGAAAGTAAAGTTTCGCCCAAACGCAACCTCACCGGAAAGGTATCGGACGAAACAGGCGCGGGACTGCCGGGTGTTAGTGTTTTGGTAAAAGGCACGCAGCGAGGCACTTCCTCCGATGCGGAGGGTAAATATGCGATTGATATCCCCGATGCCGAGGTTTCTTCCGCCGTACTGATTTTCAGTTTTGTAGGATATACTTCCCAGGAAGTGGCCGTCGGCAACCAGACGAACGTGGATGTGCAACTTCAGCCTGAAGCAAAGGCGTTGAACGAAGTGGTAGTGACCGCACTCGGTATCGCCAAAGAGAAAAAGGCGCTTGCCTATGCGGTTACCGAGGTAAAGGGTTCTGAATTTACGCAAGCCCGCGAAAACAATATCGGCAATGCATTAACAGGTAAAATCGCCGGTGTGAACGCAACAGGTATGGCAACTGGCCCAGGTGGTTCGAGCCGTATTGTAATCCGCGGGAATGGTTCATTGAATGGTAACAATCAGCCTTTATATGTGATCAATGGTATGCCGATGGATAATTCAACCCCGGGCGGAACTACTGCGGACGGAAATGGGATGAATATTGACCGTGGTGACGGTATTGGTGGTATTAACCCGGATGATATTGAATCCATCAGCGTATTGAAAGGCGGCCCTGCCGCGGCGCTTTACGGCGCACGTGCTTCCAACGGGGTGATTTTGATCACGACAAAAAAAGGCCGTGCGCAAAAGGGGATCGGTGTGGAGATCAACAGTAATACCACATTTGAAACACTCGCTGTAATTCCTGAATGGCAGTACGAGTATGGGCAGGGCGTAGATGGTGTGAAACCAACAGATCTGGATAAGGCGAAAAGTACAGGACGGCTTTCGTATGGCGCAAAAATGGATGGCCAACCGACGATCCAGGTGGATGGACAAATGCACCCCTATTCTCCTCAAAAAGACAACCTGAAAAATTTCTATAACACAGGTACCAACTACATCAATTCTGTCGCATTGACGGGCGGCACGGAAACGGTGAACTTCCGTTTGGGTTTGAACAATACAAAATCCAACAGTGTGGTACCGAATTCCTCATTCGTTCGCCGAATAGCCAATTTGAACCTGAATGCATTTTTGGGCAAAAAGTTAAGCGTTGAAACCGTTTTTCAATACAACCTGGAACAGGGCAACAACCGCCCGAAAGTAGGCTATGCTGATATGAACCCGCACTGGGCTACTTACCTGGTTGCTAACACGGTGGATATCCGCAGCCTTTCTCCGGGATTCGATGCGGTGACCGGCAAAGAAATGGAATGGAACCCGGTACCGGCTGCACCCAATCCGTATTTCGTTATCAACAAATTCAAAAATGACGATACCAAACACCGCTTTTTAAGTCAGGGAAGCCTTCGTTATGACATCCTTGAGAACCTGTATGTCAAAGGCAGTGTGAGCCAGGATTTTTATAGCTTTGCTTCTGAATACGTGCAGCCGACCAACAACGCATTCTTTCCGCGCGGAACTTATGAAGGGAGAAAAACAAGCTCTTCCGAAACCAATGGAATGCTCACATTCAACTATAATAAAGAGTGGGAAAATGTAAGCTTCTCGGCCATGGCCGGTGCGAATGCCCAACGCAGCAATTTTGACGAAACTTTAATCGCCGGCAGCGAGTTCACGATCCCTTATTTTTACAGCTATACCAATTTGGCAATCATAACCACTACGCCAAAGAACCTGAAAAGTGCGATCAACTCGCTTTTCGGATCGGTTGACTTTGGTTACAAAGGTCTGGCTTATCTGACGGTATCCGGGCGCCAGGATTGGTTTTCGGTTTTGAATCCTAAGAGCAATACTATTTTCTACCCATCGATCGGTGGCTCGCTGATTCTTTCGGAAGCTATTGACTTGCCTTCTGCGATCAGTTTCGCAAAGCTGCGCGGTTCCTGGGCGCAAGTGGGCGGTGCTACGGTGAATGCGTATCAGATTTACCAATACTACAATATGCAGCAAGGCGGGCACAATGGTCGCCCGGTTCAGGGCCTCGCTTCTTCCGAAGTGCCAAACCCAGACCTGAAACCATTGACTTCAACGACCTACGAAGGTGGTCTGGAAGCCAAATTCCTCAACAACCGGCTAAGTTTGGACGTCACTTTATATAACCGTAAAACAACCGACGACATTGTTACCACCAACATTGCATTGTCATCCGGATATACATCGGCATTGTTAAATGTAGGTGAGTTAAGTAACAAGGGGGTTGAACTGCTGGTGACGGGAACTCCTGTGCAAAAAACAAACTTCGGCTGGGATGTGAGCTATAACATGGCTTACAACCGAAGCAAAATCGAGCAGCTGGCAGAGGGAATCAATGCACTTGACATTGCTACCGGCGTAGGCGGCGGTGTGGTCCGCAACGCTGTCAACAGGCCATACGGAACGATCTGGGGCTTCCGCAAGAAAACCGATGCCAGTGGAAATGTCGTTTTCAACCCGGCAAGCGGCTACGCAGTACGCGGAGACCTGGAAGAGATCGGACAGGGTACGCCTCCGTTGACAATGGGTATTACCAATAATTTCCGTTACAAAAACTTTTCTTTGAACGTACTGGTGGATGGTAAGTTCGGAAGTATTGTGTATTCGAACCTTTATCAGTATGCCTATCGGTTTGGCTTACCAGTCGAAACGCTGCCAGGACGTGATACCGGCGTAACCGTAGCGGGTGTAACCCCCGAAGGCGCTCCTTTTACTAAAACCTGGGAGAAGAAGGATGTTGATACGTACTACGACAACGACAAGAACTATACGGCGATGTTCATGTTCAACAACGACTTCATCAAACTTCGTCAGGTCGTGCTGAGCTACAATATTCCTGTAAATAAGCTGGCGTTCCTGAAACTGCAGTCGGCTTCGGTATCATTCGTTGCGCGTAACCTTGCGATTCTGTTCAAGGACAAAAAGCAAAACTACTTCGATCCTGAGTCGAGCTACACCAGCACCAATGCACAAGGGCTGGAAGCATTTGGTGTACCAAGAACACGCAGTATGGGCGTGAACCTGATGGTGAAATTCTAAAACATGAACTCTACGATGAAAAGCCTATTTCAAAAATTCATATATGCGGCCCCACTGGCCCTGATGGTTTCCTCCTGTGACAATGGTTTTGAGGAAATGAACGTCGACCCTAATAAATACGACAAGGTTGTTCCCGAATATCTGTTTACCAGGGCGCAGCTGGACGGTGTCGCCACTAACTTTAACGGCGCGGCTTACCTGACGATCGGACAATCGATGCAGCATTTCTCAACATATAAAGAGGTGCCTGCTGCGGGGGATAAATACTTTAATTTCAGCTATTCGCAAGCCAGCTGGAATGCGTACGCCGGTACCGCCCAGGGTACCGGAGCGGTGATCTCGATCAACCAGGTTATTGACGCGGTGCAGGATGATCCTTTGGCTGTGAACAAGCTTTCGGCCGCACGGATCTGGAGAGCCTACATTTTCCACCGGCTTACTGACCTTTATGGGGATATTCCGTATTTCGAATCCGGTAAAGCTTTGTCTGAAAAAAACTACGGCCCGACCTACGACACCCAGCAGGCGATTTACGCGGATATGCTGAAAGAGCTTGAAGAATCCATCGCTGCTTTCGATGCTTCCAAAGCCAATTTCGCAAATGCAGACCTGATGTACAGCGGCAATATTGAGCAATGGAAAAAGTTCGCCTACTCGCTGATGCTCCGCCTAGGAATGCGTTTGACCGAAGTCGACAATGCATCCGCTAAAACATGGGTTGAGAAAGCGATCGCTGGCGGGGTGATCCTGGAAGATTCAGATCGTGCGATTATTACCTATGTAGATGGTTCGCAGACCCTTAGCCGCAATTTTATTGCAAACGGTTTAATGAACACAGACTATATTTCCCCTGGTGGTGACAATGTGGAAGGTGGAAAATTTGCAAAAACGCTGATCGACCATTTGAAAACAACCAAAGACCCGCGCCTTAATGTGATATCCATTGTATGGAGACCAGAAGGATCAACTTTCGTAGCAGACACTTCGACCATATTGCAAAAGGGTATGCCCAATGCAGCATTTAATAGTCGCCCTGCGGATTTCAACGATTATTCGGAGCCAAATCCCGCCACAGTTCTCAGATATGCGGCGCCGCTGATCGTATTTGGAAATGCGGAAACAAACCTTTTGCTGGCAGAAGCCGCAGTTCGTGGCTGGTATAAAGGCAGCACGGCAACGGCGGCGTATAACAATGCTGTAAGAGCAGGCCTGCGTCAATGGTCACTTTTTGGTGCGGCAGGCACCATTTCAGATGCAAAAATCAATGCCTACCTGGCGGCGAATCCCTACAAATCAACTGGTACCGTGGAGCAGCAGATAGAGCAGATCTCGACACAAAAGTGGGTCGCATTGTTTCTGGAAGACGAATATGAAATATTTTCCAACTGGCGCCGCACGGGCTTTCCTAAACTCACCCCAACCAATTACCCGGGTAACCTGACAGGTGGAAAGATCCCTACAAGATTTGTAATCCCTGATTCGGAAGAACAATATAACAGGGCCAACTTCATGGCAGCCCGCGACCGCCAGGGCGGGACCAATACGCTTTCAAGCCTGGTTTGGTGGGACAAGTAAAGCCGCAGTTTTACGTAGTTTAAAATCAGACTTTCCGGGAGCGGGAAGTCTGATTTTCTATCAACTATGCGATGTACTTACCTTAATCCGTATTTTAGCCACCCAAATACCTGATCTCTTTAATCCAGAATTATGAAATTCAAATTATTCAGTTTAACTGCATTTGCTTTTTTCGGTCTTGCCGAAGTGACCGAAGCCCAAACGATCCCCAAAGACGAACTCATTTTTTTAACCTCTGAATGGAAAGGCGAAAGGTTTCCGGATGGTCGCCCGAAAGTGCCGGATGATCTGGTCCGCCGGGTGAAAAATATCACCATTGAAGAAGCCTGGGTGGTACTGCAAAATGAAGGTTACAATTGCCAGTTCGATGGTAACTGGAAATTGCTGAAAGACGATATCGTAGTAGCCGGCCGCGCACTTACGGCACAGTTTATGCCTTCCCGCCCGGACGTTGAAAAATTGATCAAAGACCGTGGTAATAAAAACGGGAGAGCAGGGAATACCAACTCCTGGCCGATCGAGCAACTCAGCAAAGGCGATGTGTACGTGGCCGACGGCTTTGGAAAAATAGCAAGCGGCACACTGATCGGCGACAATCTCGGTACTTCTATTTTTGCGAAATCAGGTAACGGAGTTGTTTTTGATGCTTCCGTCAGGGATCTGGAAGGCTTATCGAAAATTGAAGGTTTCAACGCGTTCGTGCGCGACTTCGACCCTTCCTTTTTAAAAGACGTTTTCCTGACCGGCATGAACGTTCCAATCCGCATTGGCCGCGCGATCGTTCTCCCCGGCGACCTCGTACTTGCAAAAAAAGAGGGTGTAATTTTCATCCCTGCCCACCTCGCCGAAAAAGTGGTATTGACAGCTGAATTTCTCACACTGCGCGACAAATTCGCAATTCAGATGCTGAAAGAAGGAAAGTATAGCCCGGGGCAGATCGATAACCAGTGGACGGATGAACTAAAAGAAAGCTTCCTGAAATGGCTCGACAAAAATCCGAACGAAATCCCGATGAAGCGTTCGGAGCTGGATGAATATATGAAAAAGCGAACCTGGTAATATGCAATTATCCATTTAAAAATAGAGTCCTAAAAGTCAATTCAAAATCACCCGGGATTAATTTGTTGCAACAAGAGACTTAATTTCTGGTTCTAAAAACTTTTTGAATTTCGGATCGTTCACAATCAGATTTGTGACCATGATGGATCCTGAGATAGTATAATGCGTCTTATCTGCCATATACGGTACATTATCTTTTGACAGCTTAGGTACAGACCTCAAATTGTATATATCTACATAATAACGTGGAAGCTTTTCCAACAGCATTTTGTTGACGCGAAAAGAATGTTTTTCTAAAAATCTTTCCTCAAAGTTACGATATCCATATTCGAATGTTCGGGCAGCGATCGAGGGAAATGGAATAGTATACGTTTCGTTCTGGCCAAGCAGAATTACTTTAATATTCAGTTTTTCCAGATAGGCGATAGTATTTTCAATATCTTTGACTAGATCGCTGTCCTGCCTTGCATTTATCCAATTCGCACTGATAATTACTCCTTTAATATATTTAGAATTTTGACGAATGTAATTTGAATAGACATGGTCAATTAACACACTACAAGCGCTTTTTCCGTTTTTTCGTAAAATAGGCATGCAACCCGTTGCTGACGCCTGATTCATATTAATACCTTGCTTCGCCAATGCTTCCCTTAGCGGTGTAGAAAAATGTGCTGAATGGCTATCTCCAATAAGCAAAACGTTTGGTCTGGTCTTATCTATCTTCAAACACTCTATTTCGTTATATGTTTTATTGCTTGGCGATAGAAAGCAGCCGGTCGACTGCGATTCTTTATGACGTTCTTCTCTATGAACCTTTATATAATTCGCGATTGCAACCGTTTCATTTTTGAAAATGATCTGGTTTCCTGTACCAATCCAAAGCCACGCAGATAACCCCGCAATTGCAATAGATATGTATATTGGAGTAAGCTTTTTATTGAACCGGAATGACTCAATATACCTATACGACAGATATCCCAGCAACACAGAAAGTAGCATCAGAGCCAGCCGGTTACCTATAAATGAGGTCAGTCCCAGGTATGAGCCGATCACAAAAACCGGCCAGTGCCAGAGATACAACGAATAGGATATACGTCCGAAGAACTGCACAACAGGCAGCCTTAACACAAACCAGCTATTTTGATTAGCAAGAATGATGAAGAATGTCGCTAAAACAGGCACCAGTGTATACAAACCGGGCCACAGCATTGTTTCCTTTAATAATATCATCCCAAGACCGAGAATCGCATAACCTGCATAAAAATACTTTTTACCGAATGGTTTAATAGTTCCCTCTGCCAGAAAGGCGACTCCGCCGATTAGCATTTCCCAACATCTCGTTGGCAAAAAATAAAAGGATATCTTAGGATAAAACTTTGTAACTACCAATGATCCTAAGAAAAACAGGAGGGTTGCTGAGATAAAAAGGATTAAAAATTTACGTCTGTCATTCTTTAAAAACTTATTCAGGAAAATCAGAAGAATTGGCAGGATCAAATAGAATTGCCATTCGACTGACAAAGACCACGTATGTAAGAATATATTATTTTCAGATGCCGGGCCAAAATAATCATCAAAGTGGTATAAGATATTTGAATAGAAGAGCATACTTGCGTTTGCATTCTTCGCGACTTCCTCAAAATCAGGAGGCAAAAATAACAAAAACGTAATGGCGACAACCAGAGCAATCATCGCCATTAATCCTGGAACAATTCGTTGAATCCGGCGATTGTAAAAATCAGAAATAGAAAATTTATCTTTTGCTAATCCCGCTATAATTATTCTGGTCATTAGATAACCAGAAATCACAAAGAATATATCAACACCAGAAAATCCGCCCTTAAAGAATGGTATATTAAAATGGAATAATACAACTCCTATAACTGCTATTGCCCGGAGTGCGTTGATGTCGTAACGAAAATTAGCTTTACTTTCTGCCATTTGATTGTGTTGAGTAAAATAAATTCTTAAATCTTGTAAAAGTACTAAAAAGAGTGGAGATGTCTTTTGACATCTCTGACAGACCTTCCAATTATTACAGGTGCATTTAACAAATAAGGCGCATTAGTCCTCCTCGATCAACAATTGCATAAAGACAACGTCGAGCCACTGATCGAACTTGAAGGCTATTTCTTTGAGGTACCCTTTTTCTACGAAGCCATACTTTTTGTGGAATTCTATGCTGCCGCGGTTGGCTGCGTCGATTACGCCGATCATCGTATGAACGCCGGACTCTTTGGCGCGCTGGATCAAACTTCCCAACAATTTCCCCCCTACTCCCATCCCACGCGACTTATCGTCCAGATAAATGGAATGCTCCACACTGAATTTATAACCGATTTTCGGCCGGAAGATATTGTAGGAACCGTAGCCGATCACCTTACCTTCCATTTCAGCCACAATAACGGGCATCCCGTCATTGAACATTTTCTCAAACCATGCCTTTTGCTCTTCCAATGTTCTCGGTTCGTAGTCGTAAATGGCTGTTGTATTTAAAATCGCGTGATTGATGATTTCCAGCAAAACAGGTAAATCCTTCGGGGCAGCGCTTCTGATAATAAGATCCATCAAATAATACAGGTCGTTGTCAGGTTAATTGAATGCGTTAAAATTACCTTTTAATTATAAAAAATTAATGCTCATTTCATGATCAAAACCGGGAGTTTGCCTGTTTTCTATGAAAAACAACTAAAATTGCCCGCTTAGCAAATAGTAAGAACACGATGTCAAAACTTGAATCAGGCGAACGCAAACAATATAGCCGGCAAATTCTGCTGCCGGAATTCGGCTTCTCCGCGCAGGAAAAACTGAAAGATGCAAAGGTTTTGGTCATCGGCGCCGGCGGACTGGGCTGCCCGGTACTTCAATATATTACCGCAGCTGGTATCGGGTCAATTGGTATTATCGATCACGATATGGTAGAAGTTACCAACCTGCACCGTCAGATCCTGTACGCGCAGGCGGATGTGGGCAAAAGCAAAGCAATTACCGCTGCCGGGAAGCTAACCGCACTGAATGGATTTGTTAAATTCACAACTTACCCTGTCAAGCTTACCGGAGAAAACGCGCCGGAAATCATTTCAGACTACGATCTGGTTGTTGACGGCTCCGACAATTTCGAGACCCGCTACCTGGTCAATGACGTTTGTGTAGCCTTCGGAAAGCCCTGGATATTTGGCTCCATTTTACGTTTCGAGGGTCAGGTTTCCGTCTTTAATTATGAAAACGGCCCTACCTACCGCTGTCTTTTCCCCGACGCAGAAGAAGGTGACAATTGCGCCGAAGCCGGTGTAATCGGCATTCTGCCCGGTATTATTGGAACTTATATGGCCAATGAAGTGATCAAAATTGCATCCGGAGTGGGCGGTATTTTGTCTGGTGAATTATTGGTAATCAATGCATTGACAAATTCCAATTCGATTTTCAAATTCAACAGAACGGCTCCGCGTTCTCCTTTATATTCGAAAAAACCGCAGATAAAAGAAGAGAGTGCAGAGATCAGGGAATTATCTTTTGAAGAATTTGAGAAAGCCACCGGGGCTGATCCCGGGCATTTTCATTTAGTAGATGTACGGGAAGATTATGAGTATGAAGCAGATAACTTTGGTGGCGTCAATATACCGCTCTCAGAAATCCCCGAAATGATCCCTTCATTTTCGTCCACGCAAAAGGTTGTATTTTATTGTCAAAGCGGCAAACGCAGCAGGCAGGCAGCAAAGCTGCTTGCAAAGAGTGGTTTTTCAGGCGAAGCCTATTGGGCACATAGCTGGTAACAACAGAAAGAATCCGTACTCTATTCAACGAATTTAGCTAAATTGGTTTAGTGAATTCAATGAATTTAGGTAAATTAGTTGAATGCATTCAATAAATTTAGCTAAATTTGCTGAATAGAAAACTGGACTGGAAAAGTTATGTCATATCGAAGGGCTGTTTTTGACACGATCAGCGGCAAGCTCAGGTCAAATAAAGTAATCGTTTTGCTGGGCGCAAGAAGAGTTGGCAAAACGTATTTATTAAACACTGTCCAGAAAGGTTTTGAGGGAAAATCACTGTTCTTAAATGGCGAGGACCTCGATTCCGCTACTATCCTGACGGACAGGCGGGTATCATCATTCCGCCGGTGGGCTACTGACCTTGAACTACTAATAATCGACGAAGCGCAGGTGGTACCGGAGATTGGTAAAACGCTCAAACTTCTTATTGATTCTTTTCCAACATTAACAATTATTGCCAGCGGCTCTTTTGCATTCGAATTATCGAATAGGACGGGCGAGCCTCTTGTGGGGCGACAAATTACGTATCAATTATTTCCTTTGGCACAAATTGAACTTTCAGCTCATGAAAATTACCTGGAAACCAGACAGCAGCTGGAAAACCGGCTCATCTACGGCTCCTATCCCGACGTGCTGCAAATGACTAGTGAAGCGGATAAAAAAGATTACCTCAAAGAACTGGTGAATGCGTATCTGCTTAAAGATATATTGATGTATGAGCAAGTGAAGTATTCTCACAAAATGCTGCAACTACTGCAATTGGTTGCCTACCAAACGGGTCAGGAGGTATCATATGAGGAATTATCAAAATCGTTGCAAATTGACAGAAACACCGTAGAGCGTTACCTTGACTTATTCTCAAAAGTGTTCATTATCTTCAGAACGGGTGGTTTTAGTAAAAATCTCCGAAAAGAAGTTACCAAATCTTCAAAATGGTATTTCTTCGATAATGGAATTAGAAATGCATTGATTAACAATTTCTTACCTCCCCTGCAAAGACAGGACATAGGTTTAATCTGGGAGAATTACCTGGCGGCGGAACGGATGAAATACAATTCATATTCAAGAAAAAATCCGTTCGTATATTTTTGGCGCACCTACGATCAGCAGGAGTTAGACTGGGTGGAGGTCATAGATGATGTGATTAGCGGCTACGAATTCAAGTGGAATGACAGCAAGATCAAATTCCCCAAGGCTTTTGTGGAAGCGTACCCTGATGCTGAAACGCATTGGATCAATCGTGACAATTTTATAGATTTTGTGACCGGGGAGATTTAAAGATTAGATTTGCAAAAAGAACCAAGGTATGATTTCTGATTTTGGCTATATTTTACTTTTCATCATTTCCGGCCTGGTATTGCTGGGCGTAATGCTTCTCATTGCAAAATTCCTTCGTCCCGACAAGCCCAATGAAGAGAAACTGAGCACCTATGAATCAGGGGAAGATCCGCTTGGAAATGCCCAGATCCAGTTCAATGTAAGATTTTATATTGTTGCGCTGGTATTCGTGCTTTTTGAGGTGGAGCTGCTTTTTCTTTTTCCCTGGGCTATTGTATTCGGTAACAAAGATCTAATCGAGCAAACGAACGGAGCTTGGGGCTGGTTTGCGATGGCGGAAATGACTGTTTTCATCGGAATCCTGATCTTAGGCCTCGCATACGCCTGGGCCAAAGGCTACCTCGACTGGGTACGTCCCAAGCAACAACTCCCAGAGATCAAATCGCCCGTACCAGCTGATATGTATAGCAAGGTAAACGAGCGGTATGCTTCGAAGTGATGATTGCTACCACCAGTTTTGAGAATAGTAATATTTGATGGAGTCTTCTTCGCCACCCAGCTCATGCAAATATTGAGAGGCTTCTAGTATTGTAAGTTCTCTTGGAACAATTGTAACCTTAAAGAATCTTTTCCTTCCATCACGCTAATGCATCAGTACAGTCTTATTCTTTGCACTCTTAGCTGGTTTGATGTACCCCGCGCGAAAATTCGTCGCAAATAGCGTATCATCCCGATAAATTTGATCAGCCATATAACCGTTAACTGAGGAGATCGTAAGTTTTTCTGTATAACCTATTTGAGATCCCGTCAAGACTTTTGTCAGAGTGACCACCTTTTCTAAAATCCATGTGCCAGATAAAAATGAGCTGACAGGGCTGTTATCAGGTAGCACATCATCGTAGCGTTTAAAACAACCGACCAGGAGCACACATGAACTAACTATAAGTAATATTGTCACTATAAGCGCACTTCTCATCATCTCCAAATCTCCGTATAATAATACTTAACAGTATCCATTGCACTACCGACTTCGTCCACATAATCAGTTGCTTCAAGATTACCGGGATTTCCCACATGAAATCGAAGTTTGTAAAATCGCTTTAACCCGGAGCGATAGTTAACCAGTATTGTGCTGTGAGAATCATCAATGATAGGACCAGCATTGATTGACCAATATTGGACATTTACCAGTGAATCGCCTTGAAAGGTATTTTCGATATGTTGCTTATCCTTTATGTGAATATCAAGAATCTCGTAAGGTTTGCTGTCTAATTTGCCATTAGTTTTAGAAGAGTCCAGCTGCCATTGACCATGTAAACGTGCCTGAGTGGGCCCACCCGGGCCCCATCCATCGTCACACGAAAAGAAGCTTACTATTGCGAGCATAAAAGCTATTTTATTTTTCATTCTCATAGTTCAAGGCCTAATACCGGTAATTAAATCGCCCGTGCCTGATTTATACAAGCAAGGTAAATGAGCGGTACGCTTCAAAGTGAGATTGCTACCACCAGTTTTGGGAATAGTAATATTTGATGGAGTCTGCTTCGCCACCCAGCTCATGCAAATATGGAGATGCTTCTAGTATCGTAGGTTCTCTTAGAACAATTGTAACCCTGAAGAATCTTTTCCTTCCATCACGGTAATGCATCAGTACAGTCCTATTCTTTGCACTCTGAACCGGTTTTATGTACCCCGCGCGAAAATTCGTGGCAAATAGCGTATCATCCCGATAAATTTGATCCGCCATATATCCATTGACAGATGAAATGATAAGCTTTTCGGAGTAGCCAATTTGTGAACCCGTCAACGTCTTTGTCGGAATTTCGACTTTCTCCAAGATCCAGGTGCCAGATAAAAGTGAACTGACAGAACTATTGTCAGGCAATAGGCTATCGTTTTTTTTGAAACACCCAGCCATTACTAAAAGACTGAACCCTGCTAGGGAGAATCTATAAATTGTTGTTGATTTCATGTTCATGGTCTTATTCCTGTGATCACATGTAGATTTGCGTTATAGTCACCTTCGGCTGGATTGTATTGCCCGAAAGCAAAATATCCATTCGAATCATTACCCCAGCCCCAATTCATATTTAGGTAGCTGTAACTCCACTGATTGCATTGTTTCGTAGTGCAATTGAAATCACTGTAATGATGCTGTAAATAACCATCACATATCCATATATGGTAATCAGAGAAACAATCCAGACAAGTTGAGCCCCAAAAAATGACTGGATGATTTCCATTCAGCTCACTTTTAATTAAAGCAAAATTATAAGCTTCATTTCCATTACCCCCATTTGAAAATCCGAAATCCTTTAATCCGCTTTTGACATTAGCGGGCCAGGTAAAAGTTGCACAAGTTCCCATATAGTTATAGCTGGCCTTCGACTTCGCCCCCATAACTTGCATAAGCGAACCAAGACTAACTTGTCCTGCGTTGACTGCGGTGCAGATACCGTTGGAAACTCTTGGCCTTGCTGGATTTGGGTGATAAAATTCCTCTAATTGCGCCATCGCAACAGGCCCGCAACCTGCAAGTCTTCTGCCACAGTCATCACAGTCCCCACCAGTGCTTAATTGCGTTGTAGACAAGTGACGCTGCCCCCACTCAGTTGTTAGCAGCGGCCCCTTTTGTGTGGAAGTGTATTTACACTGAAACTGACCATACTGATACCATTCAATGCAATAAGTATCCGAAGTTCTCAACTGCCGGGACAAGTATCCTTGCCATTCTTTCAAAACAATCGGATGCGGCGGGTTTGTGTCTTTCTTTGCTTCCCGGATCTTTTCCTTCGCCATTTCCATCCACAGCGATACTCCATTCGGAACGCTATTCAGGTCAACTTCTGATTTTTTCGGAATACGCCAGAACCGGCATTACCCGCATATCAGCCGATACAATCGTAAATCCTTTTCTTTTTTTGAAAATGTAAAACAGAGGCTCGCTGCTGGTCGAGTCGGTGATCGTTTTTCTTTCCAAAACCTCATTGTCGCCTGCAACCACACGAGCAGTCTTATTCGCCACCGAATCGGCTGACAAATGGAATGACGCGACTTCTGCCGCATCGTCCATTGACACCTCAAATTGTGAGACTGATAGTCCGGGAACTTCCCGACCCGGTGTTGCGATCTCGGATCTCTGGCAAGAAGCAAATGTTAAGATAAAAAAAGCGGAGAGAAGCCCCGGAAGCTGGCTACGGTTGATGTTTACCATGTATGTAGATTTAGATTGATGGATGTAAAAATCTCGGAAAACACAAGTGTATTCCTGCGACTCAAAGTGACAGAAAGAATTTTTCACTTCCAACAAACTACGCCCGTAAGTTATAAGCTACACTAATACGCATATAAGTATTACTTATAATCTCAAAAAACAGTTGTTGAAGAATCAGATTTTTTGAATTATTGCAATATAAATCCTCACGAACTCACACACTTAAATGAATACGATCGCAAGCAACCTGCTCGCCAAGCGGGAGGAAAAAAGATTTAAGCAGAGCTATGTGGCCGAGCAATGCGGAATGTCCCAACCTAACTACTCCAATATCGAGAGAGGAGAAACCAGTCCCTCTATCGAGCAGCTCAAAAAGTTTGCAGAAGTATTCGGGACTACCGTGGAAGAACTGATCGCTGACCGGACGGGCAATGACCATGTCAATTTGCCCCTGCTAAAAATCCATAAAAAAAACCTTACCGAGTCCGATAAGGATATTTATATTAAGATTTTAGAAAACCAGGTTCGCACTTTGATGGCAAAGAAGCGAAAGCGTCAGTGAACGCCGTGCATTCCGCCCCACTTTTTATCCTTGCCTGGCTTTGGGAAAATAACCGCCCCGATCTGAAAATAAACCTGGTTCACTTTGAGGTAAGACAAGTCGCTGATCGTCACATTCTCCCCCCTCCATTTTCTCTTGCCCAACAAAGGCTGGTGGTAAGTTACTTTGGCGCTCAGGTAAACTTTATCGTTCACTTTCGGCATCACATTCATTTTATAATCCACACCAATGCCGCCGTGCAGGTTTACATTTCCTGTAAAAAGCTTCACCGCCTGAAACGAGGAAGGATTATTTACCACCTGACCGAGCGTCGCTGAACCATTGCTTTTAATATTCATCCGGTACAGCATCAGATCTACCCCCAGCGGGATCGTCACGTTCCAGCGCGAAGTATTCACCAGCTTCGGGCCACCATCGGTACCAATACCGATTCCTGACAAATAGGCTTTTCGCTGGTCTTTATCCGTGGTATAATTGGTGCTGTTCATGATGATTATCCGCCCTTCCGAAAACCACTTATCCGATTCGGTCCGACGGGCAAGTACCAGCGAACCCATCATGCCTTCAAAAGGTTTGATCTGCAAACGTGAGAGCTGATCCCGGATTACCCTGTTATTCGGCAGCATGCCGAGTTCAGCGTAGATCGCCATACCGGTCTTGAAAATCCGTACGGTCGAGTCGGTTTGCGCGCTTGCAAACTCGGCTGTCGCGATAAAAAAAGAGGCTAAAAGGAGTAATTTGTTTTTCATATTGTTGAAGTTGAATGCATTTGTTTTGTAACGAAGTCTGAAACCGATTCTTGCCAAATATGGTTACTTTTGTACAGCCCGGACATTACTTTAAAGCAATATCCGTACCAAGGAATTTTCCCCCTGAAAAGCAAAATGAGCGAGAGACCGAAAACCGGAGACGGTGGAATTATACTTACGAATGCAGAAGATCTGATGAACTGGGCGCGGCTTTCATCGCTCTGGCCTATGGGGTTCGGACTTGCCTGCTGCGCGATAGAAATGATGGCTGCATATGCTTCCAACTATGATCTGGAACGTTTCGGGATTATGCCAAGACCTTCTCCCCGCCAGTCCGACGTGATGATCGTTGCCGGGACAGTCACTTTTAAAATGGCAGACCGCATCAGAAGGCTCTACGAGCAAATGCCTGAACCGAGGTATGTCATCTCGATGGGTAGCTGCTCCAACTGCGGTGGCCCCTATTGGGAACACGGTTATCATGTGGTGAAAGGGGTTGACAGGATCATACCGGTAGATATATACGTACCCGGTTGTCCGCCCCGTCCGGAAGCGCTCATCGGCGGGTTTTTGAAACTACAGGAGAAAATAAGAAATACTAAAGAAGTCGCGCCCTCCCTGTTTCTTGAAATGGAAGCCGCTGAAATGGCCACTACCTAAATTGCCGAATTATGACTTTTCAAGAGATCAGCGCACTTATCGTTGAAAGATTCCCGGACATTGCGGTTGACGCAGATACAAAAGGGCCACAGCCTATTCTGATTGTTCCGGTTGAGAAAATTGCCGAAATATGTGCGTTTCTGCATCAGGATAACCGTTTATTTTTTGACCATCTTGCCTGCATTACTGCTATCGATAATGGCCCTGGGCTCGCCACTATGGAAGTAATCTATAATCTGACTTCGATTCCGTACCATACCGATCTGGCCATAAAAGCGGTGTTCCCAAGAAATGCCGAGAGCGATCCGCTTCCTTCCGTGCCCACTGTAAGCCACATCTGGCGCACCGCCAACTGGCACGAGCGGGAAGCATTCGATCTGATGGGGATTCACTTCGAAGGGCATCCCGACTTGCGCAGGATATTGCTGCCGGAAGATTGGGAAGGCCACCCGCTTCGTAAGGATTTCACTGTACAGGATCGGTACCACGGGATATATGTTAGGTATGAGGATGGCGCGCCGGGCCAGGAACTTGTCGGTCCCGACCGCACCTGAGCATCTCTTTAATGTCCTGAAACAGGGGAATAAAAGAAACAAATTTGCAGGGGTAAAAAACGCTGGCTATTTTTCGTTATCAAATTTTAATAGCCACGTGCATGCGCTTCATCCTGCTTTCCGTCCTCTTTTCAGGTTTAATACAATTTTGCAGTGCTTCAACCGATTCATTGATCGTAAAAGGCCGTATCCTCAACCTTAACGGGAGGCTCTACCGGCAAGCTCCTGTCATTAATTTTTCCAGAAACAATATTTTGCAACCCCAGTCGGAACTCAGCAAACAGGCTCCGCTGGAAGCCGACGGAAGTTTCAGGGTTTCACTTCCTATGCTGTTTGCGCAGGAAGAGATTTATCTCGATTATGGCGGAAAGGCATTTACCACGTTTCTCGGATCACCGGGAACAGTTGAGATCACATTCAACGGCGATTCCCTGAGCAGCCGGGGAAAGCTGTTCTACTTCGCCGGCGTCAATGCGGATGCCAACAATCAATATGCTGCCTACCAGGCAGAGCTAAACAAAAGATTATCCGAAAACAAGGCCCTGGGCCAGGAATTCTTCAAGTCCTTTTGGGAAAGGAGTGCGAGCCAGGCCAGAAACCTGGCCGAACAGCGAGCCGCACTTCGGATGGGCGCCGTTGAAACGGCAACTCAAAACACAGTTCCGTCGCCGGCATTAGTTCGTTGGGCAAGAGCCAATGCAGAGGAAGAACAGTTGCAGATCCTGTACGAGCATTCGTTGAGCAACCTGTACGAAGTAAGCAGCGCACTGAAAGACAGCCTGAAAAGACTTTCGGAACCGCCACTTACGGGTCAGCGGGTTGTTTGGGCAAGCCGGTTCGGAGATTATGCAGACCTGCTTGTACAACAGCAAAAATTTTCGAACCCCAACAGGACCAACTCGTTACCTGTGCGCCTAATGGCCACTTTAATCAGTAACAATTCCACCAAACTTACCGCAGAAGAAAAACAGCGCCTCGACCAAATCACATTGAATGGCCTTGCCGAAAAAGGTGAGCTTGATTTTCTGAACAAACTGTTTGCCAAAAATGAAGCAGTATTGAACCTGCTTTTCAATTTTGAAAGGGAAAACAGGATTTACGGAGACCTTTTCGACAGCACTGCGACCGAATTTCTGAAAGTGCGTTATCTATCCAAAAATCTTTATAAATACACTTATAAAGAGCAGCTGCTTTTAAATAAACACATTCAATCCAGGACCGGTAGTCCGCAGTTCCGTCAGTCACTCGACGAACTGGTGAAACTGGAAGTGAAGGATAGTACCGAAATTAAGCAGCTCGTTGATTTCAAAGACGTAAGAACAGATCCCACGGAAGTGCTTCCCGATTACTATCTGACCGCGTCCAACGACAGGGGGACCAGCTGGATCAACCGCATTATCGAAGGTTTTAAAGGCAGCCGGATTTACGTTGTCAAATGGAATATGGCGGATGCCCGAAGCCGGGAAGAGCTCGGCTATATCCCCATGTTGCAGGCACGTTTGCCGGAAGACATCGAATTCGTTTTTGTACATCTTCCAGGAGAAGAATATGGATTTTCTGAAGCATTGCTCAGGCAATATGTGATCCGGCACCGACTGAAAGGCGTACATGTATTTCTGGACAACAATCAGATGATGGACCTGCTTTTCCGGCTTAATCCGCTCGATGCAGCGACTTTTTCCATTATCAAGCCAAATGGAAAATTTGCTATGAAAAACGCCCCGGCCCCGAGCGATCTTGAAAAAACGACACGGGCAATACTGGAAGCCAACTAATATCGACATTCCTCCGGCATACCTTGACTCCTTCAATTACGTTAGTTCTATTTAGTGGAATCCGGTTATCCCTATGTGTAAATATTTGTTGCTTTTTTTACTGTTTTCTGCCTTTGCGTCGGCCCAAAACCCCGATAGTGCGGCAGTTTACAGCAGGGATAGCATCAGATATACGAACCTGAAGGCGCGAATGTCGAAAACCAAATTTTCGAAGACGCTTTACAGATTACTGTTCAGGGACGTGTATAACCAGGGCAAGACTACCGAAGTAAAAGCGATCGAAACCAACCCCTTCACTCCCTACGAAGGGATGGTGATCCGCAAAATTCACATCAGGCAGCTGGACATTATAGGCGAGTCAGTATACGATACGACGCGAAAGGGAAACCGTCTCCAAAGATTTCTCAGTAAAAGACTGCACACCAACACGAGAGAAAGTATTATACGAAAATCCTTTCTGCTGTTTTCCGAAGGTGATGACATTCAGGCCCAGGTTTTAAAAGACAACGAGCGTTTACTCAGGGAGAACCGGACAATTCTTGATGCGCGGATTATCGTAGTACCGAGGACCGACGTCACCTGGATGGCCGACGTAGTTGTATTGGTCCAGGATTCGTGGTCGCTCAATTTCGCAGGAGGATTCAGTTCTTTTAATAAATTCAATCTGGCCGTTGAGAATATCAACTTACGCGGCACTACGCATTCCCAACGCACGGGAATACGCTGGGACGCCAATGACCCGACGCAGAAATTTCAGTTCCGGACCATATACACGATCCCCTATATCGGTAAAACCTTCATCACCGGCCGGGCTAATTTCATATTTGAGCGCGATCTGAAAGAACAGTCCATACGCCTTTTCAGGCGCTTTCTGACCAATGAAACCAAATATGCAGGTGCGCTGGAAATTGGTCATACGAAGGTTCAGCAATATAAAAGGCAGCTGGATGATACCGAGGTCGAGATCCGCTATCCTACTGAATACAAGTATTATGACGCCTGGATTGGCCGGTCTTTCAAATTTCCCTTTCCCAATAGCAAGCTCGCTAAGAATTCCCGGATCGTTACGGCAATCCGCCACAGTAAATATGATTTTGAAGAGCGGCCCCCGGTGGCCCCGGATCTCAACAAAATCTACTGGAACCGCAGTGCTACACTGATCAGTCTGGGTTATTCCAACCGTAATTATAAACGCGACGTTTTGATTTATGGCTTTGGTAGAACCGAGGACGTTCCGATCGGACATCTCTTCGCATTGACGATCGGTCAGGAAAACACGCAATTTGGTGCAAGGGGCTATGCCGGGGTCCAATATGCTACCGGCAATTACCTCCCGCACAATCTGGGCTACATGTATGCACTTGCCAATGTAGGTACTTACTCCAAAAACGGAAAAGCCCAGCAGGGTGTCCTCAGTGGCCAGCTCAACTACATCAGCAACCTGATACCTTTCCGTTACAGCTTCTTCCGACAATTTCTGACATTCCGCTACACGCACGGCGTTCGCCGCGACCCGCTCGACTACCTTAATATCAGCGGGGAGCAAGGCATTCGGGGTATTAATAGTGATCAGCTGATAGGCACGAAACGTCTGACAGTAGGAACGGAAACGGTTTTTTTCTCGGATAAAAGTTTGTTGGGATTTCGTATTGCCTATTTCATGTTTGCTGACCTGGGTTTAGTCAACGGAGTTTCTTCATTGTGGGATGGACCGCTTTACCAGGGTTACGGGCTCGGCTTGCGCCTCAGAAATGAGAACCTCACACTCAATACATTGCAGCTTAGAGTCGGATTTTACCCGAATATCCCGGGCAATAATGCTCCCTGGCGATTTGGGGCAAGCGGAAATGTTCCGCTCAGACTGCGCGACTTCGATATCTCTGCACCTTCTATCGTTCCACTTCAATAGAAAATACAAAGTGTTGGTTATCAAAAATTTAAACTAAACTGCTCAATTTTTTGCAGTTATTTCCGCTATCCTACCCTCTTTTTCCGATATGTGAATTAACTTTGTGGAATTTTTGGACGTACCCCCTGCCGCCAGGCTCAGGCAACCCCAGAAGTTGTTAAAGTATTTCCTTTATTTCTACAAAAATTACCATCTACTGTGCCCAAAAATACGAATATCAAATCCGTTCTGATTATCGGTTCAGGTCCCATTGTTATAGGTCAGGCTTGTGAATTTGACTACTCAGGTTCCCAGGCGGCCCGGTCGCTTCGTGAGGAAGGAATCGAAGTGGTCCTGATCAACTCCAACCCGGCAACGATCATGACTGACCCGATCAGCGCAGATCATGTGTATCTGTTGCCATTGGAAAAGAAATATATCGTTGAGATCCTTGAAAAGCACAAAGCACTCGGCAGGCCGATCGACGCGGTGTTGCCGACAATGGGAGGCCAGACGGCGCTAAACCTGGCCATCGATTGCGACAAGGCTGGGGTTTGGAAAAAATATGATGTGGATATTATCGGTGTGGATATCAAAGCGATTGAAACCACCGAGGACAGAGAGAAATTCCGGTTAAAAATGCTGGAACTGGGTGTGAATGTCTGCAAGGGACGCACTGCCAGGTCGTTTTTGGAAGGAAAAGAAATCGCCCAGGAGATTGGTTTCCCACTTGTAATACGTCCTTCATTTACATTGGGCGGCACCGGTGGAGGTTTCGTGGAAAAAGAAGAGGATTTCGACAAAGCACTGAACTACGGTCTGCACGCCTCGCCGGTACACGAAGTACTGGTGGAGCAAAGTGTAATGGGCTGGAAAGAATATGAGCTCGAACTGCTTCGCGACAATAATGGTAATGTGATCATTATCTGTTCGATCGAAAACTTCGACCCAATGGGTGTTCACACAGGTGACAGTATCACGGTGGCCCCGGCTATGACGCTGCCCGATACGCTTTACCAGCAAATGCGTGACCTGGCGATCAAGATGATGAACGGGATAGGAAAATTTGCGGGCGGCTGTAATGTACAGTTCTCGGTAAACCCTGCCGACGATATGATCATCGCCATTGAAATCAACCCTCGTGTTTCACGCTCCTCGGCATTAGCCTCAAAAGCAACAGGTTACCCTATCGCTAAGATTGCCGCCAAAATGGCAATCGGTTATAATCTCGACGAACTGATCAACCCGATTACCGGAAGTACTTCAGCATTTTTCGAACCTTCGATTGACTATGTAATCGTAAAGGTACCACGCTGGAACTTCGATAAATTCAAAGGCGCAGACCGGACACTTGGTCTTCAAATGAAGTCGGTTGGGGAAGCTATGGGTATCGGGCGTAATTTCCAGGAAGCATTGCAAAAAGCGTGTCAGTCGCTGGAAATACGCAGAAATGGTTTAGGAGCGGATGGCCGCGAGTTGCGTGACCAGGAAGCGATCAAATATAGTCTGGCGCATCCGAGCTGGGATCGCCTGTTTCATATATATGATGCATTCAAAATCGGTTTGTCTTTCAAAACAATCCAGAATCTGACTAAGATCGACGCCTGGTTCCTGCGCCAGATCGAAGAACTGATCGAGCTGGAACACCAGATCGAGAAATATGACCTGGAAGACCTGCCCAAGGAGCTTTTGCTTACAGCCAAGCAAAAAGGTTACGCCGACCGTCAGATTGCCCATTTATTAGGTACCAAGGAAAGTAAAGTTTATGACCGCAGGAAAACGCTTGGTATCAAGCGTGTATACAAATGCGTAGACACCTGCGCGGCGGAATTTGAAGCAAAAACACCTTACTACTACTCTACTTTCAATACTTCCCAGGAATATCCTGATAACGAATCGATCGTAAGCGACCGCAAGAAAGTCGTGGTACTCGGCTCAGGTCCAAACCGGATCGGCCAGGGTATTGAATTTGACTACTCCTGCGTGCACGGCGTATTGGCCGCAAAAGAGGCTGGTTACGAGACAATTATGATCAACTGTAATCCGGAGACGGTTTCTACTGACCCGGATATCTCGGACAAACTGTACTTCGAGCCGGTATTCTGGGAGCACGTTTTCGACATTATCGAGCATGAAAAACCGGAAGGTGTGATCGTGCAGCTCGGCGGGCAGACAGCTTTGAAAATGGCTGAAAAACTGGAAAAATATGGTGTGAAGATCATTGGAACCAGCTACCATTCGCTCGACTGGGCAGAAGATCGCGGTCGTTTCTCGTCACTTCTTGAAGAACTCGGAATTCCATTCCCGAAATTCGGAACGGTACGTACTTCCGATGCGGCGGTTGAACTTTCGAGAACTTTGGGCTTCCCGCTGCTGGTTCGTCCGAGCTACGTTTTGGGTGGACAGAGCATGAAGATCGTGATCAATGAAAAGGAGTTGGAACAGCACGTTGTAAAAATCCTGCACGATATACCTGACAACAATATCCTCCTTGACCATTTCCTCGAAGGCGCCCTCGAAGCGGAAGCCGACGCGATTTGCGACGGGGAAGACGCATATATCATTGGTGTAATGGAGCACATTGAGCCCGCAGGTATCCACTCGGGAGACTCACACGCAGCTTTGCCGCCGTTCGATCTTTCGGCAGACGAAATCCGCCAAATTGAGGAACATACGCGTAAAATAGCGCTGGCGATGAACGTGAAGGGGCTTATCAATGTGCAGTTTGCCGTTAAAAATGGTATTGTTTATGTGATCGAAGCGAATCCAAGGGCTTCGAGAACAGTACCTTTCATTTGCAAAGCATACCAGGAACCTTACGTGAATTATGCGACGAAGCTGATGTTGGGTGACAAAAAAGTATCCGATTTCAACTTCAAGCCTGTCAAAAAAGGCTGGGCGATCAAGATTCCTGTGTTCTCTTTTAACAAATTCCCGAACGTCAATAAAGAACTCGGGCCGGAAATGAAATCGACAGGAGAAGCGATCTACTTTATTGATGATTTGCAGGACGAATTTTTCCAGAAAATATATGGAGAAAGAAATCTGTATCTCAGCCGGTAAATTATTATAATTGCAGTTACTTAATACCCAGCCCGACCAAATGGTCGGGCTTTTTAACGACCTCTTCTACATGCGGAAACTTTACGCCATCACTTTTGTGGCGCTTTTGCTATTTACAGCAGGCACAGCGAATGCCCAAAACCCTACAATCCTCATCAATTCCAGCAATTTCTCCTGGTCAACCTGCCTTAACACGAAGTACACGCTACCGATTATTACGAGCGGAACTTTCAATGCAGACAATAAATTTATCGTCCAGATCCGCAAGGGAGAGTTTTCATCCATACTGAAAGAAGTACCTGCTACTTTGAATTCCAATACATTGGAGCTGAGTGTGACTGATTCGCTTACTTTTGCCAATTCCGGGGTTCAAATGAGGGTTGTATCTTCCTCTCCCCGTGTGCAGAGTGAATGGTCCGCCCAGCTTTTCGTACATTCAAAAGGCCGCGTTATCCTGAATCCGTTAGCCGTCACAGATACGTTGAATGCCTATGATGATGCAAGGATTGCCTTCTCGGGATTCAGCTCCACGGAGGTGCGCGTTACGATGGCTGACAGCACCAGATTCTCGTTTTACCCCAGCCCGTATGAATTTAGTACGGTACAATCAATGCTTGTAAAGCAATCCGGTAATTTTAACATTGCGCACGCTGAAAATGTTTGCGGCGCCATGCAGGTTTCCGGCTCTTACCGCGCAGTTGTAAACGCAACATCTGTTAAAGTGATAGCAGCTACGCCTGTCGCCGTTTGCGAGAATGGAGAGATCCGCATCAGCTTTTCCGCCTCTGAAAACGTCTTCACCCCCCAAACAAAATACAAACTTCGTTTTCTGGAAGATGTTTACGGTACTTCTTCCGCCGAAGTAGCTGCCAGAATTGAAGGTAATACACTTATCGCCAAATTTCCGACGCAATACAGGGTGGATGGTTACAGGCAATTTTTCGTACGCATAGTCACCGAGAACCCCGCCACAGTGAGCAGCTGGTCAGAGCAGTCATTCATGGTGGCAGCAGCACCGTCGGCGGTATTTAACTCATCCAGCCAGATTATCGGGATCGGCGAAAATGCTTCTCTTGATATCGTTGCTACCGGATTACCGCCTTTTACAGCCGAGCTTGTGAACGGTATGAAAGTGAGCAGTTTCAGTTCTTCACTCAATTTTCTGGTTAATCCTGCAAGCGATGAATCGTATACTTTAAAGTCGGTCTCTTCCGGCTGCGGTACCATCACTTTTGACAAACCACAGACGGTTGTCATCAAGGTCCGGCCTGGAATCAGGATCGAGGAAATGCCGACGCCGCAGATTATATGCGCGGGAAAAAGAGCACGGATCAAGATTGCGACGAATGTCCAGCTCACGGATGCTACCACCTATCAGGTAAAACTAAGGGATAGCTCCAATGGCGCAGTGAGCACTTTCAATGCATCCAGATCCGGCGATTATATTGAATTTGATCTGCCGTCCAAGCCGGGAGGGTATATAGGAGGTACCTATCAGGTTGTTACGACAAATCCGACCATGCAGTCGCAGGAATCTTACAATATATTAGCTCAGAGTGTGCCCAATATTACGTTTGCAGGCTACAACAACACATTTACCTATGAAATGCCGTCGCAGGTAAGATTGAACTACGTCCTGCTTGGCGGTGGCCCTCACAAACTGGAATACACTGATGGTACTGTGGAAGATGGTCCAACCAGTAACTATTTGTCAGAGGAATTCTTCCTGCGCGAGAGTATGGATTTTAAGATCAAATCGATCAGCAATTCCTGTTACCGCAATGACAATCCGCCCGGCGTACGCCTGACCGTCACCAATGCAGCCAATCCCGGCATTTACCTGGAACCTGTTAAACCGACTGTGTGCAGTACCGACAGCATTGAAGTCGTTTTCGGCGCGGTAGGTCAGTTTGGCGCGGGTAATCAATTTATCGTGCAGGGTTATAATAATTGCTGCACTTTTCAAAATTTTCTGACCGTGGATAAGGCTGGCAAATACAAAGTCAAAATACCTGTTCAATACTATGCGCAGAATAATGGCGCTATCCGCGTTTCCTCTACCAATCCCGTTTTGCTCACGGAGGTGCAGATAATATCGATCCAGACTACCCCAGGCGAATTTTATCTTTATCCTCAATCAAAAGAATATGATCCCTACCGGTTTATGAATACCGACGGGACCAGGGAATTCAGCTTGCAATCCAATGCCGGGCCGCTTACGGAAGTAACCTATACCCTGAACGGCGTGGAACATACTTATACCAACCCTAATGCCAACTCGAGTTATATTCCGATGATTTCCGAAAATGGGCAAACCTCGGTTTATGAATTTAAATCCGCGAAAAACGCATGCGGCAGCACACCGGTCAATATGCTGGGTTATGTGATTAAAATGCCCTACCGCATTCAGCTTTCCAATATGTATAATACCAGGGCATGTGCGGGCGGGCCGATTGCCGTACCTTTCGGAATCGTGGACGGTACTGCCGCAGACAATGCCACCTACTCCCTTCAGCTGAACAAACTAAATTCATCAGATCTGCTCACATTGGTGAGCGGTGTAAAAGACCGGATCCTTCGCGCCGACCTGCCGGCTGATATGAGTGTGGGACACTACCGGGTCCGGGTAATCTCTTCCGACGGCGCTATTTCAGATTACTATGATATACAGGTTGGTGTGCCGCCAACTGTGATCGTGCAGCCGGAAAACGGCGGCTCGGAACAAACTATCGAAGCTGGACAAAACATAGTGGCAAGGCTGATTTTTACCGGTTCTTCCCCGTGGACTACTATCTGGGATGATAATACTGTCATCAGAAACACTTACAGCAGCCCTGAGAATGTGTATTTTCAACCTACAACAAGCAAGACTTATACGATTAAATCGGTAAGTAATTCTTGTGGCTTTGGAACTGCTTCCGGCTCTATTAAAGTCAATGTAAGACCGAGGCTTACAGTTACTTCCGATTCATGGAGTGTATGTGAAGGAGGATCTTCAAAAATCACCTACAGCCTCGACGGAGACGCGGACCTGGCCGATGACTACATTCGCTTCGAACTGGTAGACCTCAGCACCCGCACTTCCCTGTTGCTCGATTCGACGAAGGTACCGGCTGGTCAGCTTGTGCTCAAACTGCCGCAAACGCTCACAGGAAGCCAATATCAGATCGTGGCGACGGTAAAGAAATATGCGTTGCAAAGCATTATCAATATGAGCATTACTACCAAGCCAAACCTCACACTGAGCGGAAATTCGGTTGTGAATAGCGGAGAAGGTACCTACATCATTTTAAAAACGAATAAATACACTTCTGATAGTCCGAAATATGTATTGTCTGATGGCACGACAGGAAACATCTATTCGGGTCAGGGGCAGGTTAATTATATTGAAGTCAGGCCAAAACAGACAACTACATATACTATCACTTCGGTTTCCAATGCCTGCGGAGAGGGAATAAAGAGCGGATCGGCTGTGGTGGAAGTGAACCCGCCTTCCGAGCGAAATATCAGCATTTTGCTGGTCAATTCCCTCAGCAGCAGTGGGATTTGTACAGGTGATACGATTGCCGTTGAATACCGCGCTACCGGTACATTCACTGCGGGTAATAAATTCACAGTTCAGATTTCAGACACGCTCGGCCTTACTTACCGCCAGATTGCTACATTAAATAATACAAGTCCGCTCAAAGCGGTTTTGCCGACCGATCTATTCTCAAACCGGCAATATCGCATTAAAGTGATCGCCAGTGATGCCGGTACAGCGAGCAGTGCATACAGTTACGCGCTAACGGCCGGACAAAAAGCAAAAGCGAGATTCGCTTCCGAATCTGTCATATTTGATGGTAAAACAAACCCGGTGATCACCGTTTTGTTAGAAGGCGGAGCTCCCTGGACATACCAATATGGGACTGACTTCACGTCCTTTACAAGACACACAAGTAATGCAACGGATGTTTTCGAGCTTTTCCAGGCTTCTCCCAATCAATATTACCGGCTATTCCGGGTCGCGAATAGCTGCGGATCCGGAACTATTGAAAATCCGTCGACAGTCAGAGTAGAAGTGATCACGGCGACGGAGCCCGATCCGGTTTTCAAAGTGACAGTAGCCCCTAACCCGGCCCAGGAGTTGCTTACCCTGACTTTTGAGAACACTGCCAGTAAAAATTTAAGTCTGTACGATTTACAGGGCAGGTTGATCATGCAAATGTCGTCGCGCAAGTTGAAGGAAGAGATACCTATCTCTACCCTGACTCCTGGCGTTTATATGATAATGGTAGAATCGAAAGGCAGGAAAAACGTTTTTAAGGTCATCAAGCAATAGCTATGCGCTGAAACCAATCATTCCACTCTGCGCCAGAATCAATAGAACCGAGAAAATAATACCGAGAAACCCGAGCAGAATGCCGGTAAGCGAGCGCCTTTTCGCTTTGACCAGCTTTCGCTTGTCGAGCCCAGGCGGGTTTGCTTTCCTGACTCTGGCGCGGCTCACCAGACCGGTTATCCCTAAAACAATTGCAGCCAAACCAGCGGCAATTCCCATTGAATAAACTGCGTAGGCATTTTCCAGGATACCTTCGAAAGACAATACATTATTCACCAAAACAACGGCCAGCGATGTTATCCCTACCGCAAGTGACATTTTCGGGCCAAGTGAAACGTATTGATCCGGCTCGGAAAGCAATGCCTGCGGAATAGTATCCTGCACCACCCGAAGTTTAGCAAATGTATTTCCGACGATTAAAAAAGTAAAGATAAAGCCAAGTAAGAAAGCTTTCGGAGAGAACGGTAATGTGCTTTGCATTGACGGTCGGGTTTAGCAGGAACTAACATTTCACCAGTACTTCGAAGCCTAAGTTAGTTAACTGATAGCATTTTTACATCCCGGATAAATAAAAAAAACCGGCGCTCGAAAGCACCGGTTTCACATATAATTTCAAAAGAATATATTACTTGACCTCTTCGTAATCTACATATTCACCGCCCCGAAATTTGGAAGAATTGGCATCAGGAGGAACATTATCAACGCGCACGCCATTCTTTGTCCTCTGCTCCTGCTGCTTTTGGTGCGCCCTGAATATCTTTTCCTGCTCCTTTACCAATTTTCGCCCTACCAGCAAATGGAAAATGAAGTTTCTAAAAAAAGGAACGAACGCTATCAAAAGCAAGAATATGAGAATTATGTTAAATACCAGTTTCATTTTTCAAAAGTTTTCTTCTCTGTATAACGCAAACCTAGGTAAAATAGCACACTAATATAAAGAAAATCCTACCAAATGAGGCATTAGGCCTGTAAAAGGTCAGGGCCGGTTATGAGCGGCCAGTTGTACTTTCGCCCTATATTTCAATTGCCCGACTGCTTTCAACCACCTTCTCATAGTAGGATTCGTAGTGTGGCAATATTTTGGCAACATCAAATTCTTTTGCCCGGGCCAATGCATTCGTTTTGAACGTCGGCAAATTGTCGTCTCTCAAAATATAGGCCGCGTGCTTTACCATATCGTCCACATCGCCCACGTTACTCAGAAATCCGGTAACGCCATGCAGGTTCAGCTCGGGCAGTCCGCCGGCATTGGAAGTAATCAGAGGTACCTCACAAGCCAGGGCTTCCAGTGCAGCCAATCCGAAACTTTCTGATTCAGAAGGCATTAAAAACAGGTCTGCTACGGAAAGAACCTCCTCGATCGCATCCAGCTTACCCAGAAAACGGATATCCGAAAGCATATCCAGGTCTTTACAAAGCCGCTCAATGCGGGCCCGGTCGGGGCCATCGCCGACAAGCAACAGCTTGCAGGGTAGTAATTTCCGAAGCTTTTCAAAAATCATCACTACATCATCAATCCGCTTTACCTTGCGGAAATTGGAAGTATGAACAATCAGCTTTTCGTTGTTGGGGCAGATAGCTAGCTTGAAATGGTCTTTCTTTTGCCTGTTAAAGCGGTCCAGATCAATAAAATTCGGGATTACTTCAATGTCCTTCGTTATGTTAAAATGGCTGTAAGTATCCTTTTTCAGCGATTCTGAAACAGCGGTAATGCCATCGGATTGATTGATACTAAACGTCACCACAGGCTCGTAAGACTCATCCTTACCGACCAGCGTGATGTCCGTACCATGTAATGTCGTGATCACCGGTATGTGAATGCCCTGCTGAGCAAGTATCTGTTTTGCTAGATATGCAGACGAAGCGTGGGGAATTGCATAGTGAACATGGAGCAAATCGAGGCCCGCATTCTGCACAACATGCACCATTTCGCTTGAAAGTGCTGATTCGTAGGGTGGGTACTGAAATAATGGATAGGCAGGGATATTTACTTCATGGTAGTAGAGATTCTCGTTAAAAAAATCGAGTCTTTGAGGTTGTGAATATGTTATAAAATGAACCTGGTGACCGGCTTTGGCGAGCGCCTTACCTAGTTCGGTAGCTACCACACCACTTCCTCCGAAGGTTGGATAGCATACAATACCGATTTTCATAATGTTATCGAAATAGTTAAATGTCCCGACTGCCGGAAGAGCCCGGGCGCTTTCATTTCAGCTAACAACAAATAATCGTTTTTTATCCCCTGAATGGATAAAGAAGTAAAGAATTGTCGTTAATGCTTTAAAATGAATAATTTTATCCTCTAAACCTTCTTTTCAGCGTCAACCTGCATGAATGTGTCGGCCAGGTCAAAAATCAGATTGCGGGATTATATCGCGGGAAGCGCGCGGCTTGTCAGGGCAACTAACCTGATCATTGTCGCATTAACACAGTACCTTACCCGCATACTACTTATCGGTCCCCGGCAAGACTGGCGTGCGATCATATCCGACCCCGACCTTTTCCTGCTATCCCTGTCGACAGTTTGCATTGCCGCCGCAGGCTACATTATTAACGATTATTTCGATGTCAAGATAGATATTGTCAACAAACCCGAGCGGGTCGTGGTGGGCAGGTACCTGAAACGGCGCTGGGCAATAGGCGCACATCAGATTTTGAACGTACTGGGTGCCATTCTCGGTCTCGCGGTTAGTCCGTACATCTTCGTTATCAATGTATTTTCAATAACGCTGCTGTGGTTTTATTCCGAGCGGTTTAAGCGGCTGCCTTTCATAGGCAACTTTATTGTGTCACTGCTCACCGCAATGACCCTGCTTATACTGACGGTATATTACCCTGCAAACCGGCATCTGGTATTCATTTACGCCGTTTTCTCCTTTTTCATTTCCCTGGTGCGGGAAATTGTCAAGGATATGGAAGATATCAAAGGCGATCAGGCGCACGGCTGCCGCACATTGCCTATTATCTGGGGGATACCGCGGACAAGGAATTTTCTGTACATCGTGCTGGTACTCTTTGTATTCGCATTGTTTGTGATGGCCCGTGTCCTGAACAACAGCCTGCTCGTCCTGCTTTTTATCCTGCTGCTTCTCCCCCTGTTATATCTCGCATTTAAACTTTCACGGGCGGATACCCGACGTGATTTCAGGGAAATCAGCAGCTTATGTAAAATCATTATGCTCCTTGGACTCCTGACAATGATCTGGGCCTGACTTTCTTTAAAGTTTCCATTAAATCAATATCACCGCAGTTAAGCGGCTAAACGTGTTCAAGAAAGTATATTTACAGGTTTTAAACCAATCACCAATTGACCGACTGACTATGAAAAAGCTTTTACTATGGACAATCATTTGTCTTGTTTCAACAAGCCTGCATACATATGCCCAGGATTGTGCTGGTCTTACGCTCAAAGAAGGCTCGGGATTTGAGATGGACAATTTTGACGCAAAGGGAAGGCCTGCCGGCAAGATGATTTACAAAATCGCAAAGGTCACCAAAGATGGCGCATTCACTATTTTCAAGATCGATATGGAATCTTTCAGCAACAAAGGAAAGTCGGAACTGAAAAATACATACGAAATGAAATGCGACGGAAATGTGATGGTACTCGACGCAAGTTCCCTTGTAAACCAGGAACAAATGAAATCGTTTCAGGGAATGGAGATGAAATTCACTTACGACAACATTGAATATCCTGCCAAATACCAGGTTGGCGACAAACTCAAAGATGCTTCGGTAAAAGGCGAGGCAAAATCGGGCGCGGCACCGGTTTCTTTTAATATGCTGATCAAAAACAGAAATGTAACCAGCCAGGAAAAGCTTACTATTCCGGCGGGAACATTTGATGCCTACAAGCTTTCCGCAGATATGAATATGGAAATGGTGATGGGATTTCCTATTAAAATGGATATGCAAACTATTTCATACCGCACACCCGGCGTAATCTGGGATTTGAAAACAGAAACTTACCGGAAAGGTAAGCTGATGGGTTATAGTGAACTCACTAAAATTTACTGAAAAAGCAGCATTCTCATACGATTTTAGCAAAGAACGGCTTTTGAAGGATTTCCTTAGCCGTTCTTTTTTAGCTTTGTCAGATTATTTCAGATCAGCTCATCGATATAATTTCACTACACCAATGAAAAGAATAGCCATTTTCGCTTCCGGTTCCGGCACGAACGCAGAGAAAATAAGTGAACATTTTGCAGACAGAGAGGATGTTGAAGTTTCGCTGATCTTTACCAACAATCCGATGGCCGGAGTAATCAAAAGGGCGTGCCGCTTACAGATCCCGGTGGTTTTTTTTGACAAAAAAACATTTTACCAAACCGGTAAAATTCCACAGATTCTGCAAAACGAAAGTATTGACCTGGTTGTTCTGGCCGGGTTTATGATGCTTGTACCGCCGGCGCTCGTAGCTGCTTTTCCCAACAAAATCGTCAATATACATCCCGCTCTTTTACCAAAATATGGCGGCAAGGGTATGTATGGGCATTTCGTGCACGAAGCCGTGATCAATGCGGGTGACAAGCAATCCGGCATTACAATACATTATGTAAATGAGCACTATGACGAAGGAAACATTATTTTTCAGGCTTCCTGCGACCTGGACCCCGCCGATACTGCCAATGAGGTGGCTACCCGCGTACACGCCCTGGAATACGAACATTACCCCCGGGTTATAGACGAACTACTTTTCCAGCAATAATCTCAAATGCTCTACTTTGCACTGGCAGTTGCATTCACCGTTGCCCTTTACCTGATTATGCGGGCATATCCGCGTTATCGCATCAATTCATTTCACGCTGTAGTTTTTAATTATTATTCCTGTGTCCTGACAGGCCTTGCCCTTACTTCTGATTTAGCAGTATTCCAAAAAATTGAGTGGCTTTCGCAGGGTACGTTACTTACGCTTTCACTGGGATTGATGTTTGTGACTGCATTCATGCTGATTGGCCTCACTGCCCAAAAAGTGAGTGTAACGGCTACTTCACTGGCTGGTAATATGTCACTGGTTATCCCGGTCCTGTTTGGCCTTTTTATATTCAAAAACAACAATAAAGACTTCACCGTCCTGAACTACGCCGGGCTGGTCTTAGCATTGGTTGCGCTCGCATTGGGAGCGATTCAGACGAAAGATAAAAGTAAGAGCGCTGACCAGAGCGTATTGGGAGCACTGTGGCTATTTCCGGTACTGACATTTCTTGCATCCGGGACGAACAATACCTTAATCAATTTCCTGTCGGTCAAATACTATGAACCTGGCCAGACAACGGTTTTTATGATCATCGCCTGCACAGGCGCAGTGATCATCGGAACGAGCATATTAATCTACCGAATCTTCGCATATAAAGAGAAACTGCTATTCAGAAGCGTGATTGGCGGGCTGATACTGGGTGTTCCGAATTTTCTGTCACTTTATTACCTGCTGCTCGCCCTGGCTTCTTTCGGAAACAGTGCCGCCTTCGTATTTCCGATTTATAATATCCTGACGATGCTTGTCTCCTCTGCGGCGGCCTGGCTTATTTACAGGGAAAAGCTGAATAATTCTAACAAATGGGGACTTGTTTTGGCCGTGATTGCGATTTTGCTCATCTCCTATCAGGAATTAGGCTTTTTCACCAACAACGTTTAACCGAAATGTCGGCGCATTCGTGAAAATCCAAACGCGTGTCTGTGATTCGGGCTGGACAATTCATCGAAATGTTGTTAATAGTGAATGTTGAATTACGGGTCCTACGCCTCTGTATTATTTCAAACCCAATACCCCACTTACTTATTCAATTTTTGAGGTGAACGTATACACTTGTAGACGAATTTCCCCGGTTTTGCCAGATACGGTATAAATATAATTATCCAAATACCATTCATCGCTTGGGCAATAGGATCGCTATCAGCATTATAATCTTTTGGGGTCTCGCTGGTACGCATTTTTCTACGACATTAGTCAAACACACCCAAACTCAACTCAAATGAGAAATTGCATTATTTTACTACTGGTCACATTTGCTTGTGTTCAGCAGTCACAAGCTCAGGAAAACGTTTCCATAGGACCGATCGCCGGCATTTCCATTGCCAATTTTCGAGGCGATATTAACAATACGGCCTGGAAACCGGGATTAACCGTCGGCGGTTTTTATAATTACAGCTCAGAAACAGGCTTTGGTTTCAGCGGTCAGCTTCTTTTTACTCAAATGGGCGCCCAAACAGATGATAAGCGAAATGCAGTCACACTGAACTACATACAGGCCCCCCTTCTGGCAACCTTCTTTTTTGGCAAATACGGTGACGCAGTGCGCCCCAAGATTTTTCTCGGCCCCTCGCTAAACTTCCTTGTAGGAGCACGGGATAAGAATGGTGATAATATTAACGGTGATTCCAACAACCGCGTTTACAGCCCCTTCGACCTCGGCGGAGTGGTCGGTGCGGGAGTAAATTTCAGGTTGCAGGAGAAAATCTGGCTCAACTTTGACGCACGCTATGGATTCGGCCTTCTGGATGTAACCAGGCTGGATAACAATTCAAATATAAAGAACAATAACTGGGGCATTAATGTCGGACTAAGCTTCCCTCTGGGAACTTACAACCGGAACACCGGCCGGCTGCGCACCCGTTAGCACACTATTATTTGAAAAAAAGAAGGGCATCTCAGCTGAGAATGCCCTTTCTTTATTTGATCATTCCAAAACCCAGGTCTGTGCAACACAAGAATTTTGGCAGGTTTATATTTTGGGGAATAGTTGCATCCTGCATTGTAAACATCATCGGGTGGTTTGTAACGTTGCATGAAGGTGAGGCCAGCCGACTGGCAGCGACCACCGCACGAATTCTTCACAATTACCGCCAATCAGGTCTTTTGGAGGGGATTATTAGCAATGCAGGGGAAGCACCGTTTACCTTGTGGGTGTCAGGAATTTTCATGGCAATCCTCGGCCCTAACCACATAGCTTATCGCATACCGGGCTTTCTGGCAATGATTTTTTGTTTGTTTTCGGTAAACAGATTAGCCCGAATTTATTGCACACCCGGCGTGAGCAAACTGGCAACACTTATCACCGCCACGCTGCAAAGTACATTTATCTTAAACGAGAATGTAAATCCCGACACCTACGCCACTGCATTCTATACATTTACGATCTGGCAGCTTGCAGCCTGTCTCCGTGATAAAAGATTGCAAAATTTCATATTAACCTTGCTCGGCCTGGCACTCGTTATTATTTCAAAAGGCACATTGGACGACACGTCATCGCGCTTTACCCCTTTTTCTCTCAGCATCATTTTATTATGGTCATTCAGCCCCTGGACTATTTTTCTGATTCTGGGTATCTGGCAACAATTGAAAGCCGCATGGAAAGACAAGCGTGGCAAAAACGCCGCGTATCGATCGCTTCCACTATATGCATTGCTGGCACCCTTCATATTATTGTCACTGAATCCCTATCAGACGACAACTGATGCTTTTCTGCTTTATCCGTTGGGCGCGATCTTCGCTGCTGAATATATATCCAGGACATTCTATGAGCAACCTGCCCCGGTTTTTGCCAAAAAAATTTATATCATTCAGGTCGTGCTCTGCTATCTGGCGCTGGCCCTGCTTTTCTGGATCGTTTGGTATCCATTCTCCGACAATAACTATTATGGCCTGATCCACTACATGGGCATGCTCAGCATTTTCACATGGCTGGTGTTTTTCTCTTCATTTAGAAACAAGCTGCTGATATGTTGCATCGTGATCGCGATAGGTGGAAACCTGGTGTTGAACAGCTACTACTATCCTAATCTTTCCCGGTACCAGGCGGGATCTACACTTGGCTTACTCGCTAAAACAGATGGTGTCGAGGATAACCGCCTTTTCAGCTATCAGGCAGGCGCGCCCTATACGCTGGAATTTTATTCGGGTGTGCGGATTCGTGAAACGGGTGACTTTAGAAAGCTGATCGCTCAAAAGAATTGTTGGGTATATACCCATCAGCATTTGCTGGAAGAATTCAGGGCATTAAGGCCCGACTTGCGCATTTTGGGAAGCAGCAATGATTTCCCTTTCTCAGGGGTAAATATCACTTTTTTGAACCCCAACTCCCGGAACCAGGTGATTTCCAGGAAAATACTTCTGAAACTTTAAGAATACCTATCACAGATCCGCTCCGCGGAACTTCGCGGTTACCAGGCCCGGAACATTACTTACCACAGATAAGGTTTAACTTTGCGCCTCAATTTGAATTGCGTTATGACATTTGAAGAATTAAACCTGACAAAACCCCTCCTGAACGCATTACATGATTCAGGCTATACATCCCCGACCACCATTCAGCACAAGGTATTTTCTGTGATGATGTCTGGAAAAGACGTATGCGGTATTGCCCAGACCGGAACAGGAAAAACAATCGCTTACCTGCTGCCTACGCTTCGCCAGCTTGAATTTTCAAAGGACAGGCTGCCTCAACTTCTGATACTGGTTCCCACCAGGGAGCTAGTTGTGCAGGTCGTTGAAGAAGTAAGAAAATTAAGCACTTACCTGACGCTCCAAGTAGTTGGCGTTTATGGGGGCGGCAATATCAAAGTCCAGATGGCCGAGCTGCACAATGGGGCCGATGTGGTGGTGGCTACACCCGGCCGCTTGTATGATCTGGCGCTCAATGGTTCGCTGAAAACAAAGGCGATCAAAAAGCTGGTAATTGATGAAGTAGACGAAATGCTGAATCTGGGATTTCGTACCCAGCTCAAAAACATACTCGATCTTTTGCCTCAAAAAAGGCAAAATCTGCTCTTTTCGGCGACACTTTCGCAGGATGTCGAGAATTTGATGCAGGAGTATTTCAATAACCCGGTGCGGGTCGAGGCTGCTCCCGCAGGAACCCCGCTGGACAATATTGAGCAGTATGCCTATGAGGTCCCTAATTTTTACACCAAAGTAAACCTGCTCGACCTCCTGTTGGAACAACACGAAGAAATGAACAAAGTACTGATCTTCGTCGCTACCAAAAAGCTGGCGGATCTGCTATACGGTCAGCTTGAATTGGGCTATCTTAATAAAATCGGCGTAATGCATTCCAATAAGGAGCAAAATCACCGTTTCAATACGATCCGGCAGTTTCACGACGGTACTTACCGGCTATTAATCGCGACTGACATCATTGCCCGCGGCCTCGATATAGCGGAAGTTTCGCACGTTTTTAATTTTGACATTCCCGAATCACCCGAAAACTACATTCACCGAATAGGCCGGACAGGGCGTGCGGACCGGAAAGGGGTTGCAATTTCATTTATCACCGAAAAAGAAAAGGAATATCAGGAAGCAATTGAGGATTTGATGGAATTCAAAATCCCCATTGTGCCACTTCCCGAAAACCTGAAAATTTCCGAAATACTTACGCCTGACGAGGAGCCGAAAATCTTCATGAAGGATATTCTGTTTAAAGCGCCAAAACGCGAAGACGTAGGTCCTGCATTTCATGAAAAACTTGCGAAGAATAAAAAAGTAAATGTCCGCCGTGATCATGCGAAAGAAAAGATGCAGAAATACGGCAGGCCGATCAAAAGGTCGGGTAAGAAATAGTTTAGATGAATATCTGGCAAATTTTTCAGCGTCTCCAACCGTACGTGAAACCGTACCGAAAGCAGATCGCTTTCGCGTTGTTTCTTACTTTACTGGGAGCTGTAACCGCGCAGGTTAACCCCTGGGTGCTTCGGTACACGGTGGATACTGTGCAGTCCCTGCTGGACAATCACTTTGGAATTATCGAGGGCCGGGATTTGCTGATACGCATTTCGCTAATTCTGTTCATCAAAGAAATCGTTAATTCATTTATCGTCTTCGGTCAGCGCTACTTTGGTGAGAAGATCCGGATCAATGTTTCCAGCGATCTTTCACAAAGGGCTGTCAATCAAATACTTTCCTACAATCTCGCATTTTTCAGCGATAATGAGAACCAGAAAGGTAAGCTGCAAACCCGCATTGATCGTGGGGTGGAAAGTCTGACCAAGCTGATCCAGAACTTTTTCATTGATATCCTGCCTCTTTTTGCCAATGCATTGGTTGCGCTCGCTATTATGTTTTCTGCCAATATCTATGTTGGAAGCATTGCACTGGCGATTTTACCCGTGTATTTCTGGGTAAGTTACAGGCAAGCGGAGGAGTTGCAGGGCGTCAGACGGAAGTTGAAACGCCAGCGAGAGAACAAAAGCAGCGGTCTGATCAACCTGATCGAATCCATTATTGTGATCAAATCCTTTGTCAGGGAAAAGCTGGAAGGCAACCGGCAGTACCAGCTTCAGCAGGAACTGATGGAGTCGCAATTGAAGACGCGCAAAACCAATTTCGCCTACGACGGTATTAAGAGCTTCATTGAGCAGATCGGCGTGGTCCTGATCATTATCCTGACTGCTTACCTGGTGCTGGATCAGCAAATGTCAATTGGTGCGATCATGTTCCATATCCTGCTTTTCAATAATGTATCCGCTCCGATCCGGCAGCTGCACAGGATCTACGACGAAATGAACGACGCGTTGACGTATTCAGAAGGTTTCTTCGAAATTCTGGATGCGGATGGTGCTATTGAGAAGAGCGGAAATCTGCCTTCGCCAATCTTTAAAGGTGATTTCGACTTGCAAGATGTTTCATTTACTTACCCGAATGGAACAAAGGCACTTTTCAATATTGACCTGAATATTAAATCAAAGCATACGACTGCGCTGGTCGGATTGTCGGGTGCTGGAAAAAGTACGCTTATCAATCTGCTGGTCGGATTTTATGCGCCCGATTCAGGCAGGCTTCTATTGGATGGTAAACCTTTGCAGGATTACGATCTTCCTTCCATGCGGAATGCGATCGGCATGGTACTTCAAAAGAACCACATTTTCAAAGGTTCCATTGCGGAAAATATCCGCTACGGCAAACTGGACGCTTCGTGGGAAGAGCTGATCGAAGCCTCCAAGAAAGCCTATCTGCACGACCAGATCATGGAGCTTACGAATCATTACGATACCGATGCCCAGATGCTTTCCGGCGGCCAGCAACAGCGGATCGCGATCGCGCGGCTTTTCCTTAAAAACCCGCCCATAATTATTCTGGACGAACCCACAGCCAGTCTGGATGCAATTGCGACGGAGCAGATCAAAAATAGTTTGGATGCTATCAAAAAGGACCGGACAGTTATCATTATTTCGCACAGCCTCTCCCAGATCCTGGACTCCGATCAGATCTATGTGATGAAAAAAGGACGGGTATCGGAACAGGGAACTCACATAGAACTTTACGAGCGGCACGGCATTTACCGCGAAATCTTCGACGCATCTGCCCGCAGCATGAACCTGGATAAGATGATCGGTTTCATGAACAGAGATTGAAGATAAAAAAATATTGTACTGTATGATCCAAAAGTCCGGCAGTGTCGTAAATATGGTCAGACCTGCTTGAAATCTGTTGAGAGATTAAGTACTCAGCAGGATCTGTTTGAATTGGTTAAGATCGTGCCGTTTGTTGCGGCCAATCAAAGAATACAATTAATTATTGTGGAGGGTAAGGTAATACATAGAGAGGGTGGCAGTGCCACCCTCTCTCTATTTTGTGTAAAAAAAGGCTCCCGTGAATATTCGCGGGAGCCTTTTACATTATATTTTGTCAATGATCCGAGCTAACTTTTTCCAGGTTAAACAGATCGTTCAATACATCAATTAGTGTTTCTGCCTCTCCGCGCTTGCAAGCAGCTTTCAGTTGGAGCACGGGAAGTTTCAGGATTTTTTGCATCATACTAGTGGTAATGCGCTCCACTTTTTCAAGTTCCAAATCGCTCAGGTTTTTGGTAAAACGGGTAAGCTCTTCTTTTCTGATCTGTTCCAGCGCTCCTTTCAGTTTTTGAATAGTAGGAGAAACAACCATTTCTCTTGACCAGTCATTGAATTCAAGTACTGCTTCGTCAATAATTTCCCTGACATGAGGTACCGCTCCCAGGCGGCGGTGCAGAGCTGCGTCCGCTTTGGAGCGGATGGAATCAATGGTATAAAGCATTACACCAGGAATTTCCTCTACTTCCGGAGAAACGCTTCTCGGAACAGAAAGATCAATGAAATATTTAAATGACATACCGCGCAGGCGAACCATCATTTCCTTTGTAAAAAAGGGCTCATTGCGGGCAATGGAAGATACGATAATGTCTGCTCTTGAAATCTCAGTTTCGATTTCGGAAAAATCAACCACCCTGAAACCGAGTGATACGCCCAATTCATCCGATTTGCTACGCGTCCTGTTCACCAGTGTGACATCTGCATTCGCGTTTTCAGCAAGATTTTTACAAACGTCCGTCCCGATTTCACCTAGTCCGACAATCAGAATTTTAGGATTCGGCATCAGTCCTTCCAGCATTTCAACAGCCGCATAAGATATGGAGGCGGCCCCGTCGCGGAAAAACGTTTCCTGAGCAACACGTTTGTTGGCAAAAAAGATAGTATGCAGCAAGCGGTGCAAAAACGGACCGGCCATATTCATATCGGCCGACCATTGATAAGCATGCTTGATCTGGTTTGGGATTTGCATGTCACCCACCACCTGCGATTGCAGGCCGGTAGCTACCTGAAACAAATGCTGAACCGCAAGTTCACCATCTTCAAAAGACTCGAAATATGCTTTAAAAAGATCAGTGTCAACAATACCCTTCTCGATGAGAAGTAACTTTATAATATCCTCATTCAGATCAGATGAGGCTGAATAATATATTTCGGTACGATTGCAGGTAGAGACAACAAGGACGTCAGAAACATCGAAAAAATCCTTCAGACGAAGCATGATGCTCTTTGCTTCCGCCTCATTCAATGCTAGCTGTTCCCTGATGGCAAGAGGAGCGTTCCGATGTGATAAGCTTATTAACTTGAACTGATTATACATCACTTTGTCTAATTCAATACACAAAAATACGGCACAAAATCTCAATAGAAAAGCTATAGCAGAGTAAGCGGTTTATTTAGAAAGCATTTAAATAAAAGCCTCTTTCACTACGCTAAGTAACGCTGCTGCACCACCTGAAAATATGAGTTTGGTCAGCTTTTGAGGTGATAAAGCTGTGAACTTAGGTTCGCTCAAATCCACTAAGCTTAAATAATTTGCGTTATTTGTATTGTAACATAAATTTCCGGCCGCTCGTGCCACGGCAACTGAATGATCAGCCAAACCCCAAAGCAAAAACCTCGATTCCGGCTGCACCCGGCAGCTATCCTAAACAGCCAGCGCCTGCGCAGGTCGCTGATGGATACTTATGATCAGAAAAGTGCGTACAAATATCTGATCGGCGTCATTTTGCTTTTGCTCAGCATTAGTTCCCTCTTTTATACCAACAAGCTTGTAGAAGAACTCGAACAGCGCGAAGAAAGAGAAGTGCAGCTTTACGCAGAGGGGTTGCGCTATGTAGTGAACAGCCCGCTTGACGAGAATTTCAACGTGGTTTATCAGGTTATTCAGGATGCGGTCAATTTTTACCAGATCCCGGCCATTTATGTGGATGAAAACAACCTGACTTCGCCCGACCGGACCATGAACATTGATTTTCCAACGACTGTGAGTGCTCAGGAAAAAGAGCGGATGATTCAGGAAAAACTGTCGGTTATGAAACTGGAACATCCTCCTATTCCGGTAGAGTTGGGTAAGGGCCGCACGGGTTATATTTATTACAGTAATTCGTTCCTGCTCACGCAGCTGCGATATTATCCTTTTTTACAGCTTTCCGTGATGCTTTTGATCGGCTACCTCGCCTACCTCGCATTCAGTTCTGCCAGAAAGGCCGAGCAGAACCGGGTTTGGGTCGGTCTGGCGAAAGAGACTGCCCACCAGCTGGGAACGCCGCTTTCATCGCTCATGGCGTGGGTGGAATATTTCAGGAGTGATCCCGCTATTGACCCATCTATTGCAGAGGAAATCGAAAAGGATGTGATCCGGCTTGAAATGATCACCACCCGCTTCTCAAATATCGGCTCCGTGCCGACATTGAAAGCAGAGCCGATTGCGGAAATTGTTCACAAGTTTGTTACCTATCTTGAAAAAAGGGTTTCTTCCAAGGTCAAATTCACTGTATTTGATGAGCTGGCTGACCAGCAAACGGCACTTTTGAACAAAAACCTGTTTGAATGGGTAATCGAGAACATCTGCAAAAACGCAGTAGACGCGATGGGAGGGATCGGCGAGATCAATGTTACGTTACAGGCACCTCCTCATACCAACGAATTGTGGATTGATATTGCAGATACCGGAAAGGGAATGACGAAGGCCAGTATGAACAAGATTTTCAATCCTGGTTTCAGTACAAAAAAGAGAGGCTGGGGACTCGGACTGACGCTTGCCAAACGCATAATTGAAAACTACCACTCGGGTAAGCTATTCGTAAAGAGTTCGGAGATCGGTAAAGGAACAACTTTCCGCATCATATTAAACGCCGGCACTGCTTGATAGTACCGGCGTTCTTTCTTCGATTTTTCTATTCAATTTTATCTGTAAACGGGAACTGTCACTTCGTCTGTGGGCGGATCCAGCTGATTGCTGATATGAAATGCCCTGTCGATGATACGGACTTTGAATTTCACTTTCGTAAGAACTGCGTTGTCCAGATACCTGAAAGGTATTTTGAGATCTAGCTTGCCCTTGATCGGCCCGGCTTTCCCGTCTGGTTTCAATAATGGAAAAAATTTGAAGCTGTCACCCTCCATTACTGTTTCCGACCAGGTACTATCCCTGTTTTGGATCATTGTTACGAGCTCATAGTTTGCAGGCATTCCCCAGCCAGGTACATTCTTATAGGCGGAGGTAAAGTCAGTTTTTTGAACATCTTCCGAGGATGCACCTAAATCTCCGTCACCATCTTCAAAATCCACGGTTATGGTCACCATTTCTGTCCGTTGCAGCTTTCCCGAAACTGTGTCCGTTTCGGTATACTGATCGATTCCATTATAGTAAATCCGCGGCGTCTCATCGAAATCGGGAATATCAACACATCCAGCCATAGACACCGCAAATAAGAGGAACAGGGAAACTTTCAGCTTCATATCACTTCAATTTTTAACTTTGTATTTATATTACTACGAAAGTAACAGTATTGGCACTTCAAAACAATATAGCGGCTACTGAACTCAGGCAGCGCCTCAGAAACCAGGTCCTGACATTTGATCCCTCCGATTTCGACGAGCTGGCGCTACAAATATTCCGTTACCAGGCCGAACATAATCTGATCTATAACCAGTTCATTAACCATCTGAACATCAACACTGAGCATATTACATGCCTTACGGATATTCCTTTTCTACCCATTCAGTTTTTCAAAACGCACACCATAACAACCGGCAGCATCTCAAAAGGCGAAGTCACTTTTCAAAGCAGTGGTACCACAGGACAGCAAACCAGTCACCACAATCTCTATGATCCTGCACTGTACCGTGCTGTTTCAACTCAGATATTCGAAGAAAAATACGGAGCCCTCGGCAACTTCCATATCCTAGCCCTACTGCCGTCATACCTTGAACGAAACAACTCTTCGCTCGTGTATATGCTGCAACATTTTATTGAGGAAAGCGGCTCCCCTTTTTCAGGCTTTTATTTGCATAACACTTCTGAAATGCTGAAAAGTCTTGAAAATCTGACCAGCAAACCAGATGGCAGGAAAATTCTTCTGATCGGTGTTACGTTCGCCCTGCTGGACCTTGCTGAGAGCGACTATGACCTCCGGTTTTTGCAGGAAAACCGCAACCTGATGATCATGGATACGGGTGGAATGAAGGGACGCAGGCGGGAAATGCTGAGGGAAGAAGTTCATGATATACTTATCCATGCATTTGGTGTGGACCATATCCACTCCGAGTATGGCATGACAGAGTTGCTTTCCCAGGGATATTCAGGTGGGGCGGGGCTCTTTACACCAGGCAGGACGATGCGGATCTTTTTACGCGATATCAATGATCCGTTATCGGTATATGACCACAACATCAGTGGCTCAAAAACCGGAGGTATCAATGTGATCGACCTGGCGAATCTTGATACCTGTTCATTTATCGAAACGCAGGACCTGGGCCGTTTCGGCAATAGCAACGGAAGCTTTTATGTGATGGGCAGATTCGACAATTCTGATATCCGCGGTTGCAATTTAATGATACTCTAAGGCGTTTTACCTCCATTATTATCTCATCCGGGACAACAGCGAGAACTTTAATGCGATTTTAATCAATTCGAGCTGATTGGGAATCAGGGCACTATCCGCAACTTTCTTTATATAGAATTATTCTAACGAATTCGATTTAGAATATTTCATAATTTAGTCGGATTGTTTAAAATTGTATTAATCGAATGTATTATTACATTTTGGATTGTTAACCAATATCATACCTATATCATAATGAAAAGACGTGATGCCCTTGGCCGAGTGGCGCTTTTGATGGGAGGAACCCTTTCCGCCCCAACAATGCTGGCTTTTCTGGAAGGTTGTAAATCCACTACTGATACGACTTCCGCTACTTCTTTCTCCTTTTCCCCCGAACGCAAGGCATTAGTGTCAGAAGTTGCCGAAATAATCATTCCAAAGACCGACACACCTGGCGCAAAAGATGCGAAAGTTGGTGAGTTTATCGAAAAAATGCTGAAAGACTGCTATGCTGAGAAAGATCAGGACAGCTTCAAGAAGGGTTTGGAAATGTTGGAAAAGAAGGATTTTATGAAATCTTCTCCTGCTGAACAGACGACCATCCTGAAAGAAATGGAAACGACAGCAAAAAATGAAATGCTAAAAGCTGCGACCGAGAAAAAAGCCAGAGCAGAAGAAGATAAGAAGAAATACACTGAGGCCGGCAAGGAATACAGCGACGCGGGTGTTCCATTTTTCAGGCTTATGAAAGAGCTGACTTTGCTGGGCTATTTTACGTCTGAAGTCGGCGCCACCCAGGCGCTGGAATATGTACCGGTTCCCGGAAGATACGACGGCTGCATTGATCTCAAACCAGGGCAGAAAGCCTGGGCAATGTAAAAAAATCAGGCGAATCAGGGTCACTGACCCATTTTCATAAAATCGATATTATTCACTATGAATCTCAATTTAAAAGCAACAAAACAAGCTACTTACGATGCGATCGTGGTAGGTTCCGGTATCAGCGGAGGCTGGGCAGCGAAGGAACTGACAGAAAAAGGATTGAAAGTCCTTATGCTGGAAAGAGGCCGTGATATCAAACATATTACAGACTATAAAACCGCTACCCTCGCTCCCTGGGAACTTGAACACAGAGGACGGGTTACCACAGTCGCAAAAGAGGAATACTGGGCCGGAATGAGAACCGGGTATACCGCCAATGAAGAGCATCGGTACTTGTTTGAAAACGACAGCGAGAACCCTTACGAAGAAACACGCAAATTCGACTGGATTCGTGCCTATCACGTGGGCGGCCGGTCACTGCTCTGGGGACGCCAGAGCTACCGCCTCAACCCGATGGACTTCGAAGCGAATGGGAAAGAAGGCATAGGAGTCGACTGGCCGATCCGCTATTCTGATATAGCGCCCTGGTATGATTACGTTGAGAAATTTGCCGGTATCAGCGGCGCGAAGGACGGATTAGATGTCTTGCCGGACGGAAATTTCCTTCCCCCAATGCAAATGAATTGCGTTGAGAAGCATGTGAAAGGTGAAGTGGAAAAGAAATTTGCAGGTCGCCATATCATTATGGGGCGTGCCGCTCACCTTACCCAGCCTCAGAATTTCCACACGGAACTTGGCCGTGCAGCGTGTCAGTTCCGTAATATGTGTATGAGAGGTTGCCCTTACGGTGCTTATTTCAGCACACAGTCAGCAACGCTTCCTGCTGCACAAAAAACCGGCAACCTTACCCTTGTACCCGATTCAATTGTTTCGGAAGTAATTTTTGATGACAAGCAGAATAAGGTGACGGGCGTTCGGGTGATCAACCAGAATTCACTTGAAACGATGGAATATTTCGCAAAGATCATTTTCATGAATGCATCAGCGATCGCTTCGGCTTCCATTTTGATGAACTCTAAATCAAAACGTTTTCCGAACGGGCTCGGCAATGACAGCGACCAGCTGGGCCGCAATATCATGGACCATCACCTCGCAGTAGGTGCCCGTGGAGATATGCCCGGATACGATGACAAATACTATTTTGGCCGGCGTGCAAACGGCATCTATGTACCACGCTACCGCAACTGGGGAACCGACAAGCGCGATTACGTGAGAGGGTTCGGATACCAGGGCGGAGCGAGTCGCGACAGCTGGGGACGTGGAGTGAATACCGACGGTTTCGGAGCAGATTTCAAAAAGCAGATCTCGCAGCCGGGCGGATGGAGCATGAACCTCGGTGGATTTGGTGAAATGATACCGGACGAGAAAAACAGATTCACTTTGCACCCGACAAAGAAAGACAAATGGGGACTTCCACTTGTCGTTTTTGATGCAGCTTACGGCGAAAACGAGAAGAAAATGCGCATTGATATGATGAACGACGCAGCGGAAATGCTAGAAGCTGCCGGTCTGAAAAATGTGGTTTCTTATAACGACGAGTCGAAACATCCGGGTATCGGTATCCATGAAATGGGTACGGCGCGCATGGGCAACGATCCGAAGACTTCGGTGCTTAACAAGCACAACCAGGTTTGGGGAGCAGAAAATGTATATGTGACCGATGGCGCATTCATGACCTCCGCTTCCTGTGTAAACCCCTCTCTTACCTATATGGCCATGACTGCAAGAGCAGCCGATCATGCAGTAAAAGAGTTAAAGAAAATGAACGTCTAAAGAAATCGAAATACAATTAGAAAGCCCTGCCAGGTAAATCCGGCGGGGTTTTTTCTTTATACTTCAACCTAAACCGGCATTGATTTGAAAGACACTCCTCTGGCTCCGATACAACGTGTTTCCTCCGTTGACGCCTACCGAGGCTTCGTAATGTTCCTCATGATGGCCGAAGTTTTGCGGCTTGAACAAATCTCTGAGTCATTTCCCGACAGTGCATTCTGGTCTTTCCTCGCATTTCATCAGAGCCACGTACCCTGGGTGGGCTGCTCTCTACATGATCTGATCCAGCCTTCATTCTCGTTCCTGGTTGGCGTTGCATTACCTTACTCTATGGCGAGCCGGGCGAGCAAAAACCAGAGCACCTCGGTCATGTGGTACCATACGCTCCGGCGATCGCTCATCCTGATCTTGTTAGGCATCTTCCTTCGTTCGACGCATGCTACTCAAACCAATTTTACATTTGAAGACACACTGACACAAATAGGCCTCGGATACCCGTTTCTCTTTGCGCTGGCTTTCGTGACAGAGCGTGTCCAGTGGGGTGCATTAGTTATCATATTATTTGCTTATTTCCTGGCATTCGCCTTCTACCCTACCCCCGGTCCTTTCTTCGACTGGTCTCAAACCGGCACTACTGCAGACTGGGAACACAACTTGAAGGGATTTGCAGCTCACTGGAATAAGAATACGAACATCGCCTGGGCGTTCGACAGATGGTTTTTAAATCTTTTCCCAAGGCAAAAGCCTTTCCTGTTCAATGGAGGCGGTTATGCCACCTTAAGTTTCATTCCTACCCTGGGTACGATGCTTTTAGGTCTTATTGCTGGTAAATGGCTGAAATCAGCACCATCTTATAACTGGCTGATCAAACGCTGTGTTATCACTGCCGCGATTTTATTCGCGATGGCGATCGTGTTGAACCTAACGGGAGTTAATCCGATCGTGAAAAAAATATGGACGCCAGCCTGGACGCTTTTTAGCGGCGGATGGTGCTTTTTATTGCTTGCAGCGTTTTATTACCTGGTGGATGTGAAGAACAAAAGATCTTTCTTCCTGTTTTTGATAGTAATTGGTACTAATTCTATTGCCGCCTATATTTTTGCGCATACTATTGACAGCTTTATAGATGAATCGTTCCGGATCAATATCAACCGAAATTATGATGTGATATTTGGCCCCGGATTAAAATCACTTGTAAGCGGAAGTGTGATCCTGCTGATCGAATGGTGGATTCTGTACTGGATGTACAAGAAGAAAATTTTCATCAAGATCTGACCCTATCTTTGACTTTACAGACAATCCGGCAATGCTAAAACTTAATGCAATCCATCATATTGCGATCATTTGTTCAGATTATGAGAAATCCAAAGCGTTTTATACCAACATATTGGGATTTAAAATAGACAGGGAGGTTTTGCGTGCGGAGCGGGAATCGTATAAGCTCGATCTTTCTTTGAACGGCCAATATTGTATAGAGCTTTTTTCATTCCCTTCTCCGCCTGAGCGCGTTTCCAGGCCCGAAGCTTGTGGATTGCGGCATATCGCCTTTCAGGTGGAAAATATTGAAGAGGCGGTCTATGCACTCAACACCAAAGGAATCTCCCCTGAGCCGGTTAGGGTTGACCAGTACACCGGCAAAAAATTTACATTCTTCGCTGACCCCGACCATCTCCCCATCGAACTATATGAGGTGTGAATAGTGTGAATCAGGCCGCGGCGGTGTAAGAGATGGAGTTCTTTCTATTGCCTTCAAGTTTACTCAAAACTTCATAAAACTCGCTAATACGGCTTAGATGCTCATCCAAAATGCGGCAAGCCTCTATCTCCCGATCCATATACGTTCTAAGGGATTTATATAACTGTAGCGTTGCGCCTTCGATCTTTTTCAGGCAGGCCGCTACCTCAGAAGGTGCCTTGGCATTTTCTAAAAGCTGCAAGCAAGCAAGAGAGGCGATCTGGTTGGTTTCGCTGAGCTCTTTGTCTGTCAGAAAACATTTGAAATAATCGTAAATCGATCGTATCTCCTTTTGAAACAGGACAGCACTTACGTGTCCCTGGCTTAACAATCTACGAAATGATCCCATACTGTCCTTCTTTAGAGCTTCCAGGTAAAGTAGCTCCCGGTTTTTTTGCTCATTCCACAATGCCCTGATAATTGGAACAAAGTTGTTGCTTCTGACATTCTCCATAACCCTCAAATTTTGACCGTGCCCACCTTTGCAAAAAATGTGTGCCTGATGAGTCAAACTGAGATGCCTTATGATTATCAAAACAACAATTCCAGCGTAAATGCAAAAAAGCCTGCAATAAAAAAAATTCGCCGGTTCGACAGGTTTTGAACCGGGATATAAGCTGGGGCGAATTCGCCATAACGGTCTCAGCTTTTGGGGAAAATACCGGGACCAAATCACATACCCGATCTGATATTTTTGTCCTGAACCGAAAGCACCTAACTTTGCCGGCTTAACAATATTTGAATGCAATCGGGGTTAAATAAAACAGCATCTTTTGCAGTGCCCATTTGAAATTTAAAAATATGCTCAGAGCAACTTCCTTTATTTTATTTACTTCCCTTCTTACGATTATATCTTGTAAAACAGCTGCGCCACCTCAGCAAACGGTCGCAGAGGATAAACCGCTGCTGGAAATCGGTAACGAAAAATTTTCAATTGATGAATACCAGAGTGCATATAACAAGAACAAGTTTGCTTCGGATTCCACCAAAGAATTAACGCCAGGAGAATACCTGGAACAATATACCGACTTAAAAATTAAGGTCTTACAGGCGAAACAAGATGGCAGGGATACAACCCTGGCTTACAAAGAAGAAATCGCTTCCTACCGGGATCAGCTGGCCAAAAACCACCTTGTCGACAAAGCGCTCGTGGAAAAACTGACCACTGAGGCCTATAATCGTTTGAAATTGGAAGTAAAAGCTTCCCATATCCTGATTGCCGTATCGGAAGACGCTTCACCGGCCGATACTCTGGAAGCACACCGTGCGGCGATTGCCTTAAAGGGCAGACTGGACGAAGGGTCTGATTTTGGCGAGATTGCTGCGCGTTTCTCTAAAGACCCATCAGCCAAAAAGAATAAAGGTGACCTCGGCTATTTCACCGCGTTCCAAACATTGTATCCTATCGAAACGGCAGCTTACAACCTTGCCATAGGGAAAATTTCTCAGCCTGTTCGAAGCAAAACCGGCTATCACCTCATCAAAGTGTCTGATCGACGAGCTAACCGAGGAATGATCCAGGTTGCACATATCATGGTCCAAATGGATACTACGGCTGCCGCAGCCCAAAAACAATCAGCAAAAACTAAAATTGATGAGGCCTACAAACTTTTGCAGGAAGGAGAAAGTTGGGGGGACGTTGTTGCAAACTATTCAGATGACAAACAATCCAAAAGGAACGATGGTACTCTCCCGCTGTTTGGGATCGGAGAAATGGTTCCCGAAATAGAGGAGGCAGCTTATGCGTTGAGCAAAACAAATGATTACTCGAAACCCATTCAAACGATATATGGCTGGCATATTATCAAACTCATGCAAAAGAGACCCATTGAAACTTTTGCTCTGATGGCGCCGTCGCTTCGTAAAAAAGTAGTGACTGACTCGCGTGGAAAGATAATTGAAGCTTCCAGAGCGAAACAACTCAGAAGCAAATATCATGTACAGGAATTTGCAGATCAGTGGCAGGAAATGGCGGGATTGCAGGACAGCAGCCTGATCACCGGCAAATGGGATTACCTGCGGGCTGTTACCAAAGATTGGTCTTCGAGTACTTTGTTCAAAATCGAGCAGCAATCCTACGATGCATTATCGTTTTTGAATTATGTGAAAAGGCGCCAGCAGCGCAGGCCGAAAGATTCCTCCCCGACAGTGATATTCAGACGGTACTACAATGAATATCTTTCCGAATGCCTCTTCCAATACGAGCGGGATCATCTTGAAGAAACTAATCCCGAGTTCAAAAGCTTGCTGAACGAAATTAAAGAGGGCGTACTATTTTCGCAGGTAATGGAAGAAAATGTCTGGCAAAGATCCTTGTCTGACTCTACCGGCCAGCAGCGTTTCTACGAACAAAATAAGAGCCGGTACAATTATCCGGAGCGTGCACTGGCCACCATTATCTCTGCCAAAGACACGCAAACGATCAATTCGATCAGAAAAATACTAGCTGTTAACCCTTACAAGCTGGAACGTAAATCGAGGGAAATACTTTTTGACAACGGTTCCACGGAAATTAGCCAGGCAGAGTCAGCCGCTCTGGAAGATCTTGCGATTATTATGCAGAAAAACCCGGATTACATTGTGGAAATAGCAGGATACCGTTCTGCTGATGAACCGGAAATGGCTTCTGCCTCGCGTATCAGGAACGTTATTAAATATTTAAATAAACAAAACATCCCTATTCTGCGTATTATAGAAAAAGACTATGGTTCTTTCAGGCAATCGGCAGAGGCCGATCGTAATCGCAGGGTAGCCTTCCAGTTTTACAGTCAGTCGATCAAAGACGTGGAAAAAGTATATAATTCGGATGCAATGGCTTCCGTTGTCATCGAGGACGGCTATTTCACCCGCGAAAACCGTTTGTTGGCGAAAGCGAAGTGGGCCACGGGCGAGCAACTTGCAGAAGAACCAGGAAGCGTGGCGTGGATTAATATCCGGAAAATTGAGCCGCCCCGGCCGAAAACTTTTCAGGAAGCGCGTGGCAGTGTCATTAACGATTACCAAAAGGAGCTGGAAAAACAATGGGTAAACCGTTTGCAGCAACAATTCCCGGTGAAAGTCAATGCAGAAGAATTAGAAAAAATTAAGCGTTAGGTGTATTTTAGCATTGTCAAATATTTAATGAGAAACCCGCAGGTGTTTAAAATCGGAATTAATAATCATATGAAAATAAACAAATTGATTGCTGCCCAGTTGCTGATGATCCTAGCGCTGTTTGTCAGCCTGAAAAGCAACGGACAGGGCCAGCAAGGTGTGACACTCGATAAAATCATCGCAAGGGTAGATAACCACTATATCTTGAATTCCGAGCTAGAAGAAATGTACAACCAGTACAAGGCAGAGGGCAGAACCGCCCCGGAAAAATGCCAGCTGCTCGAATCTCTGATCATCAACAAAATGCTGCTGGCCAAAGCTGAGATAGATTCTGTTTTGGTGGAAGACAAAGAAGTAGACGGTGAGCTGGATGCCAAAATGGGTTATATGGTCCAAAGGTTCGGTTCTGAAAAGAATATCGTCGAAGCTTACGGAAAAAGCATCGACAACCTGAAAGCAGAGTTGAGACAGCAGGTAAAAGATCAGAAGATCGTCGAGAAAATGCAGCGTACCATTTCTGGTAATGTAAAAATCACGCCGAGTGAGGTCCGCAAATTCTTCAATGCCATTCCCAAAGACAGCTTACCCTACATTCCTTCGGAGGTGGAGATAGGTCATATTGTCAAGCTCGGAACGGTTACCCGCGAACAAAAAGACAAGCTACGCCAGCAACTGATAGAACTGAAACAGCGCGCCGAAAAAGGCGAGGACTTCGCTACACTGGCGCAGATCTACTCGGAAGACCTTGGCTCTGCTAAAAATGGCGGCGACCTGGGTTTTGCCAAGAGAGGGGCCATGGTACCTGAATTTGAAGGCACCGCACTCGCACTGAAACCAGGAGAAATGTCCGACCCTGTCGAATCGCAGTTCGGTTTTCACCTGATCAAGCTGGTTGAAACCCGCGGTGCGGAATATCATGCCAGGCACATTCTGTTGCGTCCCGATTATAACAAGGGAACGGATATGTCCCAGGCGACCCGCTCTCTGGACAGTTTGAAAAAATTAATTGAAATTGATACGCTGAAATTCGCGAAAGCAGCTTTGGACAATTCAGATGATAAGATGACGGCTGAATCGGGCGGTTTGATCCAGGACAGAAATACTGGCTTGTCAAAACTTACGCTTGATGCTTCCATGGACCCTGCGCTTTATTTTGCGATTGATACCATGAAAGTAGGAGAAATGAGCCCGCCCATATCCTATCGTACTGAAGACGGGAGCAGCGCGATGAGGATACTTTGGTACAAAAGCAAATCCGAGCCACACACCGCCAACTTACGTGACGATTATGAAAAGCTGGCACAGATCGTGTTAAGCAATAAGCGGAATAATGCGCTTGAAGAATGGTTTAAAAAAGCACAGGGTGACGTTTTTATAAGTATCGAGCCTGAGTATAAAAATTGCCAGGTTCTTGGTTTGGCAGCAACCGGTAACGATATTTAGCGCTGATGTAATCATCTTTAAAGCAGAAACCTAAATCTAACCCACCATATTGTGAAGTATTCATCGGACGTAGAAGCTGCCGAAGCTATGAAAGTAGCTTACGAAAAGATCCGCAGTGAGATTGGTAATGTGATTATTGGTCAGGACGAGGTTGTTAAAAAGCTGCTTACCGCCATATTCTGCCAGGGACATTGCCTGCTGGTGGGTGTTCCGGGGCTGGCAAAAACCTTGCTGATCCAGACCATCGCTTCATCACTGGACCTTAATTTCAACCGTATCCAGTTTACGCCCGATTTAATGCCTTCTGATATTCTGGGATCAGAAACGCTCGATCAGAACAGAAATTTTAAATTCATTAAAGGGCCTGTTTTCGCAAATATTATCCTTGCCGATGAAATCAACAGGACGCCTCCCAAGACCCAATCAGCGCTGCTGGAAGCAATGCAGGAATATTCGGTGACGATCGCGGGAGCAAAACACTCGCTGGACAGACCGTTTTTTGTGCTGGCTACCCAAAACCCGATTGAGCAGGAAGGCACTTATCCCCTGCCAGAGGCTCAGCTCGACCGGTTCATGTTCATGATCCAGCTCGATTATCCTTCATATGCAGAGGAAGTCAACATTGTGAAAAACACGACCAGCGATAATCGTTACGAGGTTCAAAAAGTGATCAGTGCAGAGGAGATCAAGGATTTTCAGCATTTGGTACGCCGCGTACCGGTCACCGATCACGTGATTGAATACGCTGTTAAACTGGTTCATAAAACAAGGCCGGTAGCAGGATTAGCTGTAAAAGACACAAACGACTATCTCGAATGGGGCGCAGGTCCGAGGGCTTCTCAGGCATTGATATTGGCGGCGAAATGCAATGCATTGTTATCAGGAAAGTACTCGCCTGATATTGAAGATGTTAAAGCGGTAGCGTTACCTGTACTCCGCCACCGTATTATCCGTAATTTCAAAGCCGAAGCGGAAGGAATTTCTGTCGATGATATTATCGGCAGACTGGTCTAAAATATTAAATACTAAGTATAAAATGTGCAAGTCCGGGATTTGCACATTTTTTTGTTTGAGGGATATATCAATCAAAGCTTTTCAAATGGTTATTCAAGGTAAAAATTATATCGGCTACGCATTATCGGCTGAAAGCGACCGCACTTTTCAGTCTTACGTTCCGGAAAAAGATGTTTTTCTTCCAGAGAAATTTTACACTGCCACGGAAGAAGAAGTAGCGCAGACCATGCGGCTCGCTGAAAACGCATTTGAGAAATACGCACGCATTCCAGCAAGCCGCCGGGCCGATTTCCTGATCGCGATCACCGAAGAAATGCTGGCCATCGGGGACGAGCTGCTTGAAAGGGCAAATCGGGAAACGGGCTTACCAGCTGCCAGATTGCAGGGAGAACGTGCACGGACCATCAACCAGCTTACGCAATTTGCAGAACTGCTCCGCGAAGGCTCCTGGGTGGAGGCTTCTATTGACACGGCACTGCCATTCCGTGAACCTGTTCCCAAGCCGGACATTCGTAAAATGCTGGTTCCGATCGGGCCAGTTGTCGTGTTCGGGTCGAGCAATTTTCCTTTTGCCTATTCAGTGGCAGGAGTAGATGTGGCCCCCGCGCTTGCAGCGGGAAACCCGGTGATCGTGAAAGCGCATCCGGCGCACCCGGGCGTCAGCGACCTGACTGCCCAGGCAATCGTTGCAGCGGCAAAAAGAACAGGAATGCCTGACGGTGTATTCTCCATGCTTTATGATGAAGGGTTCGAAGTAGGCACTGCCTTAGTGAAACATCCTGTAACTGCCGCAGTAGGCTTTACGGGATCGTTTAAAGGCGGAATGGCACTTCATAAGCTAGCCCAGGAACGTGAAAACCCCATTCCTGTCTTTGCCGAAATGGGAAGCGTAAACCCAATAGTTATACTGCCGAAATACCTTAAAGATCACACGGAAGACCTTGGAAAAACCATCGCAGGCTCGGTCAGCCTGGGCGCAGGGCAGTTTTGCACCAATCCCGGACTTGTGTTTATAACCCGGTCCGAAGGGATTGATGATTTCAAGGAATCATATAAAAAAGGGATCGCCGGTACAGCATCGGCGACCATGCTGACCGCAGGTATTTGCAAAAACTTTTACCGGCTCAGGGATGAAGCGCTCGGGCAACCAAACGTGGTAAAACTTGTTGTTTCAGAAAATAAAAATGAAGGTAGAAATGAGGCGCAAGCTTCCATAGCGGAGGTTTCAGGAGCAGATTTTATAGCAAATCCAAAACTGCACGAAGAAGTTTTCGGTCCGTTTTCGCTGCTGGTCATTTGTGAGAACGCAGATGAACTTTTGAATGCTGTTTCACATTTGAAAGGACAACTGACCGCCACTTTAATGGCGGACGAAGCCGAGGCTGCCTCCTACCCTGCGGTGCTGCGGCAACTGGCTAAAATTTCGGGCAGGTTTATCATGAACGGAGTGCCCACAGGTGTGGAAGTATGTCCCTCTATGCACCACGGAGGCCCTTTTCCGGCTACTGTAGATTCGAAGTTTACATCCGTCGGCCGCCATTCCATCTTGCGTTTTGTGCGCCCGCAATCTTTCCAGAACTGGCCGGATTCACTTTTACCAGAAGAGCTAAAAAATAGTAATCCTTTGAAAATAAGCAGACTGGTAAATAACATTCTGACCAACGATACACTGGATCAGTGATTCCTCAGCAAAGATTCGGGATAACCTACCTTGGTTAAAAACAAACCTTCTGCCGGGGCCTGCGCTCCGGCATTTTTTCTGTTTTTTGAGATGATAACCTTTTCGAAATCAGCTACCGTTTTTCTTCCTTTACCGACTTCCAGCAAAGTACCTACGACAGCCCGTACCATTCCACGTAAAAACCGGTTTGCCTGAATATGAAAAACGAGCATATCTTCCGTTTCCGTCCAGGTCGCTTCTGTGATCGTACATCTGAAATTATTGACATTGGTATGGACCTTACTGAAACTTTCAAAATCACTGTACTTCAAAAGCAGACCTGCTGCTTCGTTCATCAGCCGCAGATCCAGATCGGCTTTTAACAAACAAGATTGACCGAACAAAAATGGATTTTTCCGTTTGGTAATGCGGTATTCATATTTACGGTAAGTCGCAGCAAACCGGGAATTGAGTTCATCTTCCACCAGATACAAATTCCTGACAGCAATATCTCTCGGGATCAGCCCATTTAGTTTATAAATGAATAAATCGAAGTCGGTAATGGGATTATTCAAATCAAAATGCGCGAATTGTTGTTCTGCATGTACGCCGGTATCCGTGCGGCTGCTGCCGGTCAGCTCAACAACTGTACGCAGGAGTTTCGCGAGGGCTTCTTCGAGTACCTGTTGAACGCCGAGCGCGTTATTTTGCTTTTGCCAGCCATTATAAGCTGTTCCGAGATAAGAAAATTCGAGAAAATAGCGCATAATGCAAAAGTAAGGCAAACGGCAGAGATTTGCGATTTACATTCCGAATTGCGGAATTTGTTGGGAAGAAGGTTAACTTTGAGAATTGGATAATTTCATTATTGTATGATTACGGAAGATAAAAAGGAAGAGAAAAGCCTGAATTTTATTGAGGAGATCGTAGAGGCTGATTTACAAGCAGGAAAATATACCCAGATCATAACCCGTTTCCCGCCGGAACCTAATGGGTACCTGCACATAGGGCATGCTTCGAGTATTTGCCTCAACTTTGGATTAACCAACAAATTTCCCGGCTATACCAACCTGCGTTTTGACGATACCAACCCGGTAACGGAAGATACTGAGTATGTTGAAAGCATCAAGAGAGACATTCGGTGGATGGGATTCGAGTGGGAAAACGAGCTATACGCTTCCGATTATTTCGATACTTTGTATGATTTTGCGACTTCTCTGATCAGGAAAGGCCTGGCTTATGTGGACGATTCTACATCTGAGGAAATCGCTGCGCTGAAAGGGACGCCGATCGAACCCGGCAAAAACAGTCCTTACCGTGACCGCAGCGTTGAGGAAAATCTTGCACTTTTCGAACAAATGAAAAACGGCGACTTCCCTGACGGCAGCCGCACGCTTCGTGCGAAAATAGACATGGCGCACATCAATATGCTCATGCGAGACCCCATATTATACCGGATCAAACACGCCAAACACCACCGGACAGGCGATAAATGGTGCATTTATCCCATGTACGACTTCGCGCACGGTCAAAGCGATTCAATAGAAACAGTAACACATTCTATTTGTACGCTCGAATTTGCACCCCACAGGGAATTGTATGACTGGCTGATCGGACAATTGAGTATATACCCTTCACATCAGTACGAATTCGCGCGCCGGAACCTCAACTACACCGTTACCAGTAAGCGAAAGCTTCTGCAACTTGTTCAGGAAAAACATGTTAGCGGCTGGGATGATCCGAGAATGCCAACGATCAGCGGCTTGCGTCGCCGAGGCTTCACGCCTGAGAGTATCCGCGACTTCTGCGACCGGATCGGCGTGGCGCGTCGTGAAAATATGATCGATGTGGGTCTGCTGGAATTTTGTGTGCGGGAAGATTTGAATAAAAAAGCATTGCGCAGAATGGTTGTGCTGGACCCTCTGAAAGTCGTCATCACTAACTTTCCGGAAGGCGAAACAGAGATCTGCCATAGCGAAAATAATCCGGAGGACGTTTCCACAGGAGATAGGGAAATTCCGTTTACGAGGGAGATATATATTGAGAAAGAGGATTTTATGGAAAATCCTTCCAAAAAGTATTTCCGCCTTGCCCCTGGCAAAATGGTCCGTTTGAAAAGTGCCTACATTATTCAATGTGACGATTTTGTAAAAGACGAGAACGGCGAGATCACTGAGGTGCATTGCAGCTATATTGAGAATAGCAAAAGTGGTCACGATACGACCGGCATTAATGTAAAAGGTACTTTGCACTGGGTATCCGCGTCGCATGCTGTCCCGACCGAGATCAGGTTGTATGACCGTTTGTTTTCAGTTGAGGATGTTTCTTCCGAGGAAGGTGATTTCAAAGACTACATCAACCCGGAATCTTTGCATATCGTCACAGGTTACGCCGAACCCGCTTTAATTGATGCCCAGGAAGGTGAATCTTTCCAGTTCCTGCGCAAAGGCTATTTCGTGAAAGATCCCGACAGCCAACCCGGCGCATTGGTTTTCAACCGTACGGTTACGTTGAGAGACAACTGGGCGAAAGCGGCGGAGAAGTAAAATTGGTCAGGTTCCTTTTGGGGGTATTTAATTAGATTGTTTACAAATAATCTTGTTTGACACGAAGTTTGATCTTATATTTGTGTAACAATTTCCACGATCAAATACTTTGCTGTCAGTGAATACCCCCAATGAATTGTTCAGTACTGCGAAAGGCTTTTGCGTACAATGTGATCTTACTTCCAGAATCCAACTTCATTTCGGCGAAATTCAAGCTTCTTTTAAACTCCGCGATTTTCTTGCATTTCGCCGGTTTATCAACAGCATAGACATTAGAAGCAAAATTTTTGATCTCTCCGACGAATCTGACTACGAGTTTGTTGAGGCTCCGCAACTGAACATTTACCACAAACTGACGCTTTGCGAACTTATCCAATTGCGTGAGCTGGTGAATGGTACGCACTTCGCGATCGAGCTCAATTCACTCCTCCACCAACTACTCTTTTTAGAAACAGAATCAGTCTAAATAGCTCATTCTTATCATCTTAGACCAATTCCAAATATCAAATTCGATTTGGATTGATGAACTTTCGCATGATATTTGTACTTGTAATAACAAATAACTGAAAGTAAACCATGAGAGATTTATTGAGACAACGGACTTCCCTGAAAGAGGAAATAGAGATACTTTTAAACAACCAGGTTAAGATGGAAGCCGAAGCTTCTGCCAAGTATATGGCAATGGCTGCATGGTGCGATCGCAACGGATTCAGATACAGCGCTAAATATTTTATGAAGCAGTCTGAGGAAGAAAGAGAACACATGGTGAAGATCTTCAATTACCTGATGTTTGTAGGCGGAAACGCAATTTCTCCCGAAGTATCAGCTGTAAGACAAGAATATCCTACTTTTAAAAGTGTCTTTGAAGCAGCCTTACAAAGCGAAATCGCGGTTACGCAATCTATCAACCGCATTGTAACGCAAAGCCGCAAAGAAGAAGATTATGCAACTGAAAACTTCCTTCAGTGGTTTGTAAAAGAGCAGACAGAAGAGGAAGACAATGCTCGTCATGCCCTTGAACTTTTCGATGTGATCGGCGAGGAAGGTACAGGCCAGTATTTTATCGACAAAGCAGTTGGTAAAATCGGACACGAAGATTAAAAAGATTAGAAATTATCAGTCTGAGGCTGCTTCTGCAAAGAGGCAGCCTCTTGTTTTTATGCGGCTTGAAAATCGTACGTCTTTGTTTCTTCTGGGATTAAAATAGGACGGAGGCAGACTGGAATCCCGACACTCTCTCAAAGTCAAGCCGCCAAGTTAGTTTTATCCGACAAAAAACAGGTTGATTAATGTCATTGTTAGGTGAGAATTATTTATCGTACATTGTCGCAAAACCTCGACGATAAAAATCCAGCTTCAAGGATTGTTAATATCATAGAGTCTCTCTTAACTTGTATTTTCAATAAACAAACATTTACTTTTTTACGCGGCCTATTATTAATTACCGCCGGTCATTCTGATTTCGCAGTTGCTCCAAAATTTAATCCTATTAAGTTTTCGATTGGTACGTCTGCAACAACTCCTGCACTAACCGAGGAATTTGAAATCACCATAACTGCCGAGCACATAAATATTTCGCAGAATAATGCATATGTATTGAAAGACGCAAACAACTTCAAAATAAAGCTTACCAATAACTATACTGTTTGATCAATTTTTCAAGGTTTAGTCACCACAAAAATCATTCGATCCTCATACGTTATTAAATCCAGGACACATTTGTTAGAAGGTACTATTTTTAACTGTTTTACAAACCATTATGCTTATAAACCAAACTTTACTACGTTTAAACAAATGGCATTGGCTGCTTTTGCTAAGCCTGGTTATGGGTCTTTCGCCCCAGCGTGTTACCGCGCAAGATGGCCCTTTCTGTGATGCCTTTCGCACCTTCGGCAATGGGGGGATGATGGGTCAGACTATATATTCCTTGTACACGCAGGACCAAACGGTGTATGCGGGGACCAATGACGGTTTATATATTTCGCCCGAGGGGCGCAATAACTTTGTCGCAATGATTCCAGGATATGGGGGTTTTAATGCGAATGGCTTGTACGCGGTGGGCCAGACGATATATGCCGGAACCCAAGATGGGTTTGGGTTATATATTTCGACCGACGGGGGCAGCAACTTTACCTACAGGACTACCGCCAGTGGGCTGGGGCATGAGTATGTGAGTGCAGTATACGTGGTGGGGTCAACGGTGTATGCCGCTACCGCTGGCGGGTTATCGATTTCGACAGACGGGGGCAACAGCTTTACCAACAGGACTACCGCCAATGGGCTGGGGGATGATGGTGTGAATGCCGTGTACGTGATGGGGTCAACGGTGTACGCAGCTACCGCTGGCGGGTTATCGATTTCGACCAACGGGGGCAACAGCTTTACCAACAGGACTACCGCCAATGGGCTGGGGGATGATTATGTGAATGCAGTGTACGTGATGGGGTCAACGGTGTATGCAGCTACCGCTAACGGGTTATCGATTTCGACCGACGGGGGCAACAGCTTTACCAACAGGACTACCGCCAATGAGCTGGGGGATGATTATGTGAATGCAGTGTACGTGATGGGGTCAACGGTGTATGCAGCTACCGCTAACGGGTTATCGATTTCGACCGACGGGGGCAACAGCTTTACCAATATGACTACCGCCAATGGGCTAAGGAATAATTATGTGTATGACGTGAACGTGATGGGCCAAATGATTTATGTCGCTACCGCGGGCGGGTTATCGGTGTGCAGTGCTGATCCACTGCCGGTCAGCCTGATTTCCTTTACGGCCAAGGCCCAGCCCAACCGTAAGGTGATCCTGAACTGGTCCACCGCCATTGAATCGGACAACGGCGGGTTTCTCATTGAGCGCAGTAAGGACCTGCGCGCGTTTGAAAAAGTGGGCCAGGTGGGGGAGCTATCGGCCAACAGCAGCACCCGCAAGGATTACCAGCTCATCGACCAGTTGCCTTACCAGGGCACCAGCTACTACCGGCTTACTCAGACTGACCTGAGCGGCAAGAAGACGGTATACCCGGCCATATCAGTGGTCATCCGCGATGAACCCTATGGGGTATACCCCAACCCGGTGGTTGGCGGTGATGAGTTTACGCTTCGCCTGGACGAACCTGAAACGGCGAAGGTGGGCTTCTATCATGTGGACGGTGGCTCTTTTCCCTTGCAAAAGAAGGGCGTTCAGGGCGGTAACCTGCTGCTGAAAACGAGAGCCCAACTACCGGCGGGTGTTTACATCATTACCGTTGAAGAACGGGGACTATTGCGAGAGCACCGCCTGGTTGTCGAGTAATGGCGGAGACTATCAAAAGTGTGGGCCAGGTGATTCTTTAATGAGCTGAGACAAACTGCGGGCGCAGGAGAAGTTACCGACCTGCCGGGCAAGCAAATGGGTTGCAACTACAAAACGGATCAGATTTCAAATTGCCATGTTTTAATCAACAGAAAAGTAAAGTGGAGATCAGGGGCCAAAAGCCCCTTTTTTCGTAGATGGCAATTAGCAATAAATCGAATGGATTTTCACCTGTTGCCATATTTTTTGATATTGTTGCTGTAATTGCTAGACAGACCCTATAAGGTAATGCAAACGAAACTTTTACTTCTTGTACTTGTCGGTATATTGACCGGGTGCGAACCGAACGATCCGTTTAAGCGGGCGAAAGCAACAGGAATGGCCATTAACGGCAATATGTATTACCAGACGAAGCTCGGAAAATGTTTTTGGGTTGATCCAAGTACAAATAAGCAGGTCTATGTTGCTAAAAAATACTGCGGTAAAAAATAAAGAATCATTGTTAAATTAATTGCAACACTTCATCAATAGTCAATTAAAATATGCCTCAGTTAACGATAAGGGCATTTTTATAGAATAATATGAATTACCTCGACGAATTTAAAAAATTCATTTTTAGTCATAACCTGTCGACGGGAGTGCGCCTGACCCTGGGCGCGATCATACCAAGTCTAATCTTCCAACATTACGGCATCCTCAGCGACATGATTGCATTTCCGCTGGGAACGCTGATCATCGGGGCGACGGATAATCCCGGCCCCTATCATCGCAGGCGTAATGCATTGCTCGTTGCGATTGCTACCTGTTTTGTAGTCGCCTGCATTACCGGGTTTCTGCGACACCTGCACTTCGTCATCTTCATTGAAATCATCGTTTTTGGAATGCTTTTCTCCCTGGTCGGCGTGTACGGTAACCGGGTGAACAGCATTGGATTGATCGCCTTGCTCGTGTTCGTATTTAATATCGACGATCACCTCAGTGGTAATATGGTCCTGCGTACTGCTGCGATATTCGCAGCTGGCGGGATATGGTATTTCGCACTTTTTATGATCCTTCAAAAACTGCTGCCCTACAAACTGATCCAGCAGCTTTTGGGAGAAAATTTTATTGAGCTGGGCAAATTGCTGTCCATTAAAGCCGACTATTATTTCGCGAACCCCGATTATGACGAACTGTTTAACAGAATGGTACGCCAGCAGGTTCTTTTGAGAGAGAATCATGAAAATCTGAGAGAGATACTTTTTAAAACCCGTGAGATAGTAACAGAATCGACCAATAAAAGTCGGATCCTGATGCTGATGTTCCTTGACAGCATTGACCTTTTTGAACGCATACTCAATTCTCAGCAAAACTATTCGAACCTGCACCGGGCATTTGACGACACCAAAGTGCTCCGGCTTTTCGGAACATATATTACCTGGCTGGCGGAAGAGATCCAGACGATTGGAATAGCAGTTCAAAGCGGCTTCGCCTCCCACCCGCGCCGAGATCTGGACGAAGCATTCAACAAATGTCAGAAAGCATTTGAGCGGATGCGTGAATACAAAATGACGCATGAAAATATGGAGGATTTTATCATGCTGCGTCAGATCCTCAACAGCTTACAGGACGTGACCGAGCGCGTGAAGAAAATGCACCGCGCCACTACCTACGATGCGGAGGTAGGAAAAGGATATTCTTTGAATGTCGAGGGAGATAATTTTATCCCCAAACAGGAATACCATCCGCGGATTTTACTTGATAACCTTTCGCTCAAATCAAGTCATTTCCGGCATGCGGTACGGGTCACACTTGGATTACTGGTCGGATATATAGCCTCTCTTTTTTTCGAGCTCGGACATGGTTACTGGATATTGCTGACCATTGTTGTGATATTGAAACCTGCATTCAGTATCACCAAAAAGCGGAACATTCACAGGATCGGAGGTACGTTGCTCGGAGTAGCGACCGGCTTTCTGATGCTATATCTGATCAAGGACAGTACTGCGCTTTTTATCTTCATGATGCTTGCCATGATCTTGGCTTATAGTTTTTTGAAAATCAACTATTTCATCGCCTCAACTTCCATTACGCTTTACGTCATACTTTCTTTCAATTTTTTGAATCCAAACCATATTCAATCCGTACTGGAAGATCGGGTAATCGACACTATTATCGGATCAGTGATCGCCTACGTGATTTCTTCTTACGTATTGCCGGTTTGGGAACATTCGCAGATCAATCAGTATATAAAAGATGCGCTGGATGCGAACCGCAGGTATTTTGACCTTGTCGCCGCCAAATTTACCGGCAAGCAACTCAATATCAATGATCTGAAAATCAGCCGGAAAGATGCCATTATCGCGATGGCCAACCTTTCCGACAATTTTCAGAAAATGCTTTCCGAACCCAAGAGACAGCAGTTGAATATGGAGGAGTACCACCAGTTTGTGGCCACCAGCCACATGCTTACATCCTATATCGCGTCCCTGTCAACTTATGCGCAGATGCTGGATTATTCCGAATTTTCAATGGAATTTGAACTGATGATCAGGCAGATAGACAGACAGCTGCTTGCCGCAGCAGATGTGATAGAAGGCAAAGCAAGCAACAGCTTCGAAATCGCAAGGGAGTCACTGCCGCAGAACCAGAAGCTGATCGAGCTGCTTGCGCAGCGGAAAAAGGAAATTAAAGAGCTGGGTATTGAAAAGGCAGATCAATCGCCGTCGAGGAAAAGGTTATCTGATTTGAAAACCATCAACGGACTTTTCGAATTGATCAGCACGATTACGATAGACGAAATTAAAATTTTACAAAAAATAAAGGCAGCCAGTGTTTGAAATGGAAGGATTATCAGGAACAGAAAGAAAGAATATCAAACCCGGCATTTCGGTTGCGATCGTTTTGAAAAAGGACCAGCGCAGCGGGACATTAACACACGGGATTGTCAGGGATATCCTGACCAAAGCTCCCGTTCATACGCATGGTATCAAAGTCCGGCTCGAAAGCGGCGAAATAGGCCGCGTTAAAATCATTAAATAGGTACGTTCAACACATCATCATGTCATCACTCCTTTTTACGCCGATAACATTAAAAAGCATTGAATTAAAAAACCGCATTGTGGTCTCCCCGATGTGCCAATACTCTTCCGTCGACGGGTTTGCAAATGACTGGCACCTGGTTCACCTGGGAAGCCGCGCGGTCGGCGGTGCAGCATTGATTATCGCTGAGGCTACCGCAGTTTCTGCCGAAGGAAGAATTTCGCCCGAAGATTTGGGCATCTGGAAAGATGCTCACATTGAAAAGTTAAAGCAGATTACGGATTTTATTTCAGCCCAGGGCACGGTACCGGGTGTACAACTTGCCCACGCGGGCCGGAAAGCCAGCACCTATCCGGCCTGGAAAGGCCGCGGACAAGTACCACTGGACCAGGGCGGCTGGAAAACGCTGAGTGCCTCTCCTATTGCGTTTCATGCCAACGAAGACGCCCCGCTTGAACTCGACCAGCCCGGAATAAATAAGGTAATCTCCGATTTTGCAGAAGCAGCGCAACGCGCTTTAAAAGCAGGATTCAAAGTCATTGAGATCCATGCGGCGCACGGATACCTTGTCCATCAATTCCTTTCCCCGCTTAGTAACCAGCGGAACGATCAATATGGTGGCGGCTTCGAGAATAGGATACGCTTTTTGTTGGAAATTCTGGAATCAGTGCAAAAGGTATGGCCGCAAGACCTGCCCATTTTTGTGCGGATATCAGCGACAGACTGGGCGGAAAATGGCTGGGATGAGGCGCAATCGACCAGGCTGTCTGCGATATTGAAAGAAAAAGGCGTGGCACTGATTGATGTTTCGTCCGGCGGTTTGGTATCAAATGCGAAAATACCGATTGGGCCGTCTTACCAGGTACCATTTTCAGCCAAAATAAAAAGAGAGACCGGTGCTATCACTGGTGCCGTCGGACTGATTACAGAAGCTGCGCAGGCAGAGGAAATATTACAGAACAACGAGGCTGACCTGATTGTTATGGCCCGTGAGCTCTTGCGTGACCCCTATTTTCCACTGCACGCTGCGCATGAACTGGGTGAAGACATTACCTGGCCTATTCAATATGATCGCGCCAAGCCCGCGACGTCAAAGTCCGAGGCACGCAGTCAGCATTAAAAACTACCGGAGCGAGATCGCCATTTGTAAAATCTCACGTAGCGTATCCACGGGCAGGTCTTCGGCGGGTTCGATCAGAAAGATCTTCATACGCGATCGTTTTTCTGCGAGTAGCTGCGGATGGTCCACCAATTTGCCGTCCACTATTCCCAGATACGGCCTGCCCGTCCTTTTTTCGGTCCAGATATAGCAGATCCTTTTTCCACGCAGCAGGTAAAACGGCATGCTATATCTCCATACCTCCGTGATCTCGGGATCAAATGCGAGAATGTAATGCCTGAGTGCATTTAAACAACTTTTTGCCGGTTCAGGCTTCTCCCAGAAAAATCGGTCAATATCCCTTAATACCACAGGTTTACGATTGTTTATCTTTGGTGTGAATTTATTCATTTATGTTGAATCCCAGAGTAGCACTTATCGTAGGCCTGATCAGCATCAGTATTTTCCCTGTTCTCGTGAAATGGGCACCGGTATCCGGTATTACCTCTGCCTTCTATCGCATGTTTTTCGGTTTTTTACTGATACTTCCCTACGTCTTTTTTACAAAAAAATTCACCTGGCCTGCCCGTGCGCTCTGGCTGCCGATCATTCTTTGCGGGATCATTTTTGCCTCCGATATAGCAGTCTGGAATTTATCGATAACACTTTCCAATGTAACACAAGCCACTTTGCTCGCCAATCTTTCCCCTGTTTGGGTAGGCGTCTGGTCATTCCTGTTCCTGCCGGATAAACCAAGAGCTACTTTTTGGGCAGGAACGGTCGTAGCCCTGGCAGGTATTGTCATCCTGATCGGGTTTGATCATTTTCTGGAAATGAAACTGGATGCCGGATTTGGCCTGGCAATGCTGTCGGGTGTGCTGTATGCGGCGTACATGATTTTAAGCAAATCAGTGCTCGACAAAGTGGATATCGTGACTTTTATGACGGTCAATATGGCCGCTTCAAGTATTTATCTTTTTCTGATCTGTATTTTCTTCGGACAGCCAATCTCCGGTTTCGAACCAGAAATATGGAGTATTTTCGTAATACAAGGACTGATTTGCCAGCTGATCGGGTGGCTGGCTCTCAATTATGCAGTACAGAAAATGGATGCCAAGCGGGTGTCACTCAGCCTGCTAAGTCAGGCGGTTGTGAGCGGGTTGTTTGCCTGGATATTTATTGGCGAAAAAATTACACTGCAAATGATAATCGGCGGGGTCGTGATCCTGGTGGGCATTGCAATTACCTACCAAAACAAAAAGCAAATAGGAGTCATTGAAAACACAGATAAGGATACTTAATGCGCTTCCGGTAGATAAATGATGAAGGTAGCCCCAATACCAGGTTTCCCTATGGCGTCGAGCAGACCTTTATGGTTTTCAACAATCTTCTTACAAATCGCCAGACCAATGCCCGTCCCGTCATAAGAACTTCTGCCATGCAATCGCTGGAATACCTGAAAAATGCGGTCCTTGAATTGCTGATCAAACCCGATGCCATTGTCGGAAAACGAAATGTATGTGTAATTCAGACCTGAGTCTGCCTCAGAAAGTGGAATCAGATGCCCCGCGATCTGTCCGGTTTTGATCTCTATAATTGGCCTTTCCCCCGGTCTTACAAATTTCAGCGCATTGGCAATAATGTTGGTAAAAAGCTGCTCGAACTGGTACACGATCACATTTTGGTGGGGCAAGACGTCACTCTTTATTACTGCGTTCTTTTGCAGGATTACCTCCGCAAGTTGTTCCTGTGCAATTTTCAGCACTTCGTTTAAATCAGTTTTTTCAAAATGCTTTTCAATCGCATTGGCACGTGAAAACGCCAGGAGATCTACGATCAGCTGCTGCATGCGGGCCGATGATGCCTGCATTCTGTTGAAGTAATCCCTTCCTTTTTCGGACAGATTCCCCAGCTCCGTTTCCAGGATACGCGTAGCAAAAGTCTGGATTTTCCGGAGCGGCTCCTGTAAATCGTGACTTGCTACGTAGGCAAACTGGGCAAGCTCCATGTTCGTCTTGATCAGTTCGTTATTGGCAACCGTCAATTCTTTGGTACGCTGCTGGACCTTAGTTTCAAGTTGATCTATAAAAAGCTTGCTCTCATGAATATCCGTGCTCGTACCGACCCACATCATAATGGTTCCATCCGGATTTCTTTGAGGGATCGCCCGGCTCAACTTCCATCTGAATTCACCGTCAAACCTTCTCAAACGATGCTCCCGCACAAAATCAGTCCCATTTTCGATAGAAATGTTCCAAAGGCGTGTGTTTTCTTTCAGATCGTCGGGATGCACAATATGCCGCCATAAATGCTTGTGCATTTCGGCAGGGGTAAGCCCGGTATAGTCGTAGACAGATTTATTAAAGTAATTTAGATTTCCCTCCCGGTCACCGGTCCAGACAAACTGGGGCATCGAATCTGCCAGTGTCCTGAATTTGCCCTCACTGGTTTTCAGCGCGAGTTCCGACTCTTTGCGGTCGGTAATGTCCATCATGGTACCCAGCATGCGATGGGGAATATGGTTGTCCTGATAAAGTACCTTCCCTTGCGTTCTGATCCAGTGAATAGATTTATCCGGGTGAATTACCCTGGCTTCGTAATAGTAACTGCCTGTTTTCAGAGCTTGCTCAAACGCTTTTTCAACAATGGAAAACCTGTCGTCGGGATGCACGTGGTCCCTCAATTCCGCGTGGGTCAGCAGTTTATACTCATCATACCCGAATAAGGTAGCCAGGCGACCGGAATAGATAATGTCTTTCGTTTGCAGGTTCAGATCCCAGGTAGCTAGCTTGGTACCATCGGTCGCCAGGGAAAGCCGGTCAGCCGCGTCTGAAATCTGCTGACGAAATTTCACCTTTTCCGTCACATCATTAGCTGATACCATAATTGCGCCCACTTTCCCGTCTAGCTCGAATATCGGGGCATATTGGTAATCGAGATAAAAGGTCCGCGTTCCATCCGGCCCGTCTACGAAAGCGACGGCTTCATTTTCTCTGTAGATCTTACCGGTTTCAAATACGTTTTTCAGTGCCGCGCCAAACTTCTGTTGTTCCAGTTCCGGAAATACATCGAACAATTTTCGGCCGACTACGTCCTTCTCCGCCCGTCTCCACAAATCCTTCAACATCGTTTCATTCGCGATACTGATCACGAAATCCTTGCCTTTGAAAATCGCCTTGGCAAACTGGGACTGGGTTACCAGGTTTCGGAACTGATTTTCGCTCCTTTGCAGTTTTTGTTTTGACAGAACCTGCTGGGTTACCTCCGTAGCCACCACGATAATACCCGAAATTTCACCAGAGGGCTCAACCAGGGGCTTGTATATGAAATTGAAATAGCATTGCTCTGTCTTGCCGAGTCGCCGGAGCGTTACTTCGAACTCATCGCCATGAAAGGGTTCTCCTGTTTCTAGTACGTTATTAAGGATAGGCTCCACGTATTCCTGCACTTCAGGCAGGGCGTCGAAAAGAAGCTTTCCGACCAGTTCGTCTTCGGAGCGTGCGACTATGTTCAGGTACGAATCATTGGCCATTTCAACCAAAAAAGTTTTTCCGCGCAGGATTGTTATTCCTACCGGAGCCTGCTTCATGGTATCTCTGAACCGGCTTTCGCTATGGTCTGATTGCTTGTTCCCATTCTCCCGGCTGTCAAGATTTTTATTGCCGGAGTTTGAAGGTTCGCTTGAATTGTTCACCAATTTTGTCCGAAGATGTATTTTACAAATTTAAACAGTGAACAAACGGAGTGGATTAATATTGATAGTGAAAATTCTCAGGAACCAGCTTCCAGTTGTGCTTATTCCAGTCGATATCGAGAACCTGCTTGATGGCCTGTTTCAGTTTGGGAAAAGAGCCAGGTTTCCTGATGAAAAAATTTGCACCACCCTGATAGACCCTTCTGACCATCTCTTCCTGTCCTGTTGTCGAGAAAATAACGACGGGTATTGACTCCCAGGCCTTGGTTTTCCTGATCTGCTCTAAACACTCGAAACCATTTTTCCTGGGCATATTCAGGTCCAGGAATATGACGTCCGGCGGAGGCGGAACGGTCGTTTCCATGAGATTGATCAGTTCAACGCCATCATTGGCAGTAAACAGTTCTGTCGAATTGCTTACCTCTCTCAGTGCATCCTCAAACAGCATGCAATCGTCTGCATCGTCATCTGCCAGAAATATTGATTTATTTGCTTTTGCGCTCATAGTTCAAAATTAAGGATTATTACAGATAACATAATCGTTGCTCAACACATTCCCCAAAACAGGCTTTGATCATCAGGCTAACAATCTCTGAATCACATACAAGTTAGTCAAATAAAGCTTTCAAATGAAACACACCCCTCTAAAATTCCCCTTCCAGTGACTCCTTTGGTTTCTTTTTGGCCTGGTGCAAACGGTAGTTTAAAGTAAGGTTTACCTGGCGTAACCTTCCCTGCGAACTGTTTCTAGCATAAAAGTTAAACCCTTCCGTGACAGACCGGAACCGGCGTGAGTTGAACACATCTATCACACTGAGTGTCAGCGTAGCATTGTTTTTCAGAATGTCCCGGGTAGCCGCCAGGTCCAGTGTAGCGAGCGCCTTTCTCCTCCCCTGCGGTGTTTGCTGGGGCGCCTCATAATTCCCTCTGAATTGCACGTCCGTTGTCTTCCATAATGTAAACCTGGACATCATTCTTACAAACCAGCTGTACGTGTCACTTTGGAAAGTCTGGTCCACATTCGCACCATCTGTGATTGCCCTGAAAAAATTCACGCTGTTATCTATCTTCCACCAGGTATAAGGATTAAAAGAGCTCGTAAATTCAGCCCCGTATGCATCTTCCGTGCCCAGGTTTTCAGGCCGGGTGTAGGAGCTCCCGTCTTCCTGGACATTCCTGATACTCGTAATTTTCCCGTTCGTATGCCGGTAATACAAGGAGGATGTCAGCGAGCCTTTCGACATGTATTTAATGTGCCCCAGTTCGAATGCATTCGTAAATTCCGGATTGAGATCGGGGTTACCGCTCCAGTAGTTCCTGTTGTCGCTGTAAGTCGCAAACGGGCTGAGGTCATTGTACTGCGGGCGACGTACGCGGCGGCTGAAACTGAGCTGAAATGCATTCTGCTTGGCAAAGTCATAAGTCACATGTACGCTGGGAAAAAGGTTGGCATAGCGTCTTTTATTCACTTCGCTGGTCTGCTTCAATTCCGTGGTAACACCCGTCCACTCCGCCCGCAAACCGGCCTGGTAAGAAAATTTCCCGGTTTTGTTACCAACAATCCCATACACCGCATTGATGTTCTCTTCATAAAGAAAATCGTTGGTAAGGTTCGGCAGCATGATCCAGCCGCCATCCTCGGCCCGCTGCGTCACGGCATAATCATTGGTCATGTCCCGCGAGCTGCTTCGTGCACCTGCTTCAAACTTACCGTCTTTGGCAAAGGGATGCACGTAATCGGCCTGGAAAAGCAGCTGCTTCTCCGTTTCATAGTTCACAGCCCGCTGTAAAAGCGGAGGGATCCCGGAGGGACTTCCGTCCGGGTCGAATACATTTTCATTGTAATACTGATCCGAATTCTCCCAGTTATCGAGGTAGCGCACATCAGCGGTAAATTCCTGTCCTTTCCTGTCAAATGTTTTCTTATATGTGATTGAATATTCTGAGTTTGGTTCGGTTTCTGTTTCATCCTGGGTTCGAACCGTGTAACTGGTCAGATTGTTGGTACTGCCGATATAATCCCTGTAATTGAGCGTCGAAAATCGCTTCCCCTTGCTCGTACGCCATGTATAGGCCCCTGTCAGGATATTTTTGGGGTTAAAATAAAAATCAATTCCTCCCCTGGCGCTATTGGCCATACCTTTGAGATTGCTCTTCATATCCCGCTCCATAATAAATGTGGAATCGTTGCGGTACAGCTCCTGGTACACGAAGTTCTTTCCGGGTGTATTGCGGTAAGACATCGTGTAATTGATGAAAAAGTTCAGGTTTTTACGCCGGTAATTTACATTGGCAGCAGCGCCATAGTTGGTAGGGTGACCTGTGATTATATCAAAAGACCCATTGATCCCCTCTTTCCGTTCTTTCTTTAAAACAATATTAATAACCCCGCCCATCCCTTCAGCTTCGTAGCGCGCTGATGGATTTGTTATAATTTCCACCCGCTCGATCATGCTACCCTGCAACTGCTGCAAGCCGCTTGCGCCCTTGATGCTCACCAATCCCGAAGGCTTACCGTCAATCAGTATACGTACATTCCCGCTTCCGCGCAGACTCACATTCCCTTCCACGTCCACAGCCACGGAAGGCACATTTGTGAGGATATCCACCGCCGTCCCACCTGCATTTGCCAGGTCTTTACCCACATTGAATACCTTTTTGTCCAACGACAACTCCATCGAGCTTTTCTCCGCCTGGACAGTCACTTCATCAAGTGTCCGCGCAGACGCGCTTACTTTGATTAATCCTAAATCCATGGGAGAATTGGAAGCGTTCAGTGTGATACCCGGCGTAACCTGTGCTTTGTAACCGATAAATTCGGACAGCGCATAATAGTTACCTGCCGCGATATCTACGATAAATCCGCCTGTCTCGTCTGTGATCGCGCCGCTCACAAAAGAACTATCAGCCGTCTTAAAGAGCCTGATACTGGCATACCCCAGCGGGCTGTTACTCTGACTGTCAATAATTTTACCAACAACCTTCAATTTCCCTCCACGCTGCGCAGATACCATATTCGCACCCGAAATCAGGAAAATTAAAATCCCTGCCGCTAAACTTCTCCTGATACTCATTCTGTTTTTGTAATATTTTTCAATAGATAATTGCCCTGATTTTGCTATCAATAGAAACCGTTTTGCCGGGCTGATTTACTCTAACCGGGCAGATATTAGAGTCAAATATCCCTCACTCTGAACTCTTAATTCGTAACTTTGCAACCTTTTTAGCGTATCCACAAAAGCCATGAAAGAAGAAGCATCACAAACTTTAAGATTAGCATTTCCAATTATTATCGGTGAGCTGGCGCAAATGGCGCTTCACCTGATCGACAGTGCGATGGTGGGTGCGATCAGCTACAAGCACCTGGCAGCCGCCGCACTCGTTATCAATGCGATGAACATTCCCTTCGTAATCGGGATCGGCATGACGATCTCCGTGTCACAAATGGTATCGCTCGCCAACGGAAAGCAGGATGCCCAGCAGGTATCGCACTATCTGTATAACGGCTTCATACTGTGCACGGTTACCGCGCTGTTGATTTCATTTTCACTGGTATCTGGTAAAAATGTACTGTATCACCTGGGCCAGGATCCCTATGTAGTCGAACTTGCGCTTCCATTTATGAAGTTAATGGGTCTTTCGATTATTCCGATGCTGCTTTTCATGACCTTGAAGCAGTTTGCCGATGGGCTTGAATACACCCGCACGGCAATGATCTTCTCCCTGGCCGGAATGCCGCTGAACATCGTGCTGAACTGGCTGCTGATCTACGGCAACTGGGGTTTTCCCCGGCTTGAGCTGGAAGGCGCAGGCTGGGCAACGCTGATCACGCGCAGTTGCATGTTCCTTGCTTTGGGTTATGTGGTACTCAGCCATAAAACCTTTGCCAGGTACATCGCAGTGCGTCAAAACCAGTGGAAACTCAAAACCAAAACTTTGCGAGAGCTGCTGCATATAGGCGTACCCAGCAGTATGCAGATCGGTATGGAAGCCGGCGCATTCGCTGTTTCGGGCATTATCATTGGTACCCTGGGCGCCGTTTCGCAGGCCGCACACCAGATAGCGCTTAACTGCGCCTCTTTCACTTTCATGGTATCCATGGGCCTTGCGCAGGCAGGTTCGATACGGGTAAGTAACGCGCTCGGCCGCACAGACTGGTTCAAGATCATCGTAATCGGAAAAAGTACGATCCTGACCGCCCTTATCTACGGTACCATCTGCGCAACACTGTTTGTCATCTTCCGGAACGTATTGCCGGTTGCATTCAACCAGGAGCCGCAAGTGGTGGAACTGGCAGCGCTGCTATTGCTTTTTGCCGCAGTATTTCAAATATCAGACAGTACCCAGGCGATCAGTGCAGGATTGCTGCGCGGGATCAAAGATGTAAAAACACCCACCGTGCTGATCGGAATTGCATATTGGGTCATCGGTATACCTGTCGGGTATCTGCTTGCATTTCACTTTAATATGGGTGCCTCTGGCATGTGGCTCGGATTAATCCTGGGCCTTACCCTGGCTTCCGGCTTCCTGATCACCCGCTTCCTTAAAATGGGCAGAAAGAACACACTGGCCACTGCGCCGGCCTGAGCAATGCAGCGCAGTCGGCGAAATACTGAACTGGGGTAAGGTTAGGTTGCAATATCACTCGTCAAGTCATTTTGACGGGAACGATCCGTTGTTTTTAATCATTATTCAACCAAGACCATCACATTATTTTCAGCCAGCACAAATGGATTTCAACGCCGCATTAAAAAACATCTTCGTCGAAGAGAAAGACGTTCCGCATGAGTTCAGCCTGCCCGAGCTCGTTCACCAGCGCGAATACCTCAGCAATGGTATCATGAAACCCTGGAATGGTCCTGTCCACGAAGTGTATTCGCCTGTTTGTATTAAAACAGAAAACGGGCTGCAACGAAAACTGATCGGCAGCTATCCGGTTTGCACGGCTGTCGAAGCGGAAGAATCCCTCAATGCCGCAGTAGCAGCTTACAACAACGGACGGGGAGAATGGCCTACCATGGGAGTTGCGGAAAGAATCCATTGCGTGGAGCAGTTTACCGGCAAAATGATCGAGCAGAAGGATATTATTGTGAAACTGATCATGTGGGAGATCGGTAAGTCTTTTGCCGACTCCGTGAAAGAATTTGACCGGACCGTTGAATACATTTATGCAACCATCGACTCCCTCAAAAACCTTGACAGGGATTCGTCAGGTTTCGATATTGTCGACGGTATTGCCGCACAGGTAAGGCGCTCGCCGCTGGGAGTTGTGCTTTGCATGGGCCCTTTCAATTATCCCCTTAACGAAACTTTTACAACGCTGATACCTGCCCTGATCATGGGCAATACTATTCTTTTTAAACCTCCGAAATTCGGTACGCTGCTGCATTATCCATTGCAGGAAGCTTTCAGGGACTGTTTCCCAAAAGGGGTTGTCAATATCATTTACGGAAGAGGAAACACGATCGTGCCTGGCTTGATGCACTCCGGCAAGATCAATGTGCTTACGCTCATCGGGTCGAGCAAAGTGGCCAACGAATTGAAAAAACAACACCCGAAAGTCAACAGGCTGCGCGCAGTACTGGGGCTGGATGCTAAAAACGCTGCAATAGTTACACCTAACGCGGATATTGATCTGGCTGTAAAGGAAATCATCACCGGCTCGCTCTCCTTCAACGGACAGCGCTGTACGGCATTGAAGATCATCTGGGTACATAAAA